>NZ_JBFBAE010000013.1:0-303847 GCF_040689465.1 Amycolatopsis sp. NPDC051373 | reverse complement strand
TCCCGCCTTGACAACACGTCACCGGCCGTCAACACAATCCAGCTTCGGGGTGCACCCCCAACGCAACACGCCCCGCGAGGCCCGAGAACCCGCACCCAACGCAACACGCCCCGCGAGGCCCTCTTGTCTTGGCTGCAGAAGCTCACAACGGAAGACCCCATGCCTAGACCGGCCACCCACCGTGAGGTGATCCCCGCCGCACTCGACCAGGGAGGTCGCGACCACCCGGTTCACGCTGATCTAACGTCGAACCCCGAGTCGCCACCGAGGGCGGCCGCTCCCCGGGCGAGCTGGGCGGCGCCCCGCAGTGGCCGCCAGACTGGAGAAGCCGGGGGTGCAACCCCAGGCGCGTCGGCGGCGCGTCCGAACGAGTCAGGGCGTGTGGCGTGCCGAAGGTGTTCCGAATGGCCCGGCCGGCGTGGTTGTCGCCGAAGGTGGCGCGGGTGGAGGTGCTCGGCGGGCTCGTCGTGGCGCTCGCGCTGATCCCCGAGGCGATCTCGTTCTCGATCATCGCCGGCGTCGACCCGCGGGTGGGGCTGTGCGCGTCGTTCACGATGGCCGTGGTGATCTCGATCGTGGGTGGGCGCCCGGCGATGATCTCGGCCGCGACGGGGGCGATCGCGCTGGTCGTGGCACCGCTGGCGCGTGAGTACGGGTTCGGCTACCTCATCGCGACGGTGATCCTCGGTGGTCTGATCCAGATCCTGCTCGGCGCGCTCGGCGTGGCCAAGCTGATGCGGTTCGTGCCGCGCAGCGTGATGGTCGGGTTCGTCAACGCGCTGGCCATCCTGATCTTTCTGGCGCAGCTGCCATCGCTGATCGACGTGCCGTGGCCGGTCTACCCGCTCTTCGCCGGCGGCCTGCTGCTCATGGTCTTCCTGCCCCGGCTCACCAAGGTCGTCCCGGCGCCGCTGATCTCGATCGTCGTCCTCACCACGCTCACGATCGGCGCCGGCATCACCGTGCCGACCGTCGGCGACAAGGGCGCGCTGCCGTCCTCGTTGCCCGTGCCCGGAGTGCCCGACGTGCCGTTCACGATGAACACCCTCACCTTGCTCGCGCCGTACGCGATCGCGTTCGCGCTGGTCGGGCTGATGGAGTCGATGATGACGGCCCAGCTCGTCGACGACATCACCGACACCCGGTCGAGCAAGACCCGTGAGGCCATCGGCCAGGGCATCGCCAACGTCGTCACCGGCATCTTCGGCGGCATGGGCGGCTGCGCGATGATCGGGCAGACCATGATCAACGTCAAAACCGCCGGCTCCCGCACGCGCCTGTCGACGTTCCTGGCCGGCACGTTCCTGATCATCCTGTGCATCGTCTTCGGCCCGCTCGTCTCGCGGATCCCGATGGCCGCGCTCGTGGCCGTGATGGTGCTCGTCGCGTTCGGCACGTTCGACTGGCACAGCATCGCCCCGGCCACGCTCAAACGGATGCCCGCCGGCGAGATCACGGTCATGGTGATCACCGTCGCCGTCGTGGTGGCCACCAGCAACCTCGCGATCGGCGTGGTCGTCGGCACGATCACCGCGATGGTCATCTTCGCGCGCCGCGTCGCGCGGCTGCTCGACGTGACCGCCGCCGTGGACCCTGACGGCAACCAGGTCGTCTACGCGGTCACCGGCGAGCTGTTCTTCGCCTCCAGCAACGACCTCGTCTCCCGCTTCGACTACGCCGGCGACCCCGCCCACGTCGTCCTCGACCTCACCGACGCCCACATCTGGGACGCCTCCACCGTCGCCGCGCTCGACGCCATCACCACGAAGTACGCCGCCCGCGGCAAAACCGTCGAGATCGTCGGACTCAACTCCCCGAGCGCCCGCATGCACGGCCGGCTCACCGGAGAGCTCACGGCACACTAGAGCACCGAGCGCGCGAACTCGATCAACGTGCGCGCGGCGGGACCGCTCGGACCGTCGGCCCGCCACGCCAACGCGAGCTGACCACGCAGCCGCGGTCGCAGCTGCAGCATGTGCAGCTCGGCGGCGTAGTACCGCGCAAGGGATTCCGGCACGATCGCCACGCCGAGACCGCGCATCGCCAGCTGTGCCAGCACGTTCGGGTCGCTGGCCTCGATCGTCACGCGCGGGTGGACCCCCGCCGTCGCGAAGCCGCGGTCGAGGACACCGCGCACGCCGGTGCCCTTCGGCAGGCAGATCAGGCCGCGGCCGGCCAGGTCGGCGAACGTGACCTCCGAACGTGCGGCCAGATCGTCGGACACAGCGGTGACGGCGACGACGGCCTCGTCGAGCACGACCTGCGCGGCGAGGCCCGCGGGCACGCCGTCGGCGAGGCCGATCACGGCGACGTCGAGGCGGCCTTCGCGCAGCGCTTCGACCATCACGTCGGAGTTGGCCTCGCCCAGGGTGATCTCAACCCCCGGGTAGCGCTCGGCGAAGCCGGCGAGGAAATCGGGCAGCGCGACCGGTCCCGCCGACGTCACGATCCCCATCGCCACCTGCCCGCGGACCAGACCCTCGTGCTCGGCCACGGTCTCGCGCACGGCGGCCACCGCGGCGAGCGCGGCGCGCGCGTGCGGCAACGCGGCGGCGCCAACGTCGGTGAGCCGCACCGCGCGCGCCGACCGGTCGAACAACGGCTGCCCCAGCTCGCGTTCCAGGCGCCGGATCTGCGCACTGACGCCGGGCTGCGCGACGTGCATCCGGGCCGCGGCGCGCGTGAAGTTGGCTTCTTCGGCGACGGCCACGAAGTACTCGAGCTGGTGCAGTTCCATAAGTTCTGATTCTAGCTCTGGGAAGTACTATCTCTTGGACTTCTCGAAAGTCACGAGCCACGCTGGAGTCATGCAGACCTTCACCCCTGGCCAGGACGGCTACCGCGAGGAAATCGCCGGTTTCCAGACCGGCATCGAGTCGGCGCCGAAGCTGGTCGTCGTCGCCACCACGGCCGATGACGTCGCCGGGGCCGTGCGCCACGCCGCGGCCCGCGACCTCGCCGTGGCGGTCCAGGCGACCGGCCACGGCCTGCGCGCCCCGGCCGACGGGGTGCTGATCTCGACGCGCCGCATGACCAACGTCGAGATCGACCCGGTCAGCGCCGTCGCCCGGGTCGAGGCCGGCACCACCTGGGGCAAGGTGCTCGAGGCCGCCGCCGAACACGGGCTCGCGCCGCTCAGCGGTTCGGCGCCCGGCGTCGGAGCCGTCGGCTACACGCTCGGCGGCGGCTTCAGCCTGCTCGGGCGCCGCTACGGCCTCGCCGCCGACCACGTGCGCTCCGCCGAAGTCGTGACCGCCGAGGGCACGATCGAACGCACCACCGACCTCGGCGACGGCGTGATCACCGCACTGGAGTTCCGCCTCGTCCCCGTGACCAGCCTGTACGGCGGCGGCCTCTACTTCGACACCCCGAAGCTGCCCGAGGTCCTGCACACCTGGCGCGACTGGACCGCCGACCTCCCCGACACGCTCACCACGTCACTCGCCCTGATCCCCTACCCGGACCTGCCGATGGTTCGGGAACCGTTGCGTGGCAAGCACATCGCCCACGTCCGCGTCGCCCACCTCGGCGACGACGGCCCGCGGCTCGTCGCACCTCTGCGCGCGCTGGGACCGCTCGTGGACACGCTCAAGACCATGCCGTTCACCGACTCCGGCTCCATCGCCGCCGAGCCGCCGCATCCCCACGCGTACCTCGGCGACAACCGCGTGATCGCGCATCTGCCCGACACCACGATCGACGCGATCCTCGAGCACGCCGGCCCTGGCGCGCCCGTGCCGACCGTGCTGATCGTCGACCTCCTCGGTGGCGCCTACGTCCATGCGAAGGCCCCGGACTTCAATCCCGACTCGCGCTACACGATCCGCGCTCTGTCCGTTTTGGACGAATCCGGACCGGACCCGGTGCGCGCGGCCCACGCCAAATTGTTCGCCCCGCTCACCGCGACAGGCCGGTTGCGCAGTTT
The DNA here is from genome assembly GCF_040689465.1 of Amycolatopsis sp. NPDC051373. NCBI lineage: Bacteria > Bacillati > Actinomycetota > Actinomycetes > Pseudonocardiales > Pseudonocardiaceae > Amycolatopsis > Amycolatopsis sp. NPDC051373. The sequence continues at coordinate 299,922 of NZ_JBFBAE010000013.1, read as the reverse complement.
CGTGTACGGGCAGCCGCTCTCCTAAGTCGATCTCAAGTTTTCATCGGAGATCTCGACGCCCGCCGCGCGCTGAGTAGATTTGCGCCAGGCCAGTCGAATTCTGGGGGCTGGCACTACTGGGAAGGTTCACCGCGAATGGGTACTCAGGATTCTTCGCGCCGTTTTTCCCGACTCGCCGCGGTCGTCGCGGCGACCGCGGTCGCCGGCGGCATGCTGCTCACCGGCGCCACGGCCGAGGCGGCACCGCAGTCGGCCAACGCGTGTTCGGGCTCCCACCAGGCGGGGGGCGCGCCGCAGGTCTGGAGCAAGGCGTCACACTCGGGCTGCAGCGTGTTCGGTTCGCCGGGCCGCAAGCAGGGCTACAGCTTCACCGTGACGAACAACCAGACCGCCTGCGTGCAGGGCTGGGGATTCGACTCGGCGCACCCGAAGGGCGGCTGGTTCGACATCGGCTGTGGCGTTTCCGGGCACATGACCGTGCCGTGGGGGAATGTTCTGGGCGAACCGCAGGTGCGCGTGAAGAGCGTTTCCATCCTGCCGACACTGCTCGACTGGTACAACTGATTTCCTGAAACCGCGGCCGGCGAATTCATTTCCCCGATTGAATTCGCCGGCCGTTTCTTTCACTCCTCACCCCGGCGGTTGCCCTTTCTCCACTCGCACCGCACGCCCGCCAACGCCTGACCACAATTGGGCGTTTTGTGCGGTTTCGGGGCACTTGATGCGGTCTCGTGGGACCGTCTGCCCTCAACCGTCGGCCGCCTGCCAGTGATCGCTCCGCAGGTGTTCACGTGGCGTTGGTGTCGGCTGGATTGGATCGACGGTCGACACCACCCCCGCGTGAGGAGTTTTGCCTTGTCCGCCGACCCCACCACCCCCACCCCCGAGCCCGACTCCGGCACCACCCGCCGCCGGTTCCTGCAGGGCGCGGGCGTCGCCGCCGGAGCGCTGATGTTCGGCGGGATCGCCGACGCGGGCACCGCGAACGCCGCCACCCTGGGCAGCAACGGCCTGCCCCGGGGGTTCAAAGGCGATCTGTCCGACCTGAGACACGTCGTGATCCTGATGCAGGAGAACCGCTCGCTCGACCACTACTTCGGCACGTTCCCCGGCGTGCGCGGCTTCAACGACAAGCAGGCGCTGAAGTTCCAGGACGGCACCAGCGTCTTCCAGCAGAAGGACAAGACCGGCGCCATCGTGACGCCGAAGGTCGACGACGGCATGTGGGGCAACGACCACGGTGCCTGGGGCGACGTCGCGCACCGCAGCTGGGACCAGTGGGTGCAGCACAACGGTGCCAGCTGCATGAACTACCACAGCGACGGCTACATGAGCTTCTACCACTCGGTGGCGGCCCAGTACACGATCGCCGACCAGAACTTCTGCTCCGAGTTCGGCCCGACCGACCCGAACCGCAAGTACCTGTGGAGCGGCACGTCCAACACCGAGACCGGCAACACGGACGAGTCGAACTACAGCCGCCCGTGGATCACCGTGCCCGAGCAGCTGCAGCAGGCCGGCATCGACTGGCGCCTCTACTCCGACAACAGCGGCAACGGCCGCCAGGGCTACCTCAGCTCGTGGATCGGCGACTACGGCGACAACGAGCTCAAGTACTTCAAGGGTTTCGAACCCAATGGCCTGAGCCCGCTGGACCCGAAGCTGCAGCCGGGCACCGGCCTGATCTGGCGCGGCAACGCCACCTACTACGCCGGCAAGACCACGCCGGACGACGACTCCGACGCCAACCTGCAGGCCGTCCTCAAGGACTTCCGTGACGCCTGCCGGCCGGGCGCCGAGCACCCGCTGCCGGCCGTCTCCTGGCTCGTGGCGCCCTACGGCTGGTCCGAGCACCCGGACGCCGACACGCTGCACGGCGAGCGCTACGTCCAGGAGGTGCTCGCGATCCTGCAGAGCAACCCCGACATCTGGAACCACACGCTCTTCATCCTCAACTACGACGAGAACGACGGGAAGTTCGACCACGTGCTCCCGCCGTGGCCCGAGGCCGGCACCGCGGGCGAGTACACCGGCTCGTACCCGCTCGGCTTCGGCCCGCGCGTGCCGATGCTGCTCGTCTCGCCGTGGTCGCGCGGTGGCTACGTCGCCTCGGAGGTCTTCGACCACACGTCGACGATCAAGTTCCTGGAGAAGTGGGCGGCGCACCTCGGCAAGCCGTTCACCTGCCCCAACATCAGCGACTGGCGCCGCTCGATCGCCGGTGACCTGACGAGCGCGCTCGACTTCGCCCACCCGCAGACCGGACCGGCGACGTTCGCGGACGCGGCGGCCGAGCAGCCGGTGAAGGTCGCGGCCGGCCACATGAAGCCGCGGCCGCTGAGCTTCCAGCCGCACGCCACCCTCACGCAGGACCACAAGGGCAAGGTCACCGCGAAGATGACGCTGGCCGGCGGCGACAAGGGCAAGGCGGTGAGCTTCCAGGTCTTCCCGGACAAGCTCAAGCCGTTCACGAGCACGCCGTTCACGGTCACCGAGCGCAAGTCGCAGTCCTACACCTGGGACACCTCCGCCACCGGCGGCGAGTACGCGTTCTCGATCTACTCGAACGACGGCTTCGTGCGCTCGTTCGCGGGCAAGATCACCGCGTCCGGGCACGACCCGCGAGTGGACGCCGACCTGCTGCAGCCGACGCTGCTGGTGCGTGAGCAGCACGTGCGCTTCACGCTGCACAACGACAACCTGCTCAAGCCGATGCACTACAAGCTGACCGCGAACGACTTCAGCGGTGGGACCAAGACCGTCACGGTGCTCGGCCTGCTGCCGGCGGTCGTGAACTGGCCGACCGAAAACGGCTACTACGACGTGGTCATCACGGTCGAGGGCGACTCGACGTGGCAGCAGCGCTACGCCGGCCGGATCGGCGAGGACTGCTGACCCTGGTCACCGACGGCGGCCGGTGGATCCTTCACGGGTCCGCCGGCCGTCAGCGTTTGTTCCGGCGGACGCGGTCGTGCCAGGAGTGGTCGCTGCTCTGGTAACGGGCGAGCTCGGCGGCGTGAAAATCGCGGCGCGTCTCCCTGAGCGCGTCCCAGCCGTCTTCGGCCGCGCGACGGCCGCGTCGGCGGGCCCGGAGGTCGAGGGCGGCGGCGACGCCGATCACCACGAGCACAGCCCCGACCAGGATCACCAACAGCGTCACAGCCCCCACCACCCAGAGCAATCGCAGGTCACGGGCGCGAACCCGCCGCGCGGGTGCCCGTGATCGTCCACCTATACTCCCACCGCAGCCAGGCGATTGGGGTCGATTTCTTGCGAACGATGAGCCATGACGAGTACCTCGGCATGCGCAGGTTCCCCGGCCTCGACGGTCTGCGCGCCATCGCCGCCACGATCGTCGTGTTCTTCCACTTCGCCGGGCCGAAGTTCGCGTGGCCGTCGGGCTGGGTGGGCGTCTACATCTTCTTCGTGCTGTCGGGGTTCCTGATCACGACGCTGCTGCTGCGCGAGCAGGACCGCACCGGGCGCATCTCGCTGAGCGGCTTCTACGTGCGGCGCGTGTTCCGGATCCTGCCGCCGTACTTGGTGATCCTCGGCGGGATCATCGCGTTCGTGCTGCTGCGCGGCGAGTTCCTCACGCGCGACTTCCCCCACGCGCTGAAGTACTACCTGACCTTCCTCAACGAGTTCTTCCCCGGCTCGCACGGCAACGGCTCCGACAACTTCTTCTCCGGCTCGTGGACGCTGGGCATCGAGGAGAAGTTCTACCTGGTGTGGCCGTTCCTGCTGGTCGCGATCGGCATCGGCGCCGCGCGGCGCAAGCTCGCCCTGGTGCTCGCCGCGATGGCCGTGCTGCTCGCGCTCGTGCCGCTGACCACGGGCGGCTGGCTGCTCGACTTCTCGCCGACGGCCGTCTACCGCTCGAGCATCCACTACGCCATCCTGCTCGGCGGCTGCCTGCTCGCGATCCTGCTGCACTACCGGCGCGGCTTCGCCGCGCTGCGGCCGTTCACGCACCCGCTGGCCGCGATCCCGATCGTCGCCGGGTTCCTCGTGCTGCACGCCAACCTCGACCCGCTCTGGCGCGAGACGCGGCAGAACCTGCTGGTGCTGCTCGCGTACGCGGCGCTCACCATGTTGCTGCTGATCGTGCTGCTGTCACCGGGCCCCGCCCGCTGGCTGCTTTCGACGGCGCCGATGCGATTCGTCGGCGAGCGGTCGTATTCGCTGTACCTGCTGCAGGGCCCGGTGCACTTCGTGGTGGTCCAGGCCGTACCGGCGCTGGGTCACAACCGGCTGATCACGGCCGTGACGGTGTTCCTGGTCGACCTCGCGATCGCCGACCTGATTCACCGCTGGGTCGAACAGCCGATGATCGCGACCGGCAAACGGCTGCTCACGCGCCGGCAGGCCCGCAAAGCCGCACGGGCCGCGGTTCCTGCCGACGCGACGCCGGTGCCGGCTCGCGTTTGAGCGGTTCGGGCGTGCTCAGCGCTCCAGCACGAAGACCGGGATCAGGCGCGTGGTCTTCTTCTCGTAGTCGGCGAACCCGGGCATGTGCTTGACCATGCCGGCGTAGAGGCGGTCGCGCTCGGCGCGGTCCTCGATCAGCTTGGCCGTGGCGTCGAACTTCTCGGTGCCGATCTCCAGCGTGACCTTCGGGTTGGCCACGAGGTTGTGGTACCAGTCCGGGTTGGTGTCCGCGCCGCCCTTGGACGCGGCGATGACGTAACGGCCGTCGCCGTCGGTGGTGTAGACCAGGGGCGCAACGCGCTGCGTGCCGCTCTTCGCGCCGGTGTGGGTCACCAGGATCATGTTCGCGCCCTCGAACATCCCGCCGACCTTGCCCTCGTTGGCGCGGAACTCGTCGATGATCTGCTGGTTCCAGTCCGACATGGGGTGGTGTCCCTCCAGTTTGGTTTTGCGAGCAAACTTACTTTGTTTGCAAAACTGATGTCAACGCGAGGTACCCTCTTGCGCGACAAGGTGTTTTGCGTGGTTCTGGTCGAAGGAGCGGGATGACCACCGGACCGAGCCTCGAGGATGGCGTGCGCGAGCTGCTGCTGCTCATGCCCCGCCTGGCCGGCCGCGGCAAGCGCGCCCCGGTGCCACCCGAGCTCGCGGACCTGTCGCTCGCGCCGCGCCACCTGTGCCTGCTGTCCATCTTGTTGTTCGACGGCCCCATGACCGTCACCGAGCTCGCCGGCCGCCTCGAGATCGCCCCCACCACCGCCAGCCTCATGATCGGCGACCTCTCGCGCCAGGGCGTGCTCGCCCGCGCCGAGGACCCGGCCGACCGCCGCCGCACGATCGTCAGCATCAGCCCTTCGCAGCGCGCCGCCGTGGACGCCTGGCTGGCCCCGGGGGCGCGGGCTTGGGAGCGGGCGCTGGCGCCGTTGTCGCCGGGTGAGCGGGCATTGGTGATCGATACGTTGAAGGCCTATTCGTCGGAGTTCACCGGCGAGTGCTGCTGAGGGCTCCTTCGGCGAGGGCTTTGGCGTGCGCTTCTCCGGGGCACGCGTGAGGGCCGGTTCCGAAGGGGAAGTCCTTGAGATCGACGGTGACTTCGGCTCCGTCGACCCAGCGGCGGGTGCTGGGGACGGGTGGGGTTCTGTTCGCGATCAGGCCCTCGGTGGCCGCGGCCTGGACCAGTAGCGCGACGTTGGCTGCGGTGCGTTCGTCGGGTTGGCCGAGTGCTGTGACCAGCCTCTTGCATGCTTCGTCGGCCTCCGCGCTCTGGGGGAAGTGGGGCTGGTAAGCCTTCGCCACTTTGTCGACATCGGCCGGGTCGACCTCGAACCCCAGCACCTCGGCGAGCGTCGCGACCGGACCTTGGCGGGGTTTCTCCGCTGCCGCTTTTCGCAGCGCTTCCGGCTCGGCCCTGGCGAGCTCATCGATGACCAGCTTGCGCCGCCTGGCGTGGTCCTCGCCGCTGCTGAACCTGGCGACCATCGCACGCAACCAGGCCACGTTCACCTCGAGCGGGGGCACGGGCGCTTCGGTGAGGAGCTCACGGGAATCCATGCCTACGACGGTAGGGCCGGAAACCGTCGGCGCAGGCCGAAGTGTTGTGCCGCCGGCCCCTCGCCGAGGCAGCCCCCGCCCTCCCTGAGGGGCGTCGGCAAAGTCTTGTGTGTTGTCGAGGGGTGGACGCCGAGCGGGGTGAGGGCTCGGGTGGGTGCGAGTTGGGTGGTGCGGCGTTCGGTGCGGCCGTGGCCACAGTCGGTGGTGATGTGGGCGGGGATCTCGTGCCAGGGCAAGGTCTGGAGCAGCCCGTGGAGGCGGTGCTGGTCTTCTTCGACGATGAACACGTAGTCGGGGCCACGGGCATGCAGGTAGTGGGCATGGTCGGTGGTGGTGCGGGGCATCGGCGGTGACGACCTTCCGGCCAGATCACTGTTGCCCAGAAGCCGTGGAAACCAGGTGATTTCGCTGCTGCCGGCCGGGACCTGGCGTTGCCCGACAACCGTTGCCCGCTCGTCGACTCGAGTAAACGCCGCACGCCCCGCCGATGCCGCAGGTCCGGCACCATGGCCAGGTGTTTACGCAGACCGTGGCAGCCCTACAACCAGGGCCACACGACTTTGCCAGCCCCCGCCCTCCCTGAGGGGGCGTCCCCATGTCCATTTTACCGGCCGCCACCGACGAAACCGGCGGAAAGCGCTGGTAGGAGCCGAGTTGTCCACAACTGCGGGTGGCTGTGGACAACCAGCGACGGGGCGGCGAACCGCCGCGGGGGAAGCCCGCGGTGCCACACCCGCCAGTCACCTCAAAAAGCCAGCCACGCCGCCTGCGGCCCCTCACACCGGTGCGGCCGTGGCGCATCGTGCTGGTACCACCAAGCCTCGCTCACCCGCCCGTTCGGCAGCGTGTACCGAGGCGGCCCCGCCGCCCGACGCATCCCCGCGGCCTCCAGGGACCGCCCGCTCGCCACGTTCCCCACCTCGGCCCCCGCCCGAACCCGCGGCAGCCCGAGATGCGAGTGCGCCAGCACCAACCCCGCCGTGAACAGATCGCGTCCCAGCCCGCGCCCCCGATACGCCGGCGAGAGGTATCCACCCGTCTCCGGACCGCCGTTCTCCCCGGCGTGCACGCTGACCAGCCCGGCGCAGCGGTTCTCCCGCAGGTCGATGGCCACGATGTCGACGGACTGCGGATCCGGATAGGTCCAAGCCGGCCCGGTGCCGGGCGTCACACGGAGGGCTTCGGACCGAAGGGGCTCGGCGATGACCGAGTCCGCGAGCCAGCCGAGCCACCGCTGAGCGGCCGGATCGCTGCCGGAGGCCACCGCGGCGGCGTACTCCCAGGCCGTGGGGGTGCGGAAGAGGAACCGGCCGAGTGCGAACGCGTGACCCCTGCGGTCGCAGGTGCGTTTCGCCATGAGCCGGCCTCGGCGGGTCAACCGGCCGAACAGCGGTGCTTCACCCAGGTTCACCATCGCGGGCCAAATGGTACCCGCAGTCACGGCCCGCGGTTGTTATGGTGACCAGGTGACGGCCGTACCGGAGTCAACCGAGCTCGACGCCGGGCGTGCCGCCCAGCCTCGGCAGCTGATCGTGTCCGTATACGGCTTCTACCACCGCATCGAGGGTGGCTGGCTGTCCGTGGCGTCGCTCATCGACCTGCTCGCGGCGCTCGGCGTCGACGAGCCGGCGGTGCGCTCGTCGATCTCGCGACTCAAGCGCCGGAGCATTCTCGACGCCGTGCGGCGCGACGGGACGGCCGGCTACGAGCTGTCGGACACCGCGCTGGCGATCCTGCGCGAGGGCGACGACCGCATCTTCCGCCGCGACCGCGCGACGCTGGCCGACGGCTGGCTGCTCGCCGTGTTCTCCGTGCCCGAGACCGAGCGCCACAAGCGCCACGTCCTGCGCACGCAGCTGGCGCGGCTCGGGTTCGGCACGGCGTCGTCCGGCGTGTGGATCGCGCCCGCGCACCTGCACCAGGTCACGGCCGAGGCGCTGACCCGCCTGGGCCTCGCGAGTTACGCCGACCTGTTCCGCGCCGAACACCTGGCGTTCGGAAACGCACAGGACAAGGTGCGCGAGTGGTGGGATCTCGACCAGCTCGACGAGCTGTACACGGCGTTCCTCGACGAGCACGCCCCCGTGCTCGACCGCTGGAAGCGCCGCCGCACAGTGCCCGGCGACGAGGCGTTCGCCGACTACGTGCGCGTGCTCACCGGGTGGCGCCGCATGCCCTACCTCGACCCGGGCCTGCCAGCCGAGCTGCTGCCCGCCGACTGGTCCGGCATCCGCGCGGCCGAGGTGTTCTTCGCGCTCCACGAACGCCTGGAAGCGCCGGCCCGTGAGTACCTGCTGCAGGTCCTCAGCGGCTGAGCACCGCGAACCCCTGCACCTCCACCAGCGCCTCGACGTCCCACAGCCGGCTCACGCCGATGCCCGCCATCGCCGGGTACTCGGTGCCGGCGAGGGTCTTCCACACCTTGCCGATCTCGCGCGCGTGGGCCTTGTAGTCGTCCACGTCGACGATGTAGATGGTCACGCTGCACAGGTCGGCGGGCTCGCCGCCGGCCGCGCGCAGGGCCGTGAGCAGGTTGCCCAGCGCCTGGGAGAACTGCTCGACCACGCCGTCGCCGACGATCTTGCCCTCGGCGTCGAGAGCGGTCTGTCCGGCGAGGAACACGAGCTGTCCGGTTGCGGACACGGCGTGAGAGAAACCGGACGGGCGGCCCAGCTCGGGCGGGTTGATGCGCTCCATGTCGCGGAAGCCTAGCTCATGTATCGCATTCTTGACGATCGTATGTCAGACGACATATCCTTGCTCTCGTGCGGATATCGGTTCTCGGCGGCGGCCCGGCGGGCCTGTACTTCGCCGCCCTCGCGAAACAGCTCGGGCCAGGCCACGAGATCACGGTGTGGGAACGCAACGCGCCGGACGACACCTTCGGGTTCGGCGTGGTGTTCTCCGACGAGACGCTCGGCGGCATCGAACACGCCGACGCGCAGGTCCACGAGGCCATGAGCCGCGAGTTCGCGCGCTGGGACGACATCGACGTGCACTATCGCGGCGAGGTCCACACGTCCGGCGGCCACGGGTTCGCCGCGATGAGCCGCAAGCGCCTGCTCGCGATCCTGCAGGAACGCTGCCGTGAGCTTGGCGTCGACCTGCGCTTCCGCACCGAGGCGCCCGACCCGGAGCAGCTCTCGCGCGACTACGACCTCGTGATCGCCTCCGACGGCGTCAACTCGGGCGTGCGCCGGCGGTTCGCCGACTCATTCCGCCCGACGATCGAGACGCGCCGCTGCCGCTACATCTGGCTCGGCACCGACCTCGTCTTCGACGCCTTCAAGTTCCACGTGCTCGACACGCCGCACGGGATCATGCAGATCCACGGCTACCCCTACGGCCGCGACGGCAGCACGTTCATCCTCGAGCTGCACGAGGACGTGTGGCAGCAGGCGTTCGCGCCGATCGCCGCCACCGATCTCGGGCCGGGCGAGAGCGACGAGAAGTCCATCGAGCTGATCCGCGAGCTGTGCGCCGACGTCCTCGGCGACCACCACGTGCTGGCCAACAACTCGAAGTGGAACACCTTCGGCACCGTCCGCTGCGAAAGCTGGGTGCACGACAACGTGGTGCTGCTCGGCGACGCCGCCCACACCGCCCACTTCTCCATCGGCTCCGGCACGAAGCTGGCGATGGAAGACGCGCTGGCGCTGGTGGCGTGCCTGCACGAGCAGGACACCGTGCCCGAGGCGCTGGCGGCGTACGAGGCCGAGCGCAAGCCGGTCGTCGAGTCGACGCAGCGCGCGGCGCAGGCGAGCCTGGAGTGGTTCGAGAACCTCGCGCAGTACACGCACCAGGAGCCGGAGCAGTTCGCGTTCAACCTGCTCACGCGCAGCCGCCGCGTCACCTACGACAACCTGAAGCTGCGCGACCCGGAGTTCGCCACGGAGCTCGACGAGTGGTTCGCGCGCTCGCTGGGCACGACACCCGCGCCGCCGATGTTCCAGCCCGTGCGCATCGGTGAGCTGGAGCTGCCCAACCGCGTGATCGTGTCGCCGATGGACATGTACGTGGCCGTCGACGGCGTGCCCGGCGAGTTCCACCTCGTGCACCTGGGCGGCAAGGCGCTCGGCGGTGCCGGCCTGGTGATGACGGAGATGATCTGCGTGTCACCCGAGGCGCGGATCACGCCGGGCTGCCCCGGGCTGTACAACGACGAGCAGGAGCAGGCCTGGAAACGCATCGTCGACTTCGTGCACGGCAGCACGCCGGCGAAAATCGGCCTGCAGCTGGGCCATTCCGGACGCAAGGGCTCCACGAAGCTCATGTGGGAGGGCATGGACGACCCGTTGCCGGAGGGCAACTGGGAGGTCTGCGGGCCGTCGCCGTTGCCGTACCGGCCGGACAGCCAGACGCCACGTGAGCTGAGCGTCGAGGAGCTGGCGGAAATCCGTGAGCAGTTCGTGGCGTCGGCGCGCTCGGCGGCGCGGGCCGGATTCGACCTGCTGGAGCTGCACTGTGCGCACGGGTATCTGTTGTCGTCGTTCATCTCACCGCTCACGAACCAGCGAACGGATGAGTACGGCGGCTCGCTGGAGAACCGGCTGCGGTACCCGCTCGAGGTGTTCGACGCCGTGCGCGAGGTGTGGCCGGCCGAGCGGCCCATGACGGTGCGCATCTCGGCCAGCGACTGGTACGACGGCGGGATCGAGGCCGACGAGGCCGTCGCCATCGCGACGGCGTTCGCCGAGCACGGGGCCGCCGCGGTCGACGTGTCGACCGGGCAGGTGGTGAGCGAGGAGAAGCCGAAGTTCGGCCGCAGCTACCAGACGCCGTACGCCGACCGGATCCGCAACGAGGTGGGGCTCAAGTACGGCATCGCCGTGATCGCCGTCGGCGCGATCTCCTCGTACGACGACATGAACGCGCTCATCCTCGCCGGCCGCGCCGACCTGTGCGCGCTGGGGCGGACACACCTCTACGATCCACAGTGGACGTTGCACGCGGCGGCGGAGCAGGACTACGTGATGCCGTGGCCGAAGCCGTGGGCGGCCGGGAAGCGCCGGCCACAGACGGGCCGCACCGACGGGCCGGAGCCACGGCTGGAACTCGTACGCACCGGTGGGCACCAGACCGCGCACGCCCGCTGGCGACCGGAAAGGGATCGATGAACGCCTTCGCACTGACGCCGGACCAGCAGGCTTTCACTGCTTCCGTTCGCACCATCGCCACGGAACAGCTGCGACCGCTCGCCGAGGCCGGCGAGGAAGGCGCGGTGAACCGGCCGCTGCTCAAGGCGATGGGCTCGCAGGGTCTGCTGGCCCGGCTGTTCCCCGGCGTCTCGGCGGGTAACCCGACGCGCCAGGCCGCGGCGTTCGACCTGTGCCTGCTGCGCGAAGCGCTGGCAACCGTGAACACTGAGGCCGAGACGGCGCTCGCGTTGCAGGGACTGGGAAGTTACCCCGTCCTGCAGTCCGGAAAGGACGAACAGGTCGCGCGCTGGCTGCCGGCCGTGGCGGCGGGTGACGCGGTGGCGGCGTTCGCGCTGACCGAGCCCGACGCCGGTTCCGACGCGGCCGCCCTGCAGCTGGCGGCCGAGCCCGACGGCGACGGCTGGCGTCTCACCGGACAGAAGATGTGGATCTCCAACGCTCCCGAGGCCGACTTCTACACCGTCTTCGCGCGCACGACGCCGGATGCCGGCTCGCGGGGTGTGAGCGCGTTCGTCGTGCCGGGCGACCGCGCGGGCCTGTCCGGTGAGCACCTCGACCTGGTCAGCCCGCACCCGATCGGCACGCTGGAGTTCGACGGCGTGCGCGTGCACCGCGACGAGCTGCTGGGCGAGGAGAACCGCGGCTTCGCCGTCGCGATGCGGACGCTGGATCTGTTCCGGCCGAGCGTCGGGGCGTTCGCGGTGGGGATGGCGCAGGCCGCTCTCGACGCCACCGTGGAATACACGGGCTCGCGCATTGCTTTCGGTGGGCCGCTGGCGAAGCAGCAGACCGTGGCGCACAAGCTCGCGGACATGGCGACGCGGACGGAAGCGGCGCGGCTGTTGGTCTACGCCGCGGCTGCCGCGTACGACGCGGGCGAGACCGGCCTGGCCGGTCGCGCGGCGATGGCGAAGCTGTTCGCGACGGAGTCGGCGCAGTACGTCGTGGATTCCGCGGTGCAGCTGCACGGCGCGCGGGCGTTGCGGCGGGGGCACCTGCTGGAGCACCTCTACCGGGAGGTCCGGGCGCCGCGGATCTACGAAGGCGCGTCGGAGATCCAGCGGACGATCATCGCGCGGTGGCTGCGCTCCTGAAGTTTCCGCTCAGCGCGATACCGGCTCCGCGAACTCCCCGTGCCCGGTAGTTTTGGCGACATGTCGAGGATCGCGGTCGCCATCACCACGCCGGACGGCCTCTGCACGGCCACACTGCACACGCCACTGAGCGCCGGCCCCGCGGTGATCCTGTACGCCGACGCGGCCGGGGTCCGGGAGACGTTCGCCGAGATGGCGGACCGGCTCTGCGCGCTCGGCTACGTCGTCCTCCTGCCGGACGGCTACTACCGCACGCCGTTCGCGCCGTTCGACGTCACCACGGTCTTCACCGTGCCCGAGGAACGGCAGCGGCTGACCCGGCTCGCGGGGAGCGTGACAGCGGAGATGGCGGTGCGCGACACCGGCGCGTACCTCGACTTCCTGTCCGGGCGCAGCGAAGTCGCGGGCTCGCTGGTGGGGACGACCGGGTACTGCATGGGAGGGCGGTTTTCGCTGTGGGCCGCCGCGCGTTTCCCGTCGCGCGTCGCGGCCGCCGCTTCGTTCCACGGCGGCAACCTCGCCGCCGACGATCCCGACAGCCCGCACCTGCTGGCCGACCGGATCCGCGCGTCCGTGCTGGTCGCGGCGGCGCGGGACGACAGCGCGTTCCCGCCCGAGCAGTTCGAGCGGTTGCGTGGAGCGTTCGTCGGCGGGGCCGTGCGGCACACGCTGGAGACGTATCCCGCCAAGCACGGGTTCGCGGTGCCGGACAACGACACGTACGACCCTGCCGCCGCCGAGCGCCACTGGGCCGCGCTGGCCGAGCTGTTCGCGGAGAACTTGCCGCGCTAAGGGCGGAAAAGCGGACCGGCGCCTTCGGCGGTGGGCCGTGCTCCGACAAGCCGGGCGGCGGCCCAGAGCGTGACCTGGGTGGCTGTGAGGACGGGGCAGCCGGCGGCCCGCTCGAGGTCGACGGTGAGGCGGTTGGCGTGCAGGGCGGTTTCCGGCACGAGCACGGCCTGCGCCGCCGGGTGCGCGGCCCGCGCGACGAGGTCGATGATCCGCTCGGCCGGCCATGCGGCGAGCTCGCGGTCGGAGCCGGCGGAGGCGTCGACGCGGTGGACGACGTCGGCGTCGGCTTCCCGGATTCGCGCGATGAACCGGTCGGAGAGGCTCGGGTGGTAGACCGAGGCCAAGGCGACCGTGTCGAAGCCGAGGAAACGGATCGCGTCCTGGAACGCGGCGGTGGTGCTGGTGGCCGGGGCGCCGGAGAGACGGCGCAGCGTCTCCAGCTGGTGCCGGGTGTCGGTCAAGAAACTGGAGCTGGTGACGGCGAAGGCGACCGCGTCGAACGGTTCGAGGTCGCGAAGGGCCGTGGCCAGGTGGTCGTCCGAGCCCAGGCGGCGGACGGCGTCGGTGACTTGCGCAAGATCCAGCTCCCCCACGTCGTCCACATCGGACGGCCACGGGAAGTAGCGGACGGCCAGGTCGAGAGCGGGATGGAGCCGGCCGGCGAGGTCGAGGAAGTCGTCCTCACCGGCGTTCCGGGTCGGGTAGAGCAGGCCGAGTCGCATGGCCCGAGACTAGGCGGCGACGGCCTTCTTCGGCTTGCGCTCCAGCCACAGCTGGGCACCGATCAGGGCGACCGTCCAGCTCACCCAGGCGGCAATGGCCGCGATGGACTGCATGAACGCGACCTCACTGCCGCCGAAGGTGGTGGCGATCCGGGGTTCCAGGATGATCATCGCGATCGGCGAGATCAGGCGGTTGAGGATGATCGACATGGTCAGCGCGAAGCTGCGGATCATCCAGCGGCGGTGGTCACCGAAGCGACGGTCACGAGCGGCGCGGTAGCCGGCCCAAGTGCAGCCGATCCAGATGACCGCGAGCATGACGTCGCTGGCTCGCGTGGCGGGGCCGAAGGGGCTGGCGGCGCCGATCGTCAGGGCCATCACGCCGGAGGGCAGCACGCCGCCGAACACGTAGGCGCGGCCGGCGTAGCGGTGCACCACCGGGAAGCGGCGGCGGATCCACGGCCAGATCTGGACGACCGCGCAAATCATCGCGATCGAGCCGAACACCACATGGCCCACGAGGAACCAGTAGTGCGCGCCGAAACCGGCCGGGGCCGGGACGCGCGACTGCGCCGGGTCGAGCGCGAGGTACGGCGGCAGCGAGTACGCCAGGAAGGCCACCACGACCAGCCCCAGCACCCCGATCCATGGGCGGCGCTTCTTCGTCGTGCGCGGCTGCTGCGCCGGCACCCGCGGTGGTCGCAGATCCGTCCCCGCCGTCATGGCCACTCTCCCTCGCTCGTCGCCTGATGCTCTACGAACGTAGGTCCGGCAGGGGTGGCGCAACCATGGTGCGCGCTGGCGTCGGCCGGGTGGGGACAGCCTTACCCTCGGCCGGGTGATCTTCGGGCTTGCCTTGACGCGCGCGGCAACGTTTACCGTCTCCGCCATCCACTCGAGCGGAGGCACGATGCGGTTCGCGGTCAGCTACAACCCGGCGTTCCACGGGCTCGAGGGCCTCGTGGCGTTCGCGCGCCACGCGGAGGCGTGCGGCTTCGAGGGGCTCCTCCTGCCGGAACACCTGGCCTCGCGCCCAGGCGTCAAGCTCGGCGGGTGGGAGATTCCGCCGACGCTGCCCTACGCCGACCCGCTCGAATGCCTCGCCCACGTCGCCTCGGTCACCGACCGGCTGCTGCTCGGGACCGGGGTGCTGCTGCTGCCGTACCACCAACCGGTCGCGCTGGCGAAGCGCTTGGCCACGCTCGATGTCCTGTCCGGCGGCCGGCTGCGTCTGGTGACCGTCGGCGTTGGGGCGCTGCCACACGAGGCTTCGGCGGCCGGGGTGGACTACCGGACGCGAGGCCGTCGTGCGGACGAGGCGCTCGACATTCTTCGTCTACTGTGGACGGGTGGTGCCGAAGGTGTGAGCCATCACGGCGAGTTCGTCGAGTTCGACGACCTCTGCAGCTACCCCAAACCGGTCGGCACCATCCCGATTCGGGTGGGCGGGTCCAGCCGTGCCGCCGCGCGCCGGGCCGGGTTGCGCGGCGACGGCTGGTTTCCGGGCGGCTCGCTCACCCCTGACGACCGCGTCGCCTTGTTCGACCTGGTGCGCGCCGTCGCCGACGAAGCGGGCCGCCCCACACCGGACTACACGCGGTGGGGCTCGACCGAGCTCACGTCAGAGGGCATCGACGCGCTGGCCGCCGAAGGCGTGACCCGCGTGGTCGTCTCGGCCGGAAGCGCCGATCCGCAGGAGCGGCTCGACGAGCTGTCCGCGTTCGCCGACCGGTTCGCCCTTCACGCGTAACTGGCGTGGGCGGCGATCACCCGCCAGCCGTCCGACGTGCGCAGCCACGTGCGGGTGTAGCGCATCCGCGCGGTGAACGGCTCACCGCCGAGCGAACCCGACAGACGGCCGAGAAACCACGTGACGCCGGTCGTCCCTTCCGAGAACACCCGCAGGTCTTCCTCCACGAGCTCGGTCAGGACCTGGCTGCCGCTGCGGTGACCAGTCAGGTCGTCGGCCTTCGAAGCGACCGAGCCGAAGGTGAAGATCAGGCGGTCGTCCAGGAGTTCGTCGAGCGCACCGACGTCACCGGCCAGCTGCGCGGCCTGGAGGCGGTGTTCGGCGTCGAGCAAGG
The DNA here is from genome assembly GCF_040689465.1 of Amycolatopsis sp. NPDC051373. Taxonomy (NCBI): domain Bacteria; kingdom Bacillati; phylum Actinomycetota; class Actinomycetes; order Pseudonocardiales; family Pseudonocardiaceae; genus Amycolatopsis; species Amycolatopsis sp. NPDC051373. The sequence goes on along the minus strand of NZ_JBFBAE010000013.1, from coordinate 284,089 downwards.
TCGGGTCCACGGGGAGGCTCCTTCATCACGCGGTAGAACGCCATCGTGGCCTGGAAACCTGCCGAGTGAAGGGAAGTTCGCGCAGAGCCGAAGTCGTTCAGTCCCGAACCGAGATGAAGGGCACCTCGACGAGAATCGAGGTGCCCTTCTCTTCACCCCCCGGGGTGGGTCAGGAACCGCGGACCCGCCGCACCGTGTCCCGGTAGAACAGGCCGCTCTGTTTGATCGTGCGCACCTGCGTTTCGTAATCCACGCGCACGAGGCCGAAGCGCTTGGCGTAGCCGTACGCCCACTCGAAGTTGTCCAGCAGAGACCACGCGAAGTAGCCCCGGATGTCCACGCCTGCCAAGCGCGCGGCGGCCACCGCGGCCAGGTGCGAAGCCAGGTAAGCCGTGCGGCCCTCGTCGCGGACGAAGCCGTCGGCGTCGGGCGCGTCGTCGAAAGCCGAGCCGTTTTCGGTGATGTACATGGGCAAACCGGGGTAGTCGCGGCCGAGGCGGGTGAGCAGCTCGGTGAACTTTCCCGGCAGGATCTCCCAGCCCATGGCCGTGGTGGGCTCGCCGAACGGCACGGCGCGCTGCACCGGGAAGCCGTCCTCGCCCACGGTGCGGCCTTGCTCGTCGACGCCCGAGTACTGCTGGCCGAAGTAGTAGTTCACGCCCAGGAAGTCCAGTGGAGTCGAAATGATCTCCAGATCACCGTCCTCAATGGGCAGTTCGGCGCCGCGAACAGCCATGTCCGCCACCACGTCCGCGGGATAGGAGCCACGCACCAAGGGATCGAGGTAGACACGCACGCCCATGCCGTCGGCGTTGCGCGCGGCCTCGCGGTCGAGCTCGCTGCCGGACGCGGCGTCGGACGTGCCCATGTTGAGCGTGATGCCGAACTGCGTGCCCTCGGGTGCGGCCTCGCGCATGCGCTGCGTGGCCAGGCCGTGGCCGAGCAGCAGGTGGTGGATGGCCTTCATGCCGGCCGCGAAGTCGCGCCGGCCCGGGGCCATCACGCCGTGCACATAGCCGTGCATGGCCGAGCACCACGGCTCGTTGAGCGTCGTCCAGTGGCGCACGCGGTCGGAAAGCCGGTCGAACACGAGCATCGAGTAGTCGGCGAAGCGGTACGCGGTATCGCGCGCCGGCCAGCCGCCCGCGTCTTCGAGCTCCTGCGGCAGGTCCCAGTGGTACAGCGTGAGCCACGGCGCGAGGTCCTTGGCCAGCAGCTCGTCCACGAGCCGGTCGTAGAACCCGATCCCGGCCTCGTTGACCGGGCCCTTGCCGTTGGGCTGCACGCGCGGCCACGCGACGGAGAAGCGGTAGGTGTCGGCGCCGAGCTCCTTGACGAGCCCCACGTCCTCGGGCATGCGGTGGTAGTGGTCACACGCGACGTCGCCGTTGTCGTTGTTGTCGATCGCCCACGGGACCCGGCAGAAGGTGTCCCAGATGGACGGTGTGCGCCCGTCTTCGGCCACCGCGCCCTCGATCTGGTACGCGGCCGTCGCCACGCCCCACCGGAAGTCCGGCGGCAGCGAGTCGATCAGCGCCTGCTGCTCGCGGGTCGCAGCGTCGGTGGTCTCGGTCAAGGGGTCTCCTTATCTACGACTTGACGGCGGCGACGGAGTCGGCCGGGTGCAGCCAGCACGCCACGCTGCGCGCGGGATCGTCACGGTCGGCGGGCACGCCGAGCACCGGCACCTCGGTGGTGCAGCGATCGAACGCGTGCGGGCACCGCGGCGAAAACGCGCACCCGACCGGCAGCGACCGCGGGTCGGGCGGCGAGCCGGGGATGCCGGTGAGCTCACGCCGCGGCCCGCGCAGCGCGGGGAACGAGTGCAGCAGACCGTCGCTGTACGGGTGCAGCGAATCGCGGTACAGGTCCACGCCGCGGGCCTGCTCCACGATCCGGCCGCCGTACATGATCGCGATGCGATCGGAGAACTCCACCAGCAGCGACAGGTCGTGGGTGATGAACAGGACCGAGAAGCCCAGCCGCTCGCGCAGTTCCACGAGCTGCGCCAGGATCTGGCGCTGCATCACCACGTCGAGTGCCGTGGTGGGCTCGTCCATGATCACCACGCGCGGCTCCAGCGCCAGCGCCATCGCGATCATCACGCGCTGGCGCATGCCGCCGGAAAGCTGGTGCGGGTACGCGTCGAGCCGGTCGGCCGCGATGCCCACCAGGCGCAGCAGCTCACGTGCCCGGGCGAGCCGGGCTGACTTGGTGCTGCGCGGATCGTGGGCCTTGATCACGTCCATCAGCTGCACCGAAACCTTGTGCACCGGGTTGAGCGAGTTCATCGCGCCCTGGAACACAATGGACGTTTCGGCCCAGCGGAAGTCGCGCAACTGCTTGGGCGTCAGCTTCAGCACGTCGTACGGCTCGCCGTCGCCGGGGTCGTAGACCACGCTGCCACCGCGGATCACGCCCGGCGGCGGGAGCAGCCGAGTCAGGCCGTAGGCCAAAGTGGACTTTCCGCTGCCGCTTTCACCGGCCAGACCGAGCACCTCGCCGCGGTGCAGCGTCAGGTGCACGTCCTGCACCGCGTGCACAGCGTCGGCACCGAGGCCGTAGTCGACGTCCAGGCCCTTGATCTCGAGTACGGGTTCGATCATTGTTTCTCCCGGCCCAGCACGGGCGTGAAGCCGACGCGCAGGCGCACCGTCTTGCCCTCGGCGTTCTTCGCCTTGGTCTTGCCGCTCGACCGCAGCTGCGGGCTCACGAACTCGTCGATGCCGAAGTTCAGCAGCGACAACGCGGTGCCGAGGATCGCGATCGCGAGCCCCGCCGGCACGAACCACCACCACGCGCCCTGCGCCAGCGCCTGCTGGCTCTGCGCCCAGAACAGGATGGTGCCCCAGTTCCACTCCGAGAAGCTGGAGACGCCGACGAACGCCAGCGTGATCTCCGACATCACCGCGAACACGACCGTGCCCACGAAGCTCGACGCGATCACCGCGGTGAGGTTCGGCAGGATTTCGAAGAAGATGATCCGCCACGTCGACTCGCCGCTCGCCCGCGATGCCTCGACGTATTCCCTCCTTCGCAAGGAAAGCGTCTGCGCTCGCAGGATCCGTGCGCCCCACGCCCAGGAGGTGAAGCCGATGATCACGGCCACCAGGTAGTCGCCGCCACTGGGCAGCGCTGTGCCGATGATGATGATCAGCGGCAGCGCCGGGATCACGAGGAACACATTGGACAATGCCGACAGGCCCTCACCCGGCGTCCCGCCGAGATAGCCGGACGTGACACCGACGATCACGGCGAGGATCGTCGCCACGATGCCGGCCGTGAGCCCCACGAGCATCACGCTGCGCGTGCCCACGATGACCTGGCTGAAGATGTCCTGACCGAGGTGCGTGGTGCCGAACCAGTGCTTGCCCGAAGGAGATTCGAGCAGGTCGTTGCTGCGCGCGGACGGGTCGAACGGCGCGAGCCACGGCCCGATGATCGCGATGACCACGAAGAAGGTCAGCAGGACGAGACCGGTGATCGTCTTGCCGCCGGTCAGGAACCGGAAGCGCCGGCGTTTGGCCGCGGGCCCGGCGATCGCGTCGGCCGGGAGCGGCTCGGGCGCGGCGGCCTTGAGGTCGGCTACGGGAACTGCCACGACTCAGCCCTCCTTCCGGGTGCGCGGGTCGAGCACGAGGTAGGCGACGTCGGCGAGCAGGTTGGCCACCAGCACCGAGAGCGTGATGATGAGGAAGATGCCCTGCATCAGCGGGTAGTCCTGCGAGCCGACGGCCTGGAACAGCTCGTAGCCGACGCCGGGGTAGGAGAACACGATCTCCACCAGCAGCGTGCCGCCCACGATGAAACCCAGCGCCAGCGCGAACCCCGACACGCTCGGCAGCAGCGCGTTGCGGGCGGCGTAACTCACCATCACGCGGCGTTCCTTGAGGCCCTTGGCGTGCGCGACGGTGATGTAGTCCTCCGACGCGACGGTGACCATCATGTTGCGCATGCCGAGGATCCAGCTGCCCATGGAGCTGATGAGGATCGTGATCGCCGGCAGCAGGCTGTGCTGGATCGCGCTGCCGATGAAGTCACCACCCCAGCCGGGCACCAGGCCCGGGTCGTAGCCGCCGGACGCCGGGAAGAAGCTGCCCGGGCCGGCCAGCAGCGTGATCGCGATCAGGCCGAGCCAGAAGTACGGGATGGACGAGAGGAACGTGGTGACCGGCAGCAGACCGTCCACCCAGGACCCGCGCCGCCAACCCGCGACGACACCGAGGCCGGTGCCGATCAGGAAGCCCACCACCGTGGTGAAACCGACGAGGATGATCGTCCACGGCAGACTGTCGCCGATCACTTCGGACACGGGCGAGGGGAAGAAGGTGAACGACAGCCCGAGGTCGCCGCGGAAGAGCTGCGCCCAGTAGTGGAAGTACTGGGTGATCAGGCTTTCGTTCTTGTCGAGTCCGAACAGGACGTACAGCGACTGGATCGCGTCCGCGCTGAGCGTACCCTGGTTCTTCGTGATGAGCGACTGCACCGGGTCACCCGGGATCAGCCGCGGGATGAAGAAGTTGATCGTGACGGCGGCCCACGCGGTGAACAGGTAGAAGCCGAGCCGTTGGAGCAGGTACCTCACGGGCGCACCGCCGAGTCGTACAGCCAGCACGCGGCCCAGTGGCCGGGGGCGTCGTCCACCTCGAACCGCGGCGGCAGGTCGATTTTGCAGCGTTCCATCGCCACTGGGCACCGCGGGTGGAACCGGCAGCCCGACGGCGGCGCGATCAGGCTCGGCGGCTCGCCGGAACCCTTCTCCTTCGGCGCTTCACCCAGTGCGGCTTCCGCGCCCGGGTCGAGCCGGTCGGGGTCGGGTGCCGATTCGATCAGCAGCCGCGTGTAGGGGTGCGCGGGCTGCTGCGTCACGGTCTCGGAATCGCCGCCCTCCACCATGCGCCCGGCGTACATCACCAGCGTCTCGTCGGCGAAGTAGCGCGCCGACGCGATGTCGTGCGTGATGTAGAGGATCGCGAGATGCAGGCGTTCCTTCAGGTCCCGCAACAGGTTCAGCACGCCGAGGCGGATGGAGACGTCCAACATGGAGACCGGCTCGTCGGCCAGCAGTGCCTCGGGGTCGGCGCCGAGCGCCCGCGCGATCGCGACGCGCTGGCGCTGGCCACCGGAAAGCTCGTGGGGGAACTTGTCGACGTAGCGCTCCGGCGGGGTCAGCTGCACCCGCGTGAGCAGCTCGTGCAGCGCCTGCTCCAGGTCAGCGTCGGACTTGCCCGCGCGGTCGTGGATCTTCAACGCCCGCGTGAGGTGGTAGCGCACGGTGTGCACGGGGTTCAGCGATGCGAACGGGTCCTGGAAGATCATCTGGACCTTGCGGCAGTAGGCCCGGAAAGCCTTGCCGCCCTTCACGGTCGTGGACTTGCCGTGCAACCGGATGTCGCCGCTCGTGCGCGGGTAGAGCTGGGCGAGCAGCCGCGCCACGGTCGATTTGCCCGAGCCGGACTCGCCCACCAGCGCGGTCACGCGGCCGCGCCGCAGCACCAGGTGGACGTCGTCGACGGCCTGAACGCTGCGGCGCCCCTTCGTGAGCACCTCGCGCCCGCGCTTGCGCACGGGGAAGTGCTTGGTCAGCCCGGAGGCCTCGAGCACGATCGTGTCCGAGGCCCCGGTTTCGATCTCGCCGGCCGGGGAGGCCACCCCCGCCTCGAGCGAGGCTGAGGTGGCTTCCCGGGTGGCCACTGCGTTGTCCTCGGCCATAGATCAGGCCGCGGGCTTCAGGTGCATGACGATGTCCAGCGCGTTGCGCAGGGTCGGCTGCGCGGGGCCGTACGGGTTGGCTTCGTCGGGCCAGCCAGTCCAGTTCTTCGTGCTGTACTCGCCGCCGGAGTTGGCCGCCATGAGCGGGACCATCGGCTGCTGGTCGATCATGATTTGCTGCAACGTGTTCATCGCGGTGGCGCGGCTCGCGTCGTCGGCGGCGTTGGCGTAGGTCTCGAGTGCCTGGGTCGCCTGGTCGTTCTTGAAGCGGCCGTAGTTGCCGTTGATGCCGCCCTGGCCGGTCGGCTTGTAGCGGTTGCCGTCCATCACGTCGCGGTACAGGTCGTATGGCGTGGCACCGTCGTTGGTCCAGTGCAGCAGACCCTCGAAGTCACCGGTGTCGACGGACTTCGTCCACGCGTCCTGGTTCATCTTCTCGACGGTGGCGGTGATGCCGATCTGCGACAGGTTGTCCTTGATGATCTCGAGGTCGGTGATGTAGTCCGACCAGCCCGAGGGCACGGTGAGCTTGAGGGTCACCGGCTTGCCGCTCGGGTCCACGAGCTGGTTGCCGTTGTAGGAGAAGCCCGCGCCGGTGAGCAGCGACTTGGCGCCCGGCACGTCGACCTTCACGGTCTGGCCCTTGTACTGCGACGCGATGAACGAGTCACCCGCCGGCGTCGGGATGCCGGTGACCTGGTCGTTCTTCGGGTAGAAGTAGCCGGCCTCGCCCTGGTTGAAGATGTCGTCGCGGTTGATGACCTTGTTGATCGCCTGGCGCAGCTTCGCGTTGTTCCACGGCGCCTTCTCCGTGTTGAACCACAGGCCGTGCACCGCGAGCTGGGCCGGGAACCACAGCTTGTAGTGCTGCGGGTCCTTGTTCACGTAGACGGTCTTGTAGTTCGGGATGAAGACGAAGCTCCACTCGGCCGCACCGCTGGTGAGAGCGGCGACCTGCGCGTTGTTGTCGTTGTAGGAGGTGTAACGGATCTCCTTGACCGCCGGCGCCTGCTGCCAATAGCCGGTGCGCTGGCTCACGGTGATCGTCTGCGGGGTGAACGACTTCAGCGTGAACGGGCCGGTGCCCACCGGGTTCTTCACGGTGTCGGTGGACGGGTCCTTGATCTGCGACCAGATGTGCTTGGGCACCACGATCGTCTGCAAGATCTTGACCTGGTTCACGAACTGCGAGGTGTCGAAGCCCAGGGTGACCTGGTTCCCGCTCGCGGTGATGTCCTTGTAGGGCACCGAGTCGATGTTCAGCGCTTTGTTGTCGCGCAGCAGCTGGAACGTGTAGGCCACGTCGTCGCCGGTCATCGGCGTGCCGTCGGAGAACTTGACTCCGTCGCGGATGGTCAGGACCAGCTTCTTGTAGTTGTCCGACCAGTCCCACTTCGTGGCCAGCCACGGCTTGCCGGCTTCCTGCGGCTTCACGCGGTTGAGCATCACGAGGGGCTCGTAGATCACGTAGCGGTACCCGAGCGACGCTGCCGCCGAGGTCTCCAGGAACGGGTTGTTGTTCTCGGCCTGCGGGCCGTTCGGCATGCCGACGTTCAGCACGGCCGCGGCGTTGCCGCCGCCACCCGCACTGCTCGAGCCGCCGCCACAAGCGGCGAGCACCGCGGCTGCCACCACGGCGACGAGCGCTGCGACGACGGAGCGCTTCACTCGCATTCGTCCTCCTAGGTCCTGGTGCTACGGATTCCGCCCGTGCTCTTCAGAGCTCGGTCCGGCCGCGCGACAGGAGGGAGTCAACCCGGGTGACTCGGGTCACGTCAATAACACGGCGGTAACATTTTGTGCCTAAGTTTAAGTACTGAAAGAAAGGCTCACGCTCGGTGTCCGCCTGTCGATCTCCTTGCAGGGCAAGGAGATTCAGCCGGCTGAACGCCCGCCCGACGCCAGCAACGCCGCGATCGGCAACGTCGCCGCACCCAGCGCGACAGCCTCCGGGCCCAGCTCCCCGAGCTCGACCACGGTCGCCTCGGCGAGGTAGCCGAGCGCGTGCCGGGCGGCGGCGTCACGGACGTGCGGCAGGATCGCCGGGCCCATGATCGCTCCCGCCGAGCCTGCCAGCACAACCCGGTCGGGCGCCAGGAGGTTGATCAGATTCGCGATGCCGATGCCCAGGTATTCACCCGTCGCGGCGAGTGTTTCGGCAGCTGGACCAGACCTTTCGGCCAGGGCGACGAGCTCGGCGAGCCGGCTCTCGCTGTCCACGCCGGGCAGCGGCCGGGCGCCCGGGCTCTCGGCGTAGTGGCGGACCACGGCCTCGGTACCGACGTAGGCCTCCAGACAGCCGCGCGAACCGCAGCGGCAGGCAGCGCCCGCTGCCTGCACCACGGTGTGGCCCCACTCACTGGTCGTGATGCCGGGAAAAGACCCACCGTCGGTGACGAAGGCCGCGCCGACGCCCACGCCGAGCAGCGCGATCACGGCGCGGCCGGCTCCGCGACCGGCGCCGAGCCACATCTCGGCCTGGCCGAGCGTGCGGGCGCGGTTGTCGAGGTGCAGGGGCGCGTCGGCGAACTGTGCGTGAGCGCGCAGCAGGTCGGCGAAGGCGACGCCGGCCCAGCCGAGCGTGGGGGCGTGCACGATGCCGCCGTCCCGCACCGCGCCTGGCACGCCGACGCCCACGCCGAGCACACGAGACGCACCGGCCGACAGCACCTCGGCGACGCCGGCCCGCGCGAGCTCCACCACTTCCGCCGGGTCGGGGTTGCTGCCCGCGAGCGGGTGCTGCACGGTCGCGAGCGTCCCGAGCGCGCAGTCGAAGAGCCCGGCGCGCACGTGGGTCTCACCGACGTCGACGCCTACGACCTGCCCGTATTCGGGCCGGACGCGCAGCAGCGTGCGCGGCCTGCCACCATCGGACTCGACGGAACCGGCCTCGGCCACCACACCGTCGCCGATGAGCTCCGCGACCACGTTCGTCACGGTCGCGGGACTGAGCCCGGACTCGGCGACGAGTTCGAGCCGGCTGACCGGCCCCCTCAGGTAGAGCGACGACAGGAGCGCCGCGCGGTTGTGCCGCCTCAGATCACGGGTTGTCTGCCGGAGCACCCTCGTCACCTGGGGGATTCTGCCAGACGTCCATATGTTCGGGACTTAGTTCACTAGTTAATACATGGCCACAACTTACGGTGATCAGGCATCCTGGTGCCGGGAGAGTTCGAGGCCAGATGGGTGTCACATGGCGACCAAGCGCACGACCGTCCGAGATCTGCGGCGGCACAACCGTTCCCTGCTGCTGTCGAAACTGTACTTCGACGGCCCGCTGTCGCGGCACGAACTGAGCCAGCTCACCGGCCTTTCGGCGGCGACGGTCAGCAACGTGACCGCCGAGCTCGGCGAGGAACGGCTCATCACCGAGGCCGGCCTGGTCGAATCCGACGGCGGACGGCCGCGCGTGCTGCTGCGCGTGGACCCGGCGTACGGCTACGTCGCGGGCGTCGACATCGGCGAGACGGGCGTGCGCGTGGAGCTGTTCGACCTCGCGATGCAACGGCTGGCCACAGTCGAGCACGAGCTGTCACCGGCGCGCACCGAACCGGCCGCGGTCGTCGCGGCCGTCGTCTCCGGGCTGCGCGAGGTGATCACGTCCGCCGGAGCCGAGGAGTCGGCCGTGATCGGCGTGGGCGTCGGCGTGCCCGGCACGGTCGAGCAGGGCGAACGCGTGCTGGTGCACGCGCCCACCATCGGCTGGGATTCCGTCGCGCTGGCCGACGACCTGCGCGCGGCCGGCATCGAGCTGCCCGTGTTCGTCGACAACGGTGCCAAAACCCAGGGCCAAGCCGAGATGTGGTTCGGCGCCGGGCGCGGCGCGCGCCACGCGGTGATCGTGCTCATCGGCTCGGGCGTCGGCGCGGCCGTGATCGCCGACGGCGCCACCTACCGCGGCTCCACCAGCAGCGCCGGCGAGTGGGGTCACACCACCATCGTCTACGGCGGGCAGGCCTGCCGCTGCGGTTCGCACGGCTGCCTCGAGGCCTACATCGGCGCCGAGGCTGTGCTCGCGCGTTACCGCCGCGCCCGCGGCAAGCCCGTGCCCGGCGAGACCGAGCAGGACCAGTTCGCCGCGCTCCTCGCCTCGGCCGACCGCTCGAAGTCGGCCCAGAAGGTCCTCGAGGAGACGGCCGGTTACCTCGGTGCCGGCATCGCGAACCTGATCAACCTGTTCAACCCGGAGCGCATCGTCGTCGGCGGCTGGGCCGGCCTCGCCCTCGGCGAGCGCCTGCTGCCGCTGATCCGCTCCACCGCGTCGGCCCACGCGCTGAGCCACCCGTTCGGCGAGACCACGATCCAGCTCGGGCACCTGGGTCTCGACGCCGTCGCGACGGGCGCCGCCACCCTGCCCGTCGCCGACCTCCTGGAACAGGGCGCCGATCCGCGACTTCTGGTCAAGCCGGCCCCCGCGATCCGCTCGGGCGCGGGCGCGGCCTAGAACCCCGTTGTCACCCAGCGAACATCCCCGAGAACCCCAGGTGACCGGCCGGTGATCACCGTCGATCACCTGGGCGACAACCGGCGCCCCTTAATTCGGGTTGAAAAAATTCTCACATCCGCCATTGCCGCAGTGGTACGGACCATGCATACTGCTTTTACTTTGTTGCCAGGCACAACAAAGTAGTCCGATTAGTCCGACCCCTGCCGCCCGCCTGCGGTCCACCTCCGGAGTGGACACGAAGCGCTCGGCCGAGAACCGCACGGTCCCCCCCCCGCCGTGCTCTCCTCCGCCCCACCGCGTTTTTGTGCTGCGCGTGAAAGCGCGGTCCCCTCCGCAAGAAGAGGTGACAACGATGTCCATCTCACGTTCTCTGAGACGTTCCCGCTGGGCCGGGCTCTTCGCGGCCGCTTCGCTGCTGGCCGTCGGAGTGCAGGCGACGCCCGCCGTCTTCGCGCCCACAGAAGCCGCGGCGGCGGCCAGCTTCACCGACGACTTCAACGGGTCCGCAGGCAGCCCGGCCGACGGATCGAAGTGGAACTACGAAACCGGCGACAACGTCAACAACCACGAGCGCCAGTACTACACGTCCGGCACGAACAACGCCGCGCTCGACGGGCAAGGCCACCTGGTGATCACGGCCAAGCGCGAGAACCCGGGCAACTACAACTGCTGGTACGGCCGCTGCGAGTACACGTCCGCGCGCCTCAACACCTCCGGCAAGTTCAGCCAGGCCTACGGCCACTTCGAGACCCGCATGAAGCTCCCGCGCGGTCAGGGCATGTGGCCCGCGTTCTGGATGCTCGGCGGCGGCAACTGGCCGGCCGACGGCGAGATCGACGTGATGGAGAACGTCGGCTTCGAGCCCAACACCGTGCACGGCACCATCCACGGCCCCGGCTACTCGGGCGCGGGCGGCATCGGCGCCGGCTACAGCGGCCCCAACTTCTCCGACGACTTCCACACCTACGCCGTGGACTGGTCGCCCAACAAGATCGTCTGGACGGTCGACGGCAACGTCTACCAGACCCGCACGCCGGCCGATCTCAACGGCAACCGCTGGGTCTACGACCACAACTTCTTCATCATCATGAACCTCGCCGTGGGCGGCTACTGGCCCGGCGACCCCAACGGCAGCACGCAGTTCCCGCAGCAGCTGGTCGTCGACTACGTGCACGTGACCACGAGCACCGGCGGCGGCACCACGCCGCCGAGCGGGAGCACCGGGCGCATCACCGGCATCGGCGGCAAGTGCGTGGACGTCGCGGGCGCCAACAGCGCCAACGGCACACCCATCCAGATCACCGACTGCAACGGCAACGCGGCGCAGAACTGGACCGTCGGCAGCGACGGCACCCTGCGGGCGCTGGGCAAGTGCATGGACGTCACCTCGGCCGGCACCAGCGATGGAACTCCCGTGCAGCTATACGACTGCAACGGTTCCGGCGCCCAGCAATGGGTAGTCACCTCGGCGCACGACATCGTGAACCCGGCCGCGAACAAGTGCCTCGACGCCACCGGCAACAGCTCGGCCAACGGCACCCGCCTGCAGATCTGGACCTGCACGGGCGCGGCCAACCAGAAGTGGACCGCACCCTGATCTACTGACCGCCGGTACGCGCTGCGCCACAACAAAAGCCGACGCGTTTCCCGGTGCCCTTCAAAGCCGCCGCGCGGGGCTGCTCGCCTCCTCTCCCTCCTCCGGCAGCCTCGCGCGGTGTTCCACTCCGGTCCCCACCGGCTCCCCGTTCGCCCGGGTGGCGTGACCCCGACCGGATCACGCCACCCGGCGCCCCGGATCCCCACCGGCCCGCCTCCACCCGAGAGGCATCCGCCGGGGTGTCCGCGAACGCGCTCGATCCACCCGTTCCCCACCGGGCTCTCCCGCTCCCACCGGGCTTTCCCCGTCCCCACCGAGCTTTCCCGTCCCCACCGAGCTTTTCTCCCCACCCCAAACCGCCCGACAGACAGCCCCCGCCCTCCCAAGGGGGGCGTCCCCATTCCATTCTACCGGCGAGGTGTGACAAAAAGTGGCCACACGGCCACGGACGGCGATGTTGTCCACAACTCGCCTCGCCTGTGGAAAACCCGGTCCTCACCGGGATCTCCCCTTCCCCCAAGGAGAAACACATGCGGCGATTCCTCGTCGCGCTGGCAGGGTGTGTCCTGTTAGCGCTTTCCTTCCTCTCCGGCACCACAGCCTCAGCGGCACCAGCCACACCAGCGGCACCGGCCGCCGCAACCGCAGCCCCCACCGCGGCCCAGCTGCTCGCCAAGACCAACTCCTGTCAGCAGATCTCCAACGGCAAGTACAGCTACGACGAAGGCGGCGCCGCCACCGTCCCCGTCTGCCAGTCCAGCGGTGCCGTGTTCTTCAAAGCCGACATGGACATCGACTGCGACGGCCAGCGCACGACGCAGTGCAACGAGAACACCGACTGCTGCTTCTACCCGGACACGGCATTCCACACGTCCACCGACCAGCCGTTGAACGCGGCGCAGCTGCCCTACATCGTGCTGCCGCAGCCAACGTCCACTTGGGACTACCGCCAGTACGGGATCGACGGTGGCTCGGTGGTCGCCGTCATCTACAACAACAAAGTCACCTACGCGGTCGTCGGTGACACCGGCCCGACGAGCATCATCGGCGAAGCGTCCTACGCCACGGCCGTGAGCCTCGGCATCGACCCCGACCCGAGCACCGGCGGCACCGAGGGACCGGTCACCTACGTCGTGTTCCCGAACACGCACGTGAACCCGATCGAGAACCACAACACCGCGGTGAGCGTCGGCGAGTCGTCGGCGAGCACCTGGGTCGGCGGCGGCCAGACCGACCCGCCGACCGGTGGCGCCGGCCAGATCACCGGCCTCGGCGGCAAGTGCGTGGACGTCGCTGCGGCCAACAGCGCCAACGGCACCGCCGTGCAGCTGTATGACTGCAACGGCACCACCGCGCAGCAGTGGACCGTCGGCTCCGACGGCACGATCCGCGCACTCGGCAAGTGCCTCGACGCCGCCGGCACCGCCAACGGCACCAAGACGCAGATCTGGGACTGCACCGGCGGCGCGGTCCAGCGCTGGAGCCGGAACTCGACCGGCAATCTCGTGAACGCCGCCTCCGGCAAGTGCCTCGACGCCACGGACAACAGCTCCGCCAACGGCACCCGCCTGCAGATCTGGACGTGCGCCGCCACCGCCAACCAGAAGTGGACGGTGTCGTAGGCATGCGCAAACGCCACCTGCTCCCGCTGCTCGGCGCGGCGGCCCTGGCGCTGTCCACAATGGCCGTCCCGACCGCGCAGGCCGCCGGCGAGGCCGTGAACATCTGGCTCACCACCACCGACGACGCCAAGGGCGTGAACGTGACGCGCGGCCTGCAGCAGCAGACGCCCATCGCGTTCTCCGCCGGCACCGGCAGTGGCCAGGCCACGATCAACGTCAACGAGAACACCACCTACCAGCAGTTCGAAGGCGCGGGCGCGTCCTTCACCGACAGCGCGGCATACCTGCTGAACTCCAGCAACCTGCTGTCCGCGAGCACCCGCAACCAGGTGATGCAGAAGCTGTTCGATCCCAACGCCGGCATCGGCATCAGTTTCCTGCGCAACCCGATCGGCGCGTCGGACCTGGCGCGCTACAGCTACACGTTCGACGACATGCCCGCCGGGCAGACCGACCCGAACCTGCAGCACTTCTCCATCGCCCACGACCAGGTGGACGTGCTGCCGCTGACGCAGCAGGCCAAACAGCTCAACCCGCAGCTGAAGGTGATGGCTTCTCCGTGGAGCGCACCGCCGTGGATGAAGGACAACGACGACTACAAGCTCGGCTGGGTCGAGTCGCAGTACTACAACGCCTACGCCCAGTACTTCGTGAAGTACGTGCAGGCGTATCAAAACGCGGGCGTGCCGATCAACTACCTCACCGTGCAGAACGAGCCGACGTGCTGCGCGAGCTACCCGTCCACGAACTGGAACGGCTCGGGCCTGGCCTACTTCACCAAGAACAACCTGCTGCCCGCGTTGCACACGGCGGGGCTGTCGACCAAGGTCCTGGCGCTGGACTGGAACTGGGACCAGTACCTGTCCTTCGCCGCGCCGACGATGGACGACCCGGCCATCCGCGACGACCCGAACTTCGGTGGCATGGCGTGGCATGGGTACGGCGGCAACGTGTCGCAGCAGACGACCGTGCACAACCAGTATCCGAACGTCAACGCGTACTCGACCGAGCACTCCGGCGGCACCTGGGTGTCGAACCAGCAGGCCGAGGACATGAACAACATCGTCGACTACACGCGCAACTGGAGCCGCACGGTCACCAAGTGGAGCCTCGCGATGGACCAGGCCCACAACCCGCACAACGGCGGCTGTGACACCTGCACCGGCCTCGTGACCGTCCACAACGGAGACGGCCGCAACGGCCAGGTCGACTACACCGTCGAGTACTACACGATGGGTCACCTCACCAAGTTCGTGAAGCCGGGCGCGGTGCGGATCGACTCGAACGACAACGCCACCGTGCGCAACGTCGCGTGGAAGAACCCGGACGGGTCCAAGGCCCTCATCGCGTACAACTCGGGCACGGGCAACCAGAGCGTGCGCGTGAACTGGGGCGGGCAGTCGTTCACCTACACGCTGCCGGGCCACACGTCGGCCACGTTCACGTGGAACGGCACGCAGGCGGGCGGGGGCACCACCACGCCGCCGACCGGCCGCACCGGCCAGATCACCGGGCTGGGCGGCAAGTGCCTCGACGTCGCGGGCGCCAACAGCGCCAACGGCACCGCGGTCGACCTCTACGACTGCAACGGCACGGGCGCACAGCAGTGGACCATCGGCTCCGACGGCACGATCCGGGCACTGGGCAAGTGCCTCGACGTCAGCGCGGCGTCCACAACGGACGGTTCGAAAGTCCAGCTGTACGACTGCAACGGCACCGGCGCGCAGCAATGGACGGCCAACTCGTCCCGCGACATCGTGAACACCGCCGCCGACAAGTGCCTCGACGTCACCGGAAACACCTCGGCCAACGGCACGCGCACGCAGATCTGGACGTGCACCGGCGCGGCCAACCAGAAGTGGACCACACCGTAACCCTCCCCAGGAGTCCCCGATGAGAAGAAGAGTCCTCGCGGCGCTCGGCGGCCTGCTCGCCGCCTCCGCCGTCATCCTGATCCCGGCCGACGCGCAGGCGGCGACCGGGCAGATCACCGGCCTCGGCGGCAAGTGCGTCGACGTCGCCGGCGCGAACAGCGCCAACGGTTCCGCCGTGCAGCTCTACGGCTGCAACGGAACCACGGCACAGCAGTGGAACGTCGGCTCCGACGGCACGATCCGGGCGCTCGGCAAGTGCCTCGACGTGGCCTCGGCAGCCACCACCGACGGGGCCAAGGTGCAGCTGTACGACTGCAACGGCACCGGCGCGCAGCAGTGGACGGTCAGCGCCGACCACGACATCGTGAACACCGCGGCGAACAAGTGCCTCGACGCCACCGGCCAGAGCTCGGCCGATGGCACGCGCCTGCAGATCTGGACGTGCACCGGCACGGCCAACCAGAAGTGGACCGCGCCTTCCGGCGGCGGCGACACGACTCCGCCGCCTTCGGCCGGCGCGATGGCCGTGGCCCCGTACATCTACAACGGCTGGGGCGCGCCGCCGAATCCGACCACGATCATGAACGCGACGGGCGTGAAGTGGTTCACGCTGGCGTTCGTGCTGTCCAACGGCTACTGCAACCCGCAGTGGGACGGCGCGCGTGCGCTCACCGGCGGCGTGGACCAGGGCACGATCAACACCGTGCGCGGCGCGGGCGGCGACGTGATCCCGTCGTTCGGCGGTTACAGCGGCAACAAGCTGGAGTCCTCGTGCGGCAGCGCGGGGGAGCTCGCGTCGGCGTACCAGAAGGTGATCAACGCCTACGGCCTCAAGGCGATCGACATCGACATCGAGGCCGACGCCTACAGCAACCCGACGGTGCAGCAGCGCACCGTCGATGCGCTCAAGACCGTGCGTGCCAACAACCCGGGCATCAAGATCTACGTCACGTTCGGCACGGGCACCAGCGGCCCGGACTCGAGCCTGGTCAACCGCGCGGCGCAGTCCGGCTTCGCGGCCGACGGCTGGGTCATCATGCCGTTCGACTTCGGCGGCGCCGGGCAGAACATGGGCACCCTCACCACACGTGCGGCCGAGGGCCTGAAGAACGTCGTCAAGAACGCCTTCGGCTACACCGACGACAACGCCTACCGGCACATGGGCATCTCGTCCATGAACGGCATCACCGACCAGAACGAGACGGTGACCGTGGCGGACTTCACCACCATCCTGGGTTACGCGAACCAGCATCACCTGTCGCGGCTGACGTTCTGGTCGGCCAACCGTGACCGACCGTGCACGGGTGGTCCGGACGACAGCTGCTCGAAGGTCTCGCAGCAGCCGTGGGACTACACCAAGGTGTTCGCCCAGTACGCCGGCTGAGGATCCGAAGTGGACTGAATCGGAAACAACGCAGCGGCGAACCGTGATCTCCCCCCGGGGACCACGGTTCGCCGTTGCTCCACCATCTCCACCATCTCCTGGCCACGCACGCCGGATCGGGCACTGGGGGCGACCATCCCGATTCGGTCTTCGCGAAGGGGCCCACGCCCCGTCTGGGGGTTCCGGGGCGTGGGGGGCCCATCGCTTCACGCGACCTGATGAAGACGTTAATCAGGTGTCCGCGATCTTGACACCACCCAGACTACGGACGGCACGAACGGCCACATTCGGGTGCCCATCCGCGCGAAAGCACGCTATGTAAGCAAGTGCTTCATCCCTTTTCCGACGGAAGTAGTGCCGTTCCTGCGTCACGGACGCGCAACTCGTGGCAAACGTTTTCCATGGCGCAGCACACACTTTCCCGTCGGGTCACGGCGATTTTCGGGCCCCTGACACGGATCCCGCCCCGGCGCGAGACGGCGGGCAGTCCGGTTTGGACCACCACCGTGAGTTACAGACTCGCGCCGTCCACCGAACGCTCCGAGTACGCCTCGACGAGCTGCGCTTCCGCGTCGGAGAGGTAAGCCGCGAGCAGTTTTTCCGCGCGCCGACCGTCTCCTTCTCCGAGCGGCCCGAGCAGTTCGCGGTTGCGCGGCAGGTAGCGCTCGTGGAACCGCCGCGGGTCGGCCATCACGTGGAACACCAGCCGCAGCTCGGCCGTGAGGCCCTGCATCAGCTCAACCACGCGCTCGCTCCCGGTCAACGCGACGAGCTCGCTGTGGAACCGGATGTTCGCCGTGCCGAGGTCCTGCCAACGGCCGGTTTCGGCTGCTTGGTCACCCTCGGCGACCGTGGCCGCAATCTGGTCGTAGGACGCCGGCCGCTCGGAGATCCCGCGGACCGCGGCGCACTCGACGAGCTTGCGGACACGGTAGATGTCGCGCACGTCGTCGACCGTCGGCACGCGGACGAAGACGCCGCGGTTGAGCTCGTGGGTGAGCAGCCGCTCGTGCGTGAGCAGGCGGAACGACTCGCGCAGCGTGTTGCGTGAGACGCCCAGCGCGTTGCCGATGTCCTGCTCCGACAGCCGGCCGCCGGGCAGGAAGAAGCCCTCTGCGATGCGCGTGCGCAGCACTCCGGCGACCCGCTCCGCGGTGCTCGTGCGGCTCAGCAGGCCGCGGTCGGCTTCCAGGCCCAGCGGGCTCTCGTCGGTGACCACGTCGCCCAGCGTAGCCGCAGGGTTGAGAACGATAAAATGAGAGACTTGTGGAATTGTTCAACGATCCGTACGGTGACTGCCATGTGACTCGTGCCACTATGAGAACTCTCCCTGCGAGGTACCCATGAACACGAACGTGACAGCAGGCATCACGAGTGCGGCCCGGCCGTTCGAGTGGTTCCGCTCCCTCGGACCCAAGGGCAAGCGCGCCTTCTTCGCCGCCTTCGGCGGTTACGGACTCGACTCCTTCGACTACCAGACCCTGCCGTTCGGTCTGGCCGCCATCACGGCGTACTTCGGCATCTCCTCCGGCGAGGCAGGCCTGCTCAGCACGACCACGTTGGTCGTCTCCGCGATCGGCGGCATCGGCGCCGGCGTGCTGGCCGACCGCATCGGCCGCGTCCGCACGCTGCAGCTGACCATCGCGCTGTACACGGTCTTCACGGTGCTCTGCGGTTTCGCACCGAACTTCGAGACGCTGCTGGTGTTCCGCGGCCTGCAGGGCCTCGGCTTCGGTGGCGAGTGGGCCGTCGGCGCCGCGCTGGTCGCCGAGTACTGCTCGGCGCGCTACCGCGGCCGGACCGTCGCGTTCGTGCAGAGCGCGTGGGCCGTGGGCTGGGGCCTGCTGGTGATCGTCTACACCGTGCTGTTCAGCGTGCTCGACGACGCCGTCGCGTGGCGCGTGCTGTTCTGGGTCGGTGTGCTGCCGGCGCTGCTCGTGCTGTGGGTGCGCCGCCGCGTGACCGACGCGGAGCACGTGACCGAACGCCGGCTGACGACTCTGAAGACCAAGGCGCGCGGTTCGCTCGCCGGCATCTTCCGCCCCGGCCTGCTGCGCACCACGCTCTTCGCGGCGCTGCTTGCGACCGGTGTCCAGGGCGGGTACTACACGCTGTTCACGTGGCTGCCCCAGTACCTCAAGACTGCCCGCGGCCTGTCCGTGGTCGGCACCGGCGGGTACTTCGCGCTGCTGATCCCCGGCGCGTTCATCGGCTACGTCTGCGGCGGGTACCTCGCGGACCTGTTGGGGCGCAAGCGAACCTTCCTGCTGTTCTCGGTGCTGTCGGCGGCGCTGATCGTGCTGTTCGTGCAGCTACCCTACGGCGCCAACGGCCTCATGCTGCTGATCAGCTTCCCGCTGGGGTTCTCGACGTCGGCGATCTTCAGCGGCTTCGGCGCGTACCTCGCGGAGCTGTACCCGACCGAGGTGCGGGCCACTGGCCAGGGCTTCACGTACAACTTCGGGCGCGCGGTGGGTGCCGCGTTCCCCGCGGTGGTCGGGTTCATGGGCGCGGGTGGCGCGATCGCGCTCGGTGCCGTCGGGTACGCGATCGCCGCGCTCGCGTTGCTGGGCCTGCCCGAAACCCGCGGACGGGAACTGACCGGGATCGGGTCATGACCACGTTCCGCGACCCAGCCACGCTGACACCTGCCGAGGCCCGCGCGCTCTTCCGCGCGGGCACCGAGCGGCCGACCGAGGGCTGGGCGCGGGGCTACGCGCAGGCCAACCTGATCGCCGTGCCGCAGGACTGGGCCGACGATGTGCTGCTGTTCTGCGCGCGCAACCCGCGCGCGTGCCCAGTGCTCGACGTCAGCCGGCCCGGCGACCCGGGATCGCGGCTCGCGCCGGGCGCCGACCTGCGCACCGATCTGCCGCGCTACCGCGTGTGGCACAACGGGGTGCTGACCGGCGAGGTCGGCGACGCGACGGGCCTGCGGCGCAGCGACATGGTGGCGTTCTCGATCGGCTGCACCTACTCGTTCGAGGCGCCGCTGGTCGCGGGCGGAGTGCCCCTGCGGAACCTGACGCAGGGGCGCGGCGTGGCGATGTACGTGACCGACCGTCCGTGCACGCCGGCCGGGCGGCTGCACGGACCGTTGGTGGTGACGATGCGGCCGGTCCCGGCCGAACTGCTCGACGAGGCCGTGCGGATCACCTCGGCGTCGCCCTCGCTGCCCGGCGCCCCGGTGCACGTCGGCGATCCGGCCGCGCTGGGCATCGCGGACCTGGCGCGGCCCGACTTCGGCGACGCCGTGGACCTGGAACCCGGCGACGTGCCGGTGTTCTGGGCCTGTGGCGTCACCCCCCAGGCGGCGGTGATGGCTTCGCGGCCGCCGTTCGCCATCACGCACGCGCCGGGGTACATGTTCTTGACAGACCAGCGCGAGACGGGAGTGACATGGATCTGAACAGTGACCTCGGCGAAGGCTTCGGCGCGTGGCGGATGGGCGACGACGAGGCGATGCTTGACATCGTGACCAGCGCGAACATCGCGTGCGGCTTCCACGCGGGCGACCCCGGCGTGATGCGGCGGGTGTGCGCCCGCGCGGCCGAGCGGGGCGTGACGATCGGGGCGCACGTGGGGTACCGCGACCTCGCCGGCTTCGGCCGCCGGGCGCTGGACATCTCACCCGCGGACCTCACGGACGACGTGCTGTACCAAATCGGCGCGTTGGACGCTTTCGCGCGAGCTGCGGGGTCTTCGGTGAAGTACGTGAAGGCGCACGGTGCGCTGTACAACACGGCGGCGGTGGATCCGGCGCAGGCGGCGGCGCTCGTGGAGGGCGTGCGGCAGTTCGGCACCGGGTTGGCGCTGTTGTGCCCGCCGGACTCCGAGATGCTGCGCGCGGCTTCGGCGGCCGGTGTGACGGGGTACGCGGAGGCGTTTGCCGATCGGGCTTACACGCCGGAGGGGCAGCTCGTGTCCCGCAAGCTGCCGGGTGCGGTGCTGCACGACGCCGACGAGGTCGCCGCGCGCGCCACGGCCATGGCAACGACGGGTTCGGTCCTCGATGTGGCCGGCGGGAAGCTCGACCTGAGGGCGGTTTCCCTCTGCGTGCACGGTGATACGCCGGGGGCCGTGGACATCGCGCGGCGGATTCGTGCTTCGTTGACGGAGGCGGGGGTCACGGTGGAGTCGTTCGTGTGATGGCCGTGTTGCCGTACGGCGGTTCCGCGGTTCTCGTGGAGGCTCAGGACGTGCTCGGGTTGCAGGCGGCGTTGGAGGCGGATCTGCCGGCCGGGGTGGTGGAGCTGGTGCCGGCCGCGCGGACGCTGTTGGTGCGGTTCGATCCTGCGGTGGTGGAGGTGGCTTCGTTGACGCGGTTGTTGTCTTCGGTGTCCACTGTGGATGTTGCCACCGGCTCTTCGGGTGCCGTCACCGTGCCGGTGCGCTACGACGGGGCGGATCTCGCCGATGTCGCGGAGGCTTCGGGGTTGTCGGTGCGGGAGGTCGTGTCCTTGCACAGCTCGGCTTCGTACGTGGTGTCGTTCTGCGGCTTCGCGCCGGGTTTCGCTTACTTGACGGGCCTGGATCCCGCGCTGCACCTGCCGCGCCGTTCCGTGCCACGCACCCGCGTGCCCGCCGGTTCGGTCGCCATCGCGGGCGAGTACTCGGCCGTCTACCCCCGCCCGTCCCCCGGTGGCTGGCACCTGGTGGGGACGACTTCGCTGCCGGTCTGGGACGTCGAGCGCGACCCGCCCAACCGGCTCACGCCGGGCACGCGCGTGCGGTTCGAGGCGGTGTGATGACCGGGAAGGTGGAAGTGCTCGCGACCGGTCCCTTCGCGACCGTTCAAGACCTGGGCCGGCCCGGTCTCGCCGCCGTCGGGGTCGGGCGGTCGGGGGCGGCGGACCGATCGTCGTTGCGGCTGGCGAACCGGCTGGTCGGCAATCCCGAGACGCACGCGGCCCTGGAAGTGACGCTCGGTGGGTTGCGGCTGCGGGTCTCCGAAGGCGCGTTGGTCGCCGTCACCGGTGCGGAGGTCGCGGTGTGGGCCGGGCGGCGAGCGGCCGCACCGAACGGACCCATCATGCTGCGGGTGGGCGAGGAGCTGGCGCTGGGCACGGCCACCCGCGGCCTGCGCTGCTACGTCGCTGTCCGCGGCGGTTTCGACGTGCGGCCTGTGCTCGGCGCGCGGGCCACCGACACCATGGGCGGGCTCGGGCCGCCGCCCCTGGCTCCGGGCATGACCCTTCCGGTGGGGGACGTCGTCGCCGGTCAGCCGGTCGTCGACCTGGCTCCGCTGGCCCGGCTTTCGGAAGAACCGGTTCTACGCGTCACCCCCGGGCCGCGCCTCGACTGGTTCACGCGGACAGCACTGTCCACTTTGGTCACCTCCCGCTACACGGTGACCACCGACCTCGACCGCGTCGGCGTCCGGCTCGACGGGCCGCCGCTCGACCGCGCACGCTCCGGCGAATTGCCGCCGGAAGCCGCCGTGCCGGGTGCACTGCAGGTGCCACCCTCGGGCGTGCCGATCCTTTTCCTCGCCGACCACCCCGTGACCGGCGGCTATCCCGTGCCCGCCGTCGTCCGCGAACCCGACCTCGACGTCGCCGCGCAGCTGCGGCCCGGGCAGCGCGTGCGCTTCGCGCTGAGCCGCGAAGGCTGACACCAGGCAGAACACCGCCAGTGGCACCTCGAGCACCGCCATCGCCACCGACGCCGCGACGTCCGGCCCGGCCGTGGTCACGTCGAACCACGCATCGACCAGCAGGAGCGCCCCCGTGGCGGCCGCGGGGGCCGGCGCGCGGCGATCGCCGCGCAGCAGCCACCAGCCGGTGAGCAGCAGGCCGGCCGACTCCAGCACGTCGAGCCCCATCCACGCGAGCCGCCAGTGCTGCGCCGCATACGTGTCGGGCAGAGTCGCGGCCAAGATTCCCAGCCACGGCAGCAATCCCGCTCCGGCGAGCGCCGGCACCCAACCCCTCTTCATGACTTCCCCTTCGTCCCGGCCAGGCTAGTCAATTGCAGAGACTTTTTGCAAACTTTTTCTGCAATGGTTCTCTGCACTACGCTGAGTGGCATGGCGGAACCACCGGAACAGCGGGTCCTCACCGGCCCCGACCTCAAGGCCCTCCAGAAGGCACTGGCCAACCCGGTGCGCCGCGACATCCTCGGCTACCTGGGCAAACACGGCGAAGCGAATTCGACGAGCGTCGCCAAGGCGCTCGGCGAGAGCACGGGCACCACGAGCTACCACCTGCGCAAGCTCGCCGAGCAGAAGCTGATCGCCGAGATCGAGGAGCGCTCGGCGGGCCGCGAACGGTGGTGGCGCTCGATGATGACCAACATCTACACCCCGCCCGGCCTCGAACTGACCGACGACGAGCGCACGGCCGCCACGCAGATCGGTGCGCTGAAGATGAGCCACGACCTCGACCTCGTCGTCCGCGCGTACGCCGGCTACGACAGTTCGGAAGGCTGGAACCAGATCTACCGGGCCGGACTCACGCTCACCAAAGACCAGGTGGAAGCGTTTGCGACCGAGTTCCGGGCGCTGCTGTGGAAGTACACGACCGAAGCGGAGCCAGGCGCGCGGGACATGGCCATCCGGCTCGTCGTACTACCGGAGGACAACCTCACAAACCCGACACCCGCAACGTCAGATTGAGCCGCCCCGTCAGGCCCAGCGCCGGGTCGGCCGTGCCGGGCAGGGTGCGCGGCACGCCGTGGTACGCCAGCCGCGAGGGGCCGCCGAAGACGAACAGGTCGCCGGAGCGCAGCTCGATGTCCGTGTAGGGCCGGTTGCGGTTCTCGGTGTTGCCGAAGCGGAAGACGCACGTGTCGCCGAGGCTCAGGGACACGACCGGCGCCAGGGAGCGCTCGTCCTTGTCCTCGTGCTGGCCCATTTTGGCCGTGGCGTCGTAGTAGTTCACGAGGGCGACGTCGGGTTCGTAGCCGGCCGGGTCGCCGTACGCCGAGGCCACCGCGCGCCGGCCGAGGTCGCCCAGCCAGGGCGGGAACGGTTCCACCGGCGAGCCGTCCTCACGGGTGCGGGAGTAGCGGTACGGGAGCCAGTGCCAGCCGAGGCAGACCATGCGGACGGACATCATCGCGCCGCTGGGCAGGCGGGTCTGGCGGTAGTCGCGCCAGCCACGGCAGGCCTCGACGAGCGAGCGCTGTTCGTCGAGGTCGAGCCAGTCGGGGACGTGGACCGCGCCAGGCGCGAGTTCGACCCGGGGACGTGGCAGCAGTTCCATCGCGAGCATTGTCGCAAACGGTTCGGTCCCAGGAGAGCGGCAGACCGCAGGAGCCACCCGAAGGGTCCAGCCGGGCGCTCCTGCGGCGGCACCCCTCGCCGTAACCGCCGCTTTTGACACTCCCACACTCGTGTGTCACAGGCCAGGTGTCGATCAGCTACAAGATGGAAACGTGACGCGACGGCCAAGACTCATCACACTGTGTCACGCAAACTCGATCTGCCCGATCTCGACCACGGTCACGCCGGCGCGCGCGGGCACGGGGTCGTTCATCGCGGCCAGCGCGGCCGGCACGTCGTCGAGGCCGATCCGGGTGCCGATGAGGCCCGCGAGGTCGATACCCGACCGCTCGACCACGCTCAGCAACTCGGGGTACTCGTGCGCCTGCAGGCCATGGATGCCCACGATCTCCAGCTCGCCGCCGATCACGCGGTGCATCGGGATCGGCGCGACGCCCTGCGCGGGCGGCATCAGGCCCGCCTGCACGTGCCGGCCGCGTTTGCGCAGGCTGCCGACCGAAGCGGCGCACGTGGCCGGCGAGCCCAGGCAGTCGAGCGACACGTGGGTGCCGCCGCCGGTCAGCGACCGGACGTGCTCGGCGAGCGCCTCCGGCCCCTCGAACGCGCCCGCGTCCACGCTCAGCACCGCGCCCGAACGCTCGGCGAGCGCTCGCGCGGCCGGCGAGACGTCCACCGCCACGACCTTCGCGCCCGCCGCCGCGGCCAGCAGCACAGCGGAGATCCCGACGCCGCCGCAGCCGTAGACCGAAACCCACTGGCCGGCGCGCACGCCGCCCTGCCGCAGCACCGCGCGGAACGCCGTGCCGAAGCGGCAGCCGAGCGCGGCCGCCTCCGCCGCCGACATCGCGTCCGGCAGCGCGACGAGGTTCGCCTGCGCGTGCTCGATCGCGACGAGCTCCGCGAACGACCCCCAGTGGGTGGCGCCCGGCTGGAACTCGTCGTCGCAGATCTGCTGGTCACCGCGCGCACACTGCGCACAGCTACCGCACGCGCACACGAACGGCACCGTCACCCGCGCGCCGACCTCCCAGCCGCGCACGCCCGCACCGATCGCAGCGATCCGCCCCGCCAGCTCGTGGCCGGCGACGTGCGGCAGCTTCACGGCCTCGTCGTGGCCCTGCCACGTGTGCCAGTCGCTGCGGCACACACCCGTGGCGTCCACCGCGATCACCACCCCGCCAGGCGGCGCCACCGGATCCGGCACCTCAACCACCTGGGGCAGCACCCCGAAATCCTCGATCACGACCGCACGCATGCGCTCGATCGTAGGAGAGGCAGCAGTCCCACCCGCACCCTGCTCGACATGCTCCTGCCGCGCGCTTCCGCCCCGCCAAGCCCACAACGCGAGATCGCGCCGGTTTCCGGATTGGGCGGCGCGATCGGCCGCCAGGCCGATCCGGTCGCTCAATCCGGAAACCGGCTCAAAGGCGATCTCGCACGCCTCGGCGGAGCCGAGGCCGAAAACACAGCCGAAGGTGGCTTATCGGTGCTGAGCGCGCGAGCGCGAAGGACCGAGAAGCCGCCGCAGGGAATTCGGCGGGACACCCAGGATGTCTTCCAGATTCCTTAGGGCCTGCAACGATTCCGGCCGCTCCGGGCGGCACCGCCCCGACTGCCAGTGGCTCAATGTCGCGAGACTGAGGGAAGTTCCCCTGCCACGCAAGCGATATCTGATCCTATCCAGTCCTAGCCCCCTCGCCCTGATTGCCGCCCGCAGGGCGTCCGCGAACGGGCCGGCCTCGAGCAGCCGCCCGAGATCCCGTTCCGCCGTTTCCGCCCTGTCCATCGTCGACGTTCGCTGACCGGTCATCGCACACGCTCCGAACCATGTCGCTTCCCGAAACCTCGGAGCGTAGGCCGGAGTCCACATGATCGGAAGGGCACTCACCCGCCTGCGGAGAGAGAACGAGCGATCTCCGCAAAGGGTTCCGCGTAGCCGGAATTGACGGTGACGTAGGAAATCCCCCACCGTTCGCGCCACCGGAGAAGAGTTTCCTTTGCTACAGCCGGGTTTTCCGGCAGAACCGTGACTGCGCCGGCAGCGGCGAGCTCGGGTACGTCCACACCGGTGTACTTCGCGATCTGCGGCGCCGGCGCATTTCCGACGGCAATCAAGTTCACCGAAAGTTCGATGTCGGCGAATCGCGTGCCCGCCATTTCGCGGAAGTTGTCCACAATAGAATCGGCTTCGGATTCCGTGGTCTGCGGTGCCCACGACAGAGTGACCACATCGGCCTCGCGCGCGGCGAGCGCGAGCATCTTCGGCCCGCCGCCGGCGAGCAGCAGGCGCGGCCGCTCGGGCGTCTGCTTCAGGAACGCGATGGTGTCGGCCAGGCGCGCGATGCGCTCACCCGGCGACGCGAACTCCCGGCCGAGGCCGCGCGCGAACGCACCGGCGCCGGGCCGCCCGACGCCCAGGCCGAGCTCGAACCGGCCGCCCGTCACGCGGTGCAACGTGGACACCTGCCAGCCGAGCTGACGGACGTCGCGGAACGGGTCAGCGAGCACGAAGGTGCCCAGCGTGAGGCGGCTGGTGACGGCGGCGGCCGCGGGCACCAGCGTGAGCGGGTCGGCGTCGCCGACGGGGTCGGTGGCGAGCAGGGTGTCGAGGCCGAGCTCCTCGATCCGGCGGGCCTGGTCGGTCCAGGCCTTGAGGTCGGGGGCGTACCCGGAGACGATCCCGAAGCGGAACGGTTTGGTGGTCATGGCGACCATCGTCGGCGCCGGCGGGGGTAGCCCACATCCGCCGAGAAGCGACACCGGCGCGTACGCCCGGCAGCGCAGGTTTGCTCAGCGCGGAATCGGCGATCTTGGTTGCCTGTGGACAACTCCAGTGAGCACCGGGTTTTGTCGGTGCGCGCAGGTAGAATGGATCTTGGGCGGCCCCCTGGGAGGGTGGGCCCTGCCGCCGGCCCAGCTCTGCGCCAGCCCAGCCCTGCCGCCAACCCAGCCTGCCGCCAACCCAGCCCTGCCGCCGGCTCAGCCCTGTCCGCAGCCCAGAACAGCTCAGCGCACGGCGACAGACAGCGCTTGCGCGATCTCCTTGCCGATCGCGTGCGTCGCCGCGTCCGGCGGCTGGCCCACCTTCACGACCATCGGCCCGCCGAACGGCTGGCGCTCCACCACCTCGATGCGTTCGCCCAGGCCGATGGCGTGCTCGGTGAGGTAGCGCAGCAGTTCCGGGTCCGTGTCCCACACGCGCACGATCTCGCCGACGGCACCGGGCGGCAGGTCGTCCAGGATGCGCATCGGCACCTCCTCGACGCTGCCGTCGGGGGCCGGGATGGGATCGCCGTGCGGATCGCGCAGGGGATTGCCGAGTTTGGCGGCGATGCGCTCGACCAGCCGGTCGGACACCGCGTGCTCCAGCGCGTCGGCCTCCGAGTGGACCTCGTCCCAGGTGTAGCCCAGCTCGGAGACGAGGTAGGTCTCGATCAACCGGTGCCGGCGCAGCACCGAGCGCGCCAGCAGCCGCCCCTCGGCGGTCAGCTCGATACCCCGGTAGGGCACGTGGGCCACCAGGCCGAGCTGCGAAAGCTTCGTGACCATGCCCGACGCCGACGACGGGCTCACCTCGAGCCGTCCCGCCAGCGTCGCATTGGTCACGGCCTCACCGCGCTCGACGAGCCCGTAGATCACGCGCACGTAGTCCTCGACCGACGACGACCTCCGGACGGAACCATCTTCCATACCGCATACGATACGGGCTCGCCCCTCACCGTCCGGACGCCGTGGGGCGCCCGAATGTGGTTCAACGCTGAACGACTCGGTCCGGACCGGCGTGGTCCGGACGGCCGCACTCACGGCCGCCAGCGGTACCTGATCCAGCCCGGCACGGGCTCCGCGCCCAGCTGCTCGTAGAACGCCTCGGCCTTCTCGTTGCCCGCCTGCATGTCCCACTCGACGCGGCCGGTGGTGCGCGAACGCAGCTCGTCGAGCAGCTCGCGGCCCAGCCCGTGGCGGCGGTGTTCGGGGCGGATGAACAGGTCGTCGAGCCAGATCCCCGGCCGCGCTTCCCACGTCGAGAAGTTCCAGCTGCAGAACGCGAAGCCCGCGACCACGTCCGGGCGGTGCGGCAGCGTCGCGAGGACGACCCACGCCTTGGGCTCGGGCCCGAACAGGTATCCGCTCATCTCGGCGCGGTCGAGCTTCAGGTCGTGCTTGTCCTCGTACACGGCGTGCTCTTCGATGAGCGCGCAGATCTCTTCGGCGTCTTCGAAGACGGCGTCGCGGACGGGCATGCGAGGAGCCCCAATCTTGTCGGTGGTAGCGGTTACGGTGCGGACATGAGCCCCGAAGACCGGTTCGAGAACCTGATCGACGAGCTGCTGGGCGGCGAAGACGCCGAGGGCGTCGAGCCGCCACGGCCCGGAAGCGGGTTCGGGTCGAGTGCCCTGCGCGTGGACAACCGCATCTTCGCCATGCTCGTGCGCGGGCGCCTCGTGGTAAAGCTGCCGAAGCGCCGCGTCGACGCGCTGGTGGCCGAGGGCCACGGCGTGCGGTTCGACGCGAACAAAGGCACGCCGATGAAGGAGTGGTTCACGCTCGACGAGGAGTCGTCGCTCGACTGGCCCGCGTTGGCGCGCGAAGCGTGTGCGTTCGTCGGCAAGCGATAGGTCACGATGCCTCGTAGCGCAGTTCGCCACCCACGGCGGTGGCGAGCACGCGGACATCTTCCACAGCGTCCATAGTGGACAGATGATCACCCGAAAGGACTACGAAGTCTGCCAGCTTGCCCGGCTCCAGCGTGCCGAGGTCGTGTTCGGCGAAGGTCGCGTACGCCGAGCCGTAGGTGTACGCGCGCAGCGCCTCCTGCGGGGTGAGCGCTTCCTCGGGCGAGAACGGCGCGCCCGACGACGTGCGCCGGTGCACCATGTCGGCCAGGCCGAGCAGCGGCGCGCCGTCGACGACCGGCCGGTCCGAGCTCGCGGGCAGCACGCAGCCGGCGTCGAGGACGCTGCGCAGGCGGTAACACCACGGCACCCGTGACTCGCCGAGCGCGGCGCGCATGCCGTCGCCCAGCTCGTTCACGAACCGGCCCTGCGGCGAAGCGATGAGCCCGAGCCGAGCCAGCCGAGCCAGCTCCGCCGGCTGAAGCACCGCGCAGTGCTCGATGCGGTGCCGGTGGTCCTCGCGCGGCGAAGCGGCCAACGCGGCTTCGTACGCGTCGAGCACCACGGTGATGGCGCGGTCGCCGATGGCGTGCGTCGCGATCTGCCAGCCCGCGTCGTGCGCGATGCGGATCGTGCGGGCCAGCTCCTCCTCGGGTACCTGGAAGTAGCCGCGGTTGTCCGGCTCGCCCGCGAACGGCTCGTGCATCGCGCAGGTGCGCCCGACCAGCGAACCATCGGCGAAGAGCTTCATCGGCCCGACGCGCAGCCACTCGTCGCCGAAGCCCGTGCGCAGGCCCAGGTCAAGGCCGAACCCGGCGCCGTCGGGCAGGTCGTGGAGCACGCTCGCGGCCACCATCACCGTGCTCCGCACGCGCAGCACCCCGCGTTCGCGCGCCAGCTGGTAGGCGGCCAGCTCGGCGGGCGTCTCCCCGACCAGCCCGCCGCCGATGCCGGCCTCCTGCACGCTCGTGATGCCCTCGGCCAGGAACCGCTCGCTCGCGCGGTCGAGGCCGCGGACCACGGACTCCATCGGCGCCGGGTAGGTCAGCGGTCGCAGCAGGAGCTGGGCCTGCTCACGCAGCAGCCCGGTCGGCGACCCGGAAGCGTCGAGCACCACGTCGCCGCCCACCGGCACGTGCGCGAGATCGAGCTGGTGCAGCACGGCGGAGTTGACCACGGTCATGTGCCCGGACGTGTGCTTGAGCCGCACGAGCATCCCGGGCGCGGCGCGGTCGAGGCCGTGGCGGTCGGGGTGCGCGCCGCCGGCCAGCTTGTTCTGGTCGTAACCGCTGCCGATGACCCAGCTGCCGGCAGGCAGCTCGGCGGCCCGGCGTGCCACTGCGTCGTAGACCTCCTCGACGCTGCGGCAGTCGCTCAGCGCCACGTCGTCCAGGCCCATGCCGAACCACGCCATGTGGTTGTGGGCGTCGTGAAACCCGGGCACCACGTAAGCGCCGCCGAGGTCGATCCGCCGGCGCGCCGACAGCGCCTCGGCGTCCTCGCCCAGCGCCACGACCCGGCCGTGCAGCACGGCGAGCGCACTGTCCCCGGTGGCGCTCTCCCCGGTAGCACTGTCCCCGGTGAGCAGCCGGGCGTTCTCGTACACCGCGTCGACCCGCATGAACGCGACCCTATCGATCGATCGATCGAACGTCTAGGCTCACTGTCATGAGCACCGTGGACCTCGCCGTCGAGGGCGGCATCGCGCACATCCAGCTGAACCGCCCCGAGCGGCTGAACGCCGTGGCGCCCGTGCTGGTGGACGACTTTCTGACCGCGCTGGACGGCGTCGCACGCAGCACCGCCCGCGTGGTTCTGCTGTCCGGCAACGGCCGCGCCTTCTGCGCCGGCCACGACCTCAAGGAGCCGACGCCGGAAGGCGACTCGCGGGCCCGGCTCGACCGGCTGCAGGACGTGACTCGCAAGCTGCGCGCGCTGCCGCAGCCGGTGATCGCCGCTGTGCACGGCTACGCGCTCGGCGCCGGCGCGGAGTTCGCGCTCGGCTGCGACCTGGTGCTGGCCGCCGACGACGCAGTGTTCGGCTTCCCCGAAGTCTCGCTCGGGCTCAGCGTGACGGGCGCGGCTT
This sequence comes from Amycolatopsis sp. NPDC051373, assembly GCF_040689465.1. Taxonomy (NCBI): domain Bacteria; kingdom Bacillati; phylum Actinomycetota; class Actinomycetes; order Pseudonocardiales; family Pseudonocardiaceae; genus Amycolatopsis; species Amycolatopsis sp. NPDC051373. The sequence goes on along the minus strand of NZ_JBFBAE010000013.1, from coordinate 253,529 downwards.
CGCGCCTGCTGCCGCTGCTCGTCGGGCCCATGAGGGCCAAGGAGCTGCTCCTGCTCGGCGAGCGCTTCGACGGCCTGCGCGCCCACGACCTGGGCCTGGTCAACGCCGCCGTACCGGCCGCCGAGCTCATGACGCTGGCGCTGGGCTGGGCCGAAAAGATCGCGCACCACCCCGCCGAGGCCGCCACCATGGCCAAGCGGGCGCTCGACTCCGGCATCGACCACGCGCTGGAATCAGCCCTGGAGCTGGAGGTCAGCCACGCGCTGATCACCGAGCACTCGGCCGCCGTGCGCGAGTCCACCGAGGCGTTCCGGAGCCGTGCGTGAAGACCCTGCAGCAGGCCGACACCCTCGTGGCGCTGCTCGACCGCGCCGCGCAGCTGTGGCCGGAGCGCACGGCGTGGGTCTTCGACGCGACGGGCGAGCGGTTCACCTTCGCCGACGTCGACGAGCGCAGCGGCCGGTTCGCCGCCGCGTTGCACGGGCTGGGCGTGCGGCCCGGCGACCGCGTGGCCGTGATGCTGCGCAACCAGCCGGAGTTCCCGCTGCTGTGGCTCGCGATGGCGAAGCTCGGCGCGGTGCTGGTGCCGGTAAACACGAACTACCGCGAGTTCGACGGCGCCCACGTGCTGCGCCACTCCGGCGCGCGGTTCGCGGTGGGGGCCGAGGAGTTCGTGGAGCTGCTGGAGAAGATCGCGCCGGACACCGCTGTGGAGCGAGTGCTGACGCCGGCGGAGCTGCGGGCTTCGGACGCGAAGCCGGCCACGGCCGTCGTCGCCGAGCAGCCCGTGAACATCCAGTACACCTCCGGCACCACCGGCGCGCCCAAGGGCTGCGTGCTGCCGCACCGGTACTGGACCACGCTCGCCGTCAGCCTCGCCACGGACTTCCCCGCCATCGGAGAAGAAGACATCCTCCTGACCGCCCAGCCGTTCCACTACATCGATCCACAGTGGAACGTCGCGTTGGGACTCGCGGGCGGCGCGACGCTCGTGGTGCTCGACCGCTTCCACCCGTCCACGTTCTGGGCCAAGGTGCGCGAGCACCGAGTCACGTGGTTCTACTGCCTCGGCCTGATGCCGACACTCCTACTGCGCCAGCCGCCGCACGAAAACGACCGCAACCACCGCGTGCGTGCGATCTGCGCGTCGGCCATCCCGCGTGAGCTGCACGCCGAGCTGGAACAGCGGTGGGGCGCGCCGTGGTACGAGGCGTTCGGCATGACCGAGACCGGCGGCGACATCCGTGTGCCGGAGGCCGACCACGACGTCGCCGTGGGCACCGGCTGCATCGGCCGGCCCAGCCGCGACCGCGAGGTGATGATCGCCGACGAGGCCGGGAAACCCCTGCCGCGCGGGGAAACCGGCGAGCTGCTCATCCGCGGTATCGGCCTGATGCACGGCTACCACGACGACGCGCAAGCCACCGCGCGCGCGTTCGCCGGCGGCTGGTTCCACACGGGCGACCTCGCGAGCATGGACGCCGAGGGCCGCGTCTTCTTCGTGGGCCGCACCAAGGACATGATCCGGCGCAGCGGCGAGAACGTCTCGGCCGACGAGGTCGAACGCGCGCTGCTGCTGCACCCCGCCGTACGCCTGGCGGCGGTGCTCGCGGTGCCGGACGAGCTGCGCGGCGAAGAGGTGAAGGCCTACGTCGTCTGCGAAGGTTCGCCGACACCCGAGGAGCTGGCGGAGTTCTGCGCGGAGAAACTGGCCTACTTCAAGGTGCCGCGGTTCTGGGCCTTCGCCGACGAACTACCGCTCACCCCGTCCGAACGCGTCGCGAAGGGCGAGCTGCGGAAGGTGGCGGACCTGCGCGCCGACGCGTGGGACCGGACCACGGGGACGTGGCTGTGAGCAGCGGTGAACGCGTGCGCGCGGCGGCCGTGAAACTGTTCGCCGCCAAGGGTTTCCACGGCACCGGCATCCGCGAACTCGCGAGCGAGGCCGAGCTGTCGTCGGCGAGCCTGTACCACTACATGGGCACCAAGGAGGACCTGCTCGTCGAGATCATGACCACCGCGTTGCGGCGGCTGCTCGACGCGGCGGACAAGGCCACCGCCGGCGCGGCCGACCCGGTGGCGCGCCTGCGTTCGCTCGTCGCGCTTCACGTGCTCGCCCACGCCGCGCGGCCCGCCGAAACCCGCGTGGTGGACAACGAGGTCGACGCGCTTTCGGATGCCGCGCGTACGCGAGTCGTCGCTCTGCGGGACGAATACGAGGGCCTGTGGGCACAGGCGATTTCCGACGGCGTCGCCGCGGGCGTGTTCCACACCCCACACCCGGCCGTGACGCGCCTGGCACTGCTGGAGATGTGCAGCGGAGTTGCCCGTTGGTACTCACCAAGGGGGCCGTTGCCGCTCGAAGGGCTGGCCACGCACTACGCGGAGCTGGCGCTCGGGGCGCTCGGACACCCCGTTGCCGTAGCTGTTCCCGATCTGCGACAGTGCCTGGAAGTGGTCGCCCAGGTGTGGGACATGCCTGTTCAGCCGGGGTTTTAGCGACCTACGCCTTGCTGATTGGGCGAACGTGGGGGACGCTCGAAGGGTGACTGAGCAAACGATCCACCTGGAATTGGACGACTCGGGTCTCGCACCTAGCCTGCCCGCTCCAGCAAATCCCCGCGACCAGGTGCAGGATGTGCCTTACCGCCCGGTCGAGTTCCGCGACGACGATCTGCCCACCGCACTCGAACGCTGTGCCTTGTGGCTGCGTCAAGCTCAGGAGTGGCTCGGTGAACCGCTCGACATCCTGGCGATCCACTTGGACTACGACGACCGCCAGGGTTCCCCGTATTACGACGTGAAGGTGCTCTGCAACGAAGAGGACCTGGCCGGCGTCCCCATCGCCCTCCGCAACAGCAGCAAGTGATTCACTGAGATCACCGTTCATCCCCTGAAGGCCTCGTGGCCGGACCACGCGTCCCGCCACGAGGCCTTCACGGTTTTCATGCCGTTTTCACACTCGGCTTTTACGGCTCAGCCGAGCGCGCCACCGACCTTCACGTGGCCCTTGAGCAGGTTGCGCGCGATGGTGCGGCGCTGGATCTCGTCGGTGCCCTCGTAGATGCGCAGCAGCCGCAGCTCGCGGTACCAGCGCTCCACCGGCAGCTCGCGCGTGTAGCCCATGCCGCCGTGGATCTGCAGCACGCGGTCCACGATCTCGTTGGCCTTCTGGCCGCCGTAGAGCTTCGCCATCGACTGCGCGTGGCGCGAGTCCATCTTCTGGTCGACCTGCCACGCGGCGTGCAGCACGAGCCAGCGCAACGCTTCGAGCTCCACCCCGGAGTCGGCGATCATCCACTGGATCGCCTGGCGTTCGGCGATCTTCTGCCCGAACGTCTCGCGCGTGTTGGCGTGCTCGATGGCCATGGAGATCAGGCGCTCGCACGAACCGATCGCGCGGGCGGGCAGCAGGTAGCGGCCCTGGCCGATCCACTGCATCGCCAGCTCGAAGCCGCAGCCCTCCTCACCGAGGATCTGCGACTCGGGCACGCGCACGTCCTGGAACACCAGCGCCGCCGGGCCCCATTCGCCCATCGTGTCGATGTACTCGGACTTCCAGCCCATCTCGCGGTCGACGAGGAAGCAGGTGACGCCACCGTTGGCGCCCTTTTCCGGGTCGGTGATGGCGAAGACCATCACGAAGTCGGCCTCGTTGCCGCCGGTGATGAAGGTCTTCTCGCCGTTGATGACCCAGTCGGAGCCGTCCTTGCGCGCGGTGGTGCGGATGGCCTTCGCGTCGGAGCCGGCGCCGGGTTCGGTGATGGCGAAGCACGACTTGCGCTCGCCGGAGATCGTCGGCAGCAGGTAGGTCTGCTTCTGCTCCTCGTTGGCGTGGAACAGGATGTTGTCCGCGGCGCCGCCGAAGCGGAACGGCACGAAGGTGCGGCCCAGCTCGGCCTCCAGTAGCGCGGCCATCACGGCCGAGAGCCCCATGCCGCCGTACTCCTCCGGCGTGAGCACGCCCCAGAAGCCGGATTCCTTGGCCTTGAGCTGCAACTCCGTCAGCTCCTCGGCCGTGACGCCCGGCTGGCCGGCGCGCTCGCGGCGGAGCACCTCCTGCTCACGCGGCACCAGCTCGCGCTGCACGAACGTGCGCACCCAGTCGCGCACTTCGCGTTCTTCGGTGCTCAGGGTGAAATCCATCGAGTCGTCCCTTTCCAAGCCGTCCGGCTAAGCGCTTGCTTAGCCGAGGGTACCGCGTCGCCTCGGGGTCCCCCTAGTACCTGGCCGGTTACCGTGACAACGCGCCCCGGCGCCGGGAAGATCGAGGGTGGACGAGGAGGGTGCCAGGTGACGCAGATCGTGGTCCGGTGGTCGGAGCCACTGGCGGCGGAGGACCGCTTCCTTCGGCTGCTCGACGAGCTCGAGCGCGGCCGCTTCGAGGCCTACCGGCTGGAGCTGGACAAGCGCCGTTTCCTGACCGGCCGCGTGCTGGCGAAGACGCTCACGGCGGCGCGCCTGGGCGTGCCGGTGGAGTCCGTGGTCTTCGACGCCACCTGCGAGGACTGCGGCAAGCCCCACGGCCGGCCCCGCGTGCCCGGTTCGGACCTTACGTTGTCGATTTCGCACTCAGGCCAGCTCATCGGCGTGGCCGCCACGGACGGCGTGCCGGTGGGCCTGGACGTCGAGACCTCTTCGCGCCGGGCCGACAAGTCGCTCATCGAGTACGCCCTGAGCCCGGCCGAGCAGCAGGCCGTGGCGGAGCTGCCCGAGGCCTCGCGATCCGCCGCCTTCTTCGTTTACTGGACCCGCAAGGAGGCCGTCATGAAGGCCACCGGCAAGGGCCTGAAGATCCCGCTGCAGAGCATCACGTTCTCGCCCTACGACGCGCCGGCCGAGCTCGTGTCCTCCGGCGACCCAGCGCTGGACCCCGCTCGCACGCGGCTGGCGGACCTCAAGGCGGCCGAGGGCCACCGGGCGGCCGTGGCGGCCCTCACCACGGAGGCGTTGGACGTCACCGAGGAGCACTGGCTCCCCTGAGCCTCACCGGTCAGTCGAGACCCATCGCGCCCAGCAGGGTCCGGAACTTCGCGATCGTCTCGTCGAACTCCGCCTGCGGATCCGACGCCGGCACAATCCCACCACCCGCATACAGCCGCATCGACGTGTCCGCCACCTCCGCACAGCGGATCGCCACAGCCCACTCACCGTCACCCACCGCGTCGACCCAGCCGACGCTGCCGGCGTAGTAGCCGCGGTCGAAGGGCTCCAGCTCCTGGACCAGGTCGCGCGCGGCGGCGGTCGGGGTGCCGCAGATGGCGGGGGTCGGGTGCAGGGCCGCGGCGAGGTCGAGGGCGGTGACGGCGCGGTCGACGAGCTCACCGGTGATCGCCGTGCGCAGGTGCCAGATGGCGGGCGTCGACACGAGCTCCGGGGCCGGCGGCACGTCGAGCTTGCGGCAGAACGGCCGCAGGGCCTCCACGACGTAGTCGATCACCACGGCGTGCTCTTCCTGGTCCTTCGCGGACGCCAGGAGGGCCTCGCCGTTGGCGCGGTCCGCGACAGGATCCGCCGAGCGCGGCATGGACCCTGCGTGCGGGGTCGTGAACACGGAGTCGCCGGCGCGGGAGAGCAGCAGCTCGGGCGTGGCGCCCACGAGCGTGCGCCCGCCGGGCAGCTCGGCGGCGTAGGTGAAGTGGCGCGGGTTGCCGCGGGCCAGGTTGCGCACGATCTTCTCGACCGGCACCGACGAGGCGAACTCGAGCTCGAGGGCCCGGGCGAGCACGGCTTTGCGCAGGCCACGGTCGCGCAGGGCCGCCACGGCGGCCCGCACGTTGGCCTTGTGGCCCTCCTCGGACGGCACCTCACAGGTGACGCTCGGGGCGGGCAGCTCTTCCGACGCGGCGACAGCACTGCTTTCGCCCTCGGCCTGCGCCCGGTGGACCGTGCGCGGCAGGACGAGATGACCCGGCGTAGTCGTGTCCGGGCCGGTGTCGAACGGCAGCGTCCCGACCGCGAGCGGCACGCCCGAGCTGGTCAGCTCTTCGGCCACGGTCCTGGCCAGCCGCCGTGGATCGATGTCGGTCACGGCGGCGACCGAACCCTGGGCGAGGAGCGCTCGCCGGGCCGTCGCGAACAGGAAGTCGCCACGCTGGTAGCGGACGGTTGTCTCGACCGGGGTCGCCGGTGCGGTACTGGTCGTCACCGCTCCAGCGTCCCAGGATCCGGGAGCTCCGCGGGGAAAGTGTTGCCAGAAGAACACCTTCGGCGCACTTTCCCCGCGGGAGACCGGGGTCCTTACTTCAGCGCGTCGATAAGAGCTTCGCGCTGGCGCTCGCCGAGGCCCGCGGCCCGGCGGTCGGGGTCGATCCCCGCCTGCTCGAGCAGCGCGGCGACCTTGACCGCGCCAAGGCCGGGGACGGCCTTGAGCAGCTGGGTGACCTTGGTCTTCCCGATGGTCTTGTTCTCCTTGGCCTGCTTGAGCACCTTCTCGATGCTCGTGGTGCCGGACTTGATCGACGCGAGCAGCTCCGAACGCGCCTTACGCGCCTCTGCCGCCTTGGCGAGGGCGTCGGCGCGCTGCTCCGGAGTCAACGTGGGCAGAGCCAACGTAGTGTCCTTTCCTCTCAGGTCTCCGCTTACGCGGCCGACGGCTTTTCTCCGATGCTTGCAAGCGCAAGCGCTGGCCAGCCGTCTCTTACCACGGCCCCAGTAAACGCCACACCCTCGAAGAGCGCTCAACCGACACGCACTTATCACCCTCCGACCACCCGGTGGGCAAGTCACGAGATGACCCCTCGCGGCCTGCGGAAACGTCAGACGTCCCTCGTTTTCGACACCATTACCTCACCCGAATGAGGCTCTATTTCGAGACGGTTACGACGCCATTTTTTGTTGTCCCGCAAGGAAAAGTCCGGTAGTAAGTTGATCATGGACGCAGGAGGCCGCCACCCGATACGGGGATGGCCGTGACCGAACGGTTGCCCGAGTTGACCATGCCCCCGCGCCCCGTCCGCCGTTAGAGTCGGCGGCACCCCAGTTCACCGGCGAACGAGCACCACGGGAGTCACCCATGTTGAGCACGATGCAGGACGGGCAGCTTTCGCTGGCGAAGCTCCTGCGGCACGGCACGAAGGTGCACGCGAAGAGCGAAGTCATCACCTGGACCGGTTCAGAAGCCCGCCGGGAGACCTACGCCGAGCTCGGGCAGCACGCCGCCCGCCTGGCCAACGCGCTGCGCACCCTCGGCGTGACGGGCGACCAGCGCGTCGGCACGTTCATGTGGAACAACGCGGAGCACCTGGCCGCCTACCTCGCGGTGCCGGCCATGGGCGCGGTGCTGCACACCCTGAACATCCGCCTGTTCCCCGAGCAGCTCACCTTCGTCGCGAACCACGCCGAGGACCACGTGGTGATCGTCGACGGCACGCTGGTGCCGCTGCTGGCCAAGCAGCTGCCGCACTTCACCACGGTCAAACACGTGGTCGTGGCCAACGGCGACGCCTCGACGCTGGAGGCGCCCGACGGCATCACCGTGCACTCCTACGACGAGCTGCTGGCCGCCCAGCCGAGCGAGTTCGACTGGCCCGAGATCGACGAGCGGTCCGCCGCCGCGATGTGCTACACGTCCGGCACGACGGGCGACCCGAAGGGTGTCGTCTACTCGCACCGCTCGATCTGGCTGCACTCGATGCAGGTCTGCATGACCGACAGCATGCGGCTGGCCCAGGAGGACACCGCGCTGGCGATCGTGCCGATGTTCCACGCGATGTCGTGGGGCCTGCCCTACGCCGCGATGATGGTCGGCGCGTCGCTGCTCATGCCCGACCGCTTCCTGCAGCCGGCCCCGATCGCCGCGATGCTGGCGGCCGAGAAGCCGACGTTCGCGGCGGCCGTGCCCACGATCTGGCAGGGCCTGCTCGCCCACCTCGACGCGAACCCGCAGGACATCTCCCACGTGCGCGAGGTCGTGGTCGGCGGGTCGGCCGCGCCGCCTTCGCTGATGCACGCGTTCGAGGAGCGCTACGGTGTGCCGATCCTGCACGCGTGGGGCATGACCGAGACGTCGCCGCTGGGCAGCGTCGCGCGGCCGCCGGGCAGTGCGACCGGCGAGGAGCGCTGGGCCTACCGCTACACGCAGGGCCGGTTCCCCGCGTCGGTGGCCGCGCGGCTCATCGGCGACAACGGCGAGGAACTGCCGTGGGACAACGAAGCCGTCGGAGAACTCGAGGTGCAGGGCCCGTGGATCGCCGGCGCCTACTACGGCGGCGACGCCATCGACCCGGACAAGTTCCACGACGGCTGGCTGCGCACGGGTGACGTCGGCAAGATCAGCCCCGACGGCTACCTCACCCTCACCGACCGAGCCAAGGACGTGATCAAGTCCGGCGGCGAGTGGATCTCGTCGGTCGACCTGGAGAACCAGGTCATGGGCCACCCGGCCGTCGCCGAGGCGGCCGTGGTCGGCATCCCCGACGAGAAGTGGGACGAGCGCCCGCTGGTGGCCGTCGTGGTGAAGGAAGGCCAGAGCGTGACGGCCGAACAGCTGCGCGACTACCTGACCGACAAGGTCGCGAAGTGGCAGCTGCCGGAGAACTGGACCTTCGTGGACGAAGTGCCCAAGACCAGCGTCGGCAAGTTCGACAAGAAGCGCATCCGCGCGTCCTACTCAGAGGGAAAGCTCGACATCTCACAGCTCTAACGGGTAATTCTCCGGCGAGTCGCGGAACGTCCGGCGCCTGTCTTGAGAGAGTCTTGCGCTCTCAAGGCAGGCGTCGGAGCGCGTCGGAGGAAATACTGGGATGCAGTCACGCAGCAGAAGGTCGTTCCTGACCCTCGCGGGAACGGCGGCAGTGGGCGCGGTCGCGGCCGCGTGTGGTTCGAACACCGGGCGCCCGGGCGATCCGCCGCCGTCCACGGCGATGTCGGCCGGACCGCCGCCGTCGAAACCGGCCGCGAAGGTGACACTGCAGCAGTGGTACCACGCGTACGGCGAAGACGGCGTGCAGGACGCCGTGCGCGGCTACGCGGCCTCGTACCCGGGCGCGGCCGTGAAGGTGCAGTGGAACCCGGGTGACTACGACTCGAAGATCGTGACCGCGCTGCAGAACAGCGCCGTGCCCGACGTGTTCGAGGCCCAGGTGAAGATCGACTGGGTGCGGCAGAACCAGGTCGTGGCCCTCGACGACCTCATCGGTCCGGTGAAGAACGACTTCAGCCCCGCCGTACTGGCCGCGCAGACCGTGGAAGGCAAGGTCTACGGCATCCCGCAGGCCACCGACACGCAGGTGCTCTTCTACCGCCCGAGCCTGCTGCAGGCCGCCGGCGTGCAGCCGCCGCAGACCGTCGACGAGCTGGTGGACGCCGCCGGCAAGCTCTCGCGCGACGGTGTGAAGGGCCTGTTCGTGGGCAACGACGGCGGCGTCGCCACGCTGACCGGCCCGCTGCTGTGGTCGGCCGGGCTCGACTACCTCAAGCCCGGCGGCCGCGAGGTCGGCTTCGACGACCCGCGCGCAGCCACGGCGCTGGGCAAGCTGCGCGCGTTGAACGCCAACAGCTCCCTGCTGCTCGGTGCGCCCACCGACTGGTCCGACCCGGGCGCGTTCATCGACGGCCTGTGCGCGATGCAGTGGACCGGGCTGTGGAACATGCCGAAGATCCGCGACGCGTTCAACGACGACTTCGCCGTGCTCCCCTTCCCCAAGCTGGACAACAGCGGCGCGCCTTCCGTGCCCGTGGGCGCGTACGGCGCGATGGTGAACGCGAAGAGCAAACACGTGGCCGAGGCCAAGGCGTTCGTCAAGTGGCTGTGGATCGACCAGACCGCCGACCAGCTTGAGTTCGCCACGCGCTTCGGCTTCCACGTGCCCGCGCGTCAGAGCCTGATCGACAAGGCCGACACGCTGCGCTCGGGTCCGGCCGCCGACGTCGCGCGGTTCGTGAAGGAGAACAGCCATCTCGTCAGCGGTCCCGTGTGGACTCAGCAGGCGAACACCGCGCTGTCCGACGCGGTCGCGAAGATCGCCAAGGAGGGCGCCGACCCGGTGGCGCAGACGAAGGCGGCGGTGACCGTCGCGCAGTCCGAGCTGAAGCGTCTGTTCGGATGAAGCTGCTTTGAAAGCCCCAGCCCGGAAGACCCGGGACGCGCTGGCGTTCTGGGGGTTCGTCGGCCCGTTCCTGATCGGGCTGGCCGTGTTCGCGTACCTGCCGATCGGCTGGAGCGTGTACCTGTCGTTCTTCGACGCGCGCAACACAGTGACGCCGAGCGTGTTCGTGGGGCTGGACAACTACGCGCACATGCTCACCGACGGGCCGTTCCTGGCCAGTCTCGGCACGTTCAGCGTGTTCGCGGTGGTGATCGTGCCGCTCACGTTCGTGCTGTCGCTCGCGCTCGCGGTCGGCGTGCACCAGCTGAGGTTCGCGCGCGCGTTCTTCCGCTCGGTGTTCTTCCTGCCGTTCGCCTGCTCGTACGTGGTGGCCTCGCTGATCTGGAAGACGTCGTTGTTCTCCGGCGTCCGCTACGGCCTGGCGAACACCGTGCTGGGCCTGTTCGGCGCCGATCCGGTGGCGTGGACGGGCACGGTGGACCCGCCGCTGTACTGGATCGTGCTGGTGACCGCGCGGCTGTGGCTACAGCTGGGCTTCTACATGATCCTGTTCCTCGCCGCACTGCAACGAATTCCGGGCCGGCTCTACGAAGCCGCGTGGCTCGACGGCGCGAAGCCGGGCTGGCAGGTGTTCCGCCACATCACGCTGCCACAGCTGCGCGCGACGTCCGTGGCCGTGCTGCTGCTCAACCTGATCAACGCGTACCAGGCGTTCGACGAGTTCTACAACATCATGGGCGACTCCCGCGGTTATCCACCGTTCGCCCGGCCGCCGCTGGTGTACCTCTACTACACGTCGCTGGGTTCGGGCGGCCAGGATCTGGGTCGCGGCAGCGCGGGCGCGGTGCTGCTGGCGTTGCTCATCGCGCTCGTGACATTGTCGCAGGGCAGGCTCTTCCGCTTCGACCGTGGTGCCCTCTCGTGAACAGCGCCGTCGTGAAGGCCGCGCTGCGCTGGACGTCGCTGATCGTGGCGGCGGTGCTGTTCCTGTTGCCGTTCTACCTGCTGCTGCGCAACGGTCTCGCCTCGCGCGCGGAGATCACGGCTCCCGGCTGGACGCTGTGGCCTCGGCAGATGCACTGGGAGAACTTCACGCGCCTGTTCTCCTTGGAGGACGTGCCGTTCGCGCGAAGCCTGCTCAACTCCGCGATCGTGGCGACGCTGCAGACGTCGGGACTGCTGGTGATCTGCTCACTCGCCGGCTACGGGTTCGCCCGGATCCCTTACCTCCACTCGAAAACCGTGTTCTACGCGGTGCTCGCGACGCTGATGATCCCGACGTCGGTCACGTTCGTGCCGAGCTTCGTCGTGGTGTCCACGCTGGGCTGGCTCTCGGACCTGCGCGGCCTGGTGATCCCGGGGTTGTTCAGCGCGTTCAGCGTGTTCCTGTTCCGCCAGTACTTCCTGGACTTCCCGCGTGAGCTGGAGGAAGCCGGGCGCGTCGACGGGCTCACGCGCTGGGGCGTGTTCCGGCGCATCGTGGTGCCCAACTCACGCGGCTTCTTCGCCGCGATCGCCGTGATCTCGGTGATCGGCAGCTGGAACGCGTTCCTGTGGCCGCTGATCATCGCGCAGTCGCCGGACTCGTGGACGGTGCAGGTGGCGCTGTCCGGCCTGCTGACCTCACAGAACCCGCAGCTGAACCTGCTCTTCCTGGCCGCGGCGGTGTCGATCCTGCCGATCGTGCTGCTGTTCGCGTTCCTGCAGCGTTACCTCGTGCGCGGGGTCACGGAGTCGGGGTTGACGGGCTGAGCCGCGGCGGCAGCGACGCCGGCAGGTGCAGCGAAAACCGGGCTGCCGGGCGCACGGCCTTCGCGATCGCGCAGGCGGCGCGTTCGAGCACCGTGACGCGCCACCCGATCGCGGTGGTCAATCCGCCGATTCCGCCCCCGACGACTACCGCATCCCCCATAAGCTCCTTGTACCCGACGTCCGGAACCTGGAGCACTCGATGACCGATCCGTACCAGCAGCAGCCCCGCCAAGAGGGCCAGTACTACGGCGCCGACGGTTATCCGACGCCCCAGCAGCCTCCGCAGCAGTCCTCGGCGCCGCTGCCCGTGCCGTACGCCGCGCCGTATTCGGGGCCGTACCCGACGCCGTACTCGGGACCACAGCCCATGCCGTACGGGCCGTTCCCGGGCTACGTGCCGCTACGGACGAGCGGCATGGCGATCGCGGGGATGATCATCGGGATCCTCGCGCTGATCACGTTCTGGGTGCCGTTCTGGGACGTGATCGCGGCGTTCACCGCGATCGGGCTGTCGTGGGCGGGCATGGTGCAGGCGCAGAAGCCCGGCTACACGGGACAGGGCATGGGCATCGCCGGGCTCGTCTGCGGAATCATCGCCGCGATCCCCGCGGTGATCTTCCTGGTGCTGTTCTTCACGGCGATCGCGGCGACGAGTACGTCGTGCGCGTTCTACTGCTGAAGCTTCGCTTCTGAACCCACCTTCGTCGGGTAGTCGAACCGCGGTACCTGTGACAGAGTCAGCCGCACTGTCACGGTGAATGTGAGCGGGATTCATGTTGCGTTCACCGGAGGTCCACCGCCGTCCGGCAGCGTGCTGGGCAGCCGACACCGGGGAGCGACGATGGCCCAGCTGACCAGGCGGACTTTCACTTCGGCGGGTGCCGCGGGCGTGGGGTTGCTGCTGTGCACCCCGACCGCCAACGCGCTGGACCGGGCGCTCAAGCGCACGGTCTCGCGCACCGTCAGCACCGCCGGCACGACTCTCGAACAGGTCGCCACCGCCGTCTCCCCCGGCACGGCCACGTACTCCCGCCTCACCGGCGGCCCGGGCTGGCCGCTCGTGGTCCGCGGTGACCTCGCCGCGCCAAAGGACGGCCGCGACGACCGGCGGACGGCGCTGGGCGCGTTCGTGCAGTTCACCGACCTGCACATCACCGACACCGAGTCGCCCGCGCGGTTCGAGTACCTGCACCCGTACGTCGGATCGGCGCACCGGCCGCAGGAAGCCCTCGGCACGGCCGCGACGAGCGCGCTGGTGCAGCGGGTGAACAGCGTCGCGAAGGGACCGTTCACCGGCCGGCCGTTCGACTTCCTCGTGACCACCGGCGACAACACCGACAACCACGAGCTTCTGGAGCTCGACTGGTTCCTGACCAGCCTCAACGGCGGCGCCGTCACCCCGAACTCCGGCGACCCCAGCCGGTACGAAGGCGTGCAGGCCTCGGGCAGCGACGCGTTCTGGAACCCGTCGACCCCGCTCGCCGACGACTACTCGAAGAAGGGTTTCCCGCAGCTGCCGGGGCTGCTCGAAGCGGGTATCGCGCCGTTCACCGCGCCGGGGCTGGACGTGCCGTGGTTCTGCACGTTCGGCAACCACGACGACAGCGTGGTCGGCACGCTGCCGGACATCCCTGGCATCGAGGCCTGGTACACGAGCCGGTACAAGGTGATCGGCAAGGACGAGAGCACCGCGAAGAAGCTCGGCGCGGCCCTCAACAGCGGCAAAAGCGTGCCGCTGACCGAGCTGTTCGGCGGCACCGGCACGATCCGCGAGGTCACCCCCGACGCGCGTCGGCGGCCGTTCACCACAGCGGAGTTCGTGACCGCGCACCTCGAGTCCGGCAACACCGGCCCCGGCCCGGTCGGCCACGGCTTCTCGGCGAACAACGCCGACGGGCGCAACGTCTACTGCACGTTCCGCATCGCCCCGGGCGTCACCGGCATCAGCCTCGACACCACCACGCTGGGCGGTTTCGCCGACGGTTCGATCGGGCTCGGCCAGTTCAACTGGGTGGAGTCGACTTTGAAGCGGAACTCGTCGACGTACTACGACTTCTTCGGCCGCAAGGTGAAGCAGTCGGTGACCGACGAGCTGTTCGTGCTGTTGAGCCACCACACCAGCGACACCATGGGCAACCTCCTGCCCGACTCACGCCACCTGCTGGAGCCGCGCCTGAACGGTGACACGTTCGTGGGGCTGCTCAACCGCTTCCCCAACGTGGTGGCATGGGTCAACGGCCACACGCACCTCAACAAGATCACCCCGCACGTCGGCAAGACGCCCGCGCAGAGCTTCTGGGAGATCAACACCGCCTCCCACGTCGACTTCCCGCAGCACGCGCGCATCCTCGAACTGGCCGACAACGGCGACGGCACCCTGTCGATCTTCACCACCCTCATCGAGGCGTCCGCGCCGTATGCGGTGGACTACTCCGCGCGGACGCCCTCCGCCCTGGCTTCGCTCTACCGCGAGCTTTCGTACAACGACATCCACGTCGACCTGGGCCGCGTCGGCTCCGACGGGGACCACAACACGGAGCTGCTGCTCACGAACCCGCTCGGTTGATTACCTCGCGGGTAATCGACGAGCGGCCTCCGGCTGCGGTTAGGTCGTGGACATGACCGACGCCGAGGGCACTTCGCTGTTCCACCAGACCATGCCGTTCGCCTCCCGGCTCGGCATCGAAGCGCTCTCGCACGCCCCCGACCTGGTCCGCAGCCGGCTGGCGTGGTCCGAGTCGCTGTGCACCCTCGGCGGCGTCCTGCACGGCGGCGTACTCATGTCCCTGGCCGACGCGACGGGCGCCGTGTGCGCCTTCCTCAACCTCCCTTCGGGCGCTTCGGGCACCACGACCTTGGAGTCGAAGACCAACTTCCTGCGCGCCGTCCGTTCGGGGCATGCGGTCGCGTCGTCCCGGCCGTTGCACGCGGGCCGCCGCGTGGTCGTCGTCGAGACGGAAATCCACGACGACGAGGGGAAGCTGGTCGCGAAGGTGACCCAGACGCAAGCGGTGCTCTAGCCGGCCCAGGGGAGCCCATGGTCACCGGAAAGGCGTCGAGGTCGCCGATCATCGTCCCAGCGACCGCCACCGATTTCGCAGCCCTACTCTGGTCGGCTCTTTACGAACCCACTCCAACCGGCGAAAATCTCTCGCTGACACTGGGGTCTCGGGGACGGAGCACGGCATGCGGATGCGGAGCTTGATCACGCTATTGTCCATCGCCATGGTCACGGCAGGAGCGACGCAGGTCGCGGACGCGGCGCCGGCGCACCCGGCGAACGACGAGGCGATCAACTACCACGAGTGGTCCGGCGGGAGTTTCCACGCGGGCCACCTCGACGGGCTGACGCTGGGCCGCGACGGGCTGCGCATCACGCGGCCCGCGGGCACCGTCGAGCACACCGAGCCGGGGCTGGGCACGACGAAGACCTACGAGTACGGCTCGTGGACGTCGCCGCTGTTCCGGCAGGGGTTCGACGCGACGCAGCTCATCGCGTCGTGGAACGCGCAGACGCCGGCGAAGACGTGGCTGGAGGTCGAGGCGAAGGGCCGCACGTCGGCCGGCGTCGAGACGACCTGGTACGTGATGGGCCGCTGGGCCAGCGGCGACGCCGACATCCAGCGCACGAGCGTCGACGGTCAGAGCGACGACAACGCGTCGGTGGACGTCGACACGCTGGCCACGAAGACGGGCGTCACGCTGCGCACGTACCAGCTGCGCGTGAGCCTCTACCGTGAGGCGGGCACGCGGGTGACGCCGACGGTGTCCACGCTCGGCGCCGTGACCTCGAACGTCCCGGACCGCTTCGACGTGCCGGCCACCAAACCGGGCCGCGCGCGGGGCATCGAGCTGAAGGTGCCGGCATACGCGCAGAACATCCACAAAGGACAGTTCCCGCAGTACGGCGGCGGCGGTGAGGCCTGGTGCAGCCCGACGTCCACCGAGATGGTCGCCGAGTACTGGGGCAAGAAGCCGACCGCGCAGCAGATGAGCTGGATCCCTTCGAACTACATCGACCCGTCCGTCGTCTACGCCGCGCGCAACACCTACGACTACGCCTACGACGGCACCGGCAACTGGCCGTTCAACACCGCGTACGCCGCCTCTCTCGGCCTGCGCGGCCACATCACGCGCCTGCACGACCTCAACGAGCTCGAGGACTACATCGCCCGCGGCATCCCCGTGATCACGTCGCAGTCCTTCCTCTCCGACGAGCTCGACGGCGCCGGCTACGGCACCTCCGGCCACATCATGGTCGTCGTCGGCTTCACCCAGGCCGGCGACGTGATCGTCAACGACCCGGCCTCCAGCACCGACGCCCGCGTGCGCAACGTGTACAAGCGCGACCAGTTCGAGAAGATCTGGCAGCGCACGAAGCGCTACACGGCCGACGGCAGCGTGGCGAGCGGGCCGGGCGGGGTGGTGTACATCGTGACGCCGGCCTGAGCCGGCTTTCCAGGAGTGGAAACCGACGCATCGTGGTATGGCCACGTGTGCATGTTCCGTGATTAGCTGCCCGGGCAAAGCAAGAGTGCAGGAAAGGGTGAGCGCATGCCGTACGAGGTCCAGGGGATCGTGTCCCGCGCGAAGGGCGAGCCGGTGGCGCTCGAGACCGTGGTGGTGCCGGACCCGGGTCCGGGCGAGGCGGTCGTGTCGGTGCAGGCCTGCGGGGTCTGCCACACCGACCTGCACTACCGCGAGGGCGGGATCAACGACGACTTCCCGTTCCTGCTCGGCCACGAGGCCGCGGGGCGGGTCGACAAGGTCGGCGCCGGGGTCACGGACATCGCGCCGGGCGACTACGTGATCCTCAACTGGCGCGCCGTCTGCGGCACCTGCCGGGCGTGCAAGCGGGGCAAGCCGTGGTACTGCTTCTCCACGTTCAACGCCGAGCAGCCGATGACGCTCACCGACGGCACGAAGCTGTCGCCCGCGCTGGGCATCGGGGCGTTTCTCGAGAAGACACTCGTCCACAGTGGACAGTGCACGAAGGTGGACGAGCGGGCGGAACCCGCGGTGGCGGGCCTTCTCGGCTGCGGCGTGATGGCGGGCCTCGGCGCGGCCATCAACACCGGCGCCGTGACGCGCGGTGACTCCGTGGCCGTGATCGGCTGCGGCGGCGTGGGCGACGCGGCCATCGCCGGCGCCAACCTCGCGGGCGCGACCACGATCATCGCCATCGACACCGACGACCGGAAGCTCGAGTGGGCCAAGGGCTTCGGCGCCACGCACACCGTGAACAGCAAGGGCCTCAGCCAGGACGCGGTGGTGGCGGCCATGCAGGACGCCACGCACTCGTTCGGCCCCGACGTGGTCATCGACGCCGTCGGCCGGCCCGAGACGTGGAAGCAGGCCTTCTACGGCCGCGACCTCGCGGGCACCGTCGTGCTGGTCGGCGTGCCGACGCCGGACATGCGCCTCAACGACCTGCCCCTCATCGACTTCTTCGGCCGCGGCGGCTCGCTGAAGTCGTCCTGGTACGGCGACTGCCTGCCCTCGCGCGACTTCCCCATGCTCGTGGACCTGTACCTGCAGGGCCGCCTGCCGCTGGACAAGTTCGTGACCGAGCGCATCGGCGTCGGCGACGTGGAGCAGGCCTTCGAGCGCATGCACCACGGCGACGTCCTGCGCAGCGTGGTGGAGTTCTGAGGCTCTTCACCGACGCCGACTACCCGGCCGTCCCCTACCCCGGGGGACGGCCGGGTACGTCGTTCGT
The DNA here is from genome assembly GCF_040689465.1 of Amycolatopsis sp. NPDC051373. Taxonomy (NCBI): domain Bacteria; kingdom Bacillati; phylum Actinomycetota; class Actinomycetes; order Pseudonocardiales; family Pseudonocardiaceae; genus Amycolatopsis; species Amycolatopsis sp. NPDC051373. The sequence goes on along the minus strand of NZ_JBFBAE010000013.1, from coordinate 236,009 downwards.
CCACCTTGACGGCGCCGGGTGGTCGCTGGACACCGCGCCGGCCGGCTGGCGCGACCGGCTGCCCGTTTTGGCGTACGGGTCCAACGCGTGCCCGTCGAAGATCACCTGGTTGCGTGACGAACTCGGCCTGACCGGTCCCGTCGTGGCCGCCCGCGTGCGGTGCAGGGGGTTGGCCGCGGTATGGGCGTCAGGCCTGCGCAAGGTCGACGACCAGCGCCCCGCCACCCTCACCATGCTGCCTGGGGTCGAGTACCACTTCCTGTGGTTCGTCACTCCGGAGCAACGCGCGGTGCTGGACGTCTGCGAAGGCCGTGGCACCCGGTATCACCTCGCGCAGCTGGACGACCATTCGATCGAGCTGGACGGGGCCCCGGTGCCGAACGTCCACGCCTACGTCGGCGCATCGGCCGTCCGCTACCCGCTGCTGGTCGACAGCCGGCCCGTGCGCGTCGCCGACGTCCCCCAGTCCGAAGCCGCCCTCCTCCTCGGCGACCCGGCCGGTGAGCACGGCCTGAAGTGCACGGTTGTGGAGCCGGAGCAGATCTTCACCTGACGCGCGGGTCGGGAACCGCCCGGACGGCGAGGAACCCGGTCGGCTCGCGGGACAGCCGCACGTGCCGGCCGTTGTCCCACGTCTCCGCCACCACGCTCAGCCCAGCAGCTTTCCCGGGTTCAAGATCCCCGTCGGGTCGACAGCGGACTTCGCGGCGCGCAACACGGACAGCCCCAGCGAGCCGATCTCGGGCTCCAAGTAAGGCGCGTGGTCGACACCCACGGCGTGGTGGTGGGTGATCGTTCCAAGGCCGACGATCGCCTCCGACGCGGCGTGCTTCGCGCGCTGCCACTGGCCGACGGGGTCCGCGTCGTCGCGGGAGGTGAGGACCGTGAAGTACAGCGAGGCGCCCGTTTCGTACACGTGCGAAACGTGGCACATCACGATCGCGCGGCCCAGCGAAGCCACCAGCGCGGCCCGCACGGCGTCGTGCAGGTCGTCCAGGTTCGACCAGTACGCGGCGGTCTCCACGGTCTCGACGCACACCCCGAGGTCCATCAACGCATCGCGCTGGCGTGGGCCCGAGAACCGGCCGTGCCGCCACGACTCGCCGAGCGCGGCGCCGATGCGCAGGGCGCCCGCGCGACGCAGGAACCGCGTCGTGCGGTGGCGGCGGGCCCGCACGTCGCTCTCCCAGCCGACGATCAGCAGACACGGGTGCTTGACACCCCGCGCGGCCAGGTACGCCCGCAGCACGGAAGTCTTCAGGCCGGCGTTCAGCGCGAACGACACCGCCGTCTCGTCCACATCGGACAGTCGCGTGACGTCGGCCGTCGCGTGGTTCTGGGCGAGGGCGCGCATGGCCTCAGCGCCAAGATCCCAGCCGTCGATCACCCAGCCCTCGTACCGGCGCGCGACAGGCACCGGCCGCACCCGCAGCGCGACCTCCGTGATCACGCCCAGCGTGCCTTCGCTCCCCACCGCGAGCTGCCGCAGATCCGGCCCCGCCGCCGACGCGGGTGCGACGCCGAGCCGCCATTCGCCCTGCGGCGTCGCCACGCGCACGCCCGCCACCATGTCCTCGAAGCGGCCGTAACCCGCCGACGCCTGCCCGGCCGAGCGCGTCGCCGCGAACCCGCCGATGGTCGCCCGCTCGAACGACTGCGGCACGTGGCCGAGGGTGAACCCGTGCTCACCCAGCAGCCGCTCGGCCTCGGGCCCGCGCACGCCGGCCTGCAGCACGGCCAGGTGCGACTGCTCGTCCACCGACACCAGCGCGTCGAGCCGGACCAGGTCGAGCGCGATCACGGCCGCCTTGTCCCCTCGCAGCGCCGCGACGCCGCCGACCACCGACGTGCCCCCGCCGAACGGCACGACCCCCACGTCGTGGCGCACGCAGACCTCGAGCACGGCCTGCACCTGCTCGGGCGAAGCGGGCAGCACCACCGCATCGGGCGCCGGCACCGAGTCGCCGAGCCGGCGGCGCAGCAGGTCCAGATAGGACAGACCGCCGGCGCGTTCGAGGCGCGAGTCGGCGTCGACCAGCACGTTCTCCGCACCGACCACGGCCGAAAGGTCCTCGCGAGCCTGGCCGGGAAGGGCAGAACCGGTCAGGTTCGGGACGAAATCCGGCTTTCGCCCTCGATCAGCACCCACCGGGCCGATACGCTGGCCGAGCCACCGGACCGCCCGATCGGGCAGCGAGGTGGCGCCAGCGCCGTCGCCGGTCCACGACTGCCGGATACGGTGGTTTATGAGATCACTCACGACTACAGTGTGACATATGGACGTCAAACGTCACTCCCCACCGGGAGAGACTCCCTCGGCCCTCGCGGGGGCCCGCAGCCGCCAGACCTCAGCGCGCGTTGCCGACGACGTGCTGCTCGACGCCGCGCGCGAGTGCGTGCTCGCGGTCGGTGTCCGGCGCACCACGCTCGCCGAGATCGCGCGCACCGCGCGCGTGAGCCGCATGACCGTCTACCGCCGGTTCCCCGACGTGCGCAGTGTGCTCGCCGCGCTGATGACGCGCGAGTTCAGCGGCCTGCTCCAACACGCCAGCCACGCGGGCGACGACGCGGCCAACACCCGCGAGCGTCTCGTGCTCATCGCGGCGGCCGGCGTCAGCGCGCTGGCCGCCGACCCGCTGTTCCGCACGCTGCTCGACGTCGATCCTGAGCTCGTGCTGCCCTACATCGTGGAGCGGCTCGGGGCCACGCAGATCTTCGCCGAACAGGTGCTGCGCCAGCTGCTCGAAGCCGGGCACCGCGACGGTTCCGTGCGCCAGGCCGAGGTCACCGCGCAAGCGCGCTCGATCCTGCTGGTCGTGCAGTCGTTCGCGTTCTCGCTGCGGCCCGCCACCGCGGACCTCGACGAGCGGGCGTTGCTCGACGAGTTCCGGTACCTCGTCGACGCGGCCCTCAAGCCATGAACACCGCCGACGTACTCCTCAACGCGGAGGCGGCATGAACACCGCCGACGCACTCCTTCCCGCGGAGGCGGCATGAGCACCGGCTCGCTGAACGCACGCCGGCGCGAACGTGAGCTGGACCGGCTCACGAACGGTGAGCGAGTCGACGTCATAGTGGTCGGCGGCGGCGTCACCGGCGCGGGCATCGCGCTCGACGCGGCGGCCCGCGGACTGTCGGTCGCACTGGTCGAGGCCCACGACCTGGCGTTCGGCACGTCACGCTGGTCCAGCAAGCTCGTGCACGGCGGCCTGCGCTACCTCGCGAAGGGCGAGTTCGGCCTCGCGCACGAAAGCGCTGTCGAGCGCGGGATCCTGATGACGCGCACGGCGCCGCACCTCACGCGCGCGATGCCGCAGCTGTTCCCCCTGTACCCCAGCACTTCCCGCGCGCAGCAGGCCGTGATCGCCACCGGCCTGCGCGCGGGTGACGCGCTGCGCCGGGCCGCGCGCACGCCGTCGTCGGTGCTGCCGAGGCCCCGGCAGATCCCGGTGGCCGAGGCTGTCGCGCTGGCCCCGGGCCTCGCGCCCGCCGGTCTGCGCGGCGCGTTGCTCGCCTACGACGGCGCCCTCGTCGACGACGCGCGCCTGGTCGTGAACCTCGCCCGCACGGCCGCGATGCTGGGCGCCCGGATCCTCACGCACCTGGAAGCCGTGTCGCTTTCGGGCACCGGCGTGCGCGTGCGTGAAGGCTCGGCCGAGTACGACCTTCACGCCCGCCAGGTCGTCAACGCGACCGGCGTCTGGGCGGGCACGCTCACCGACGCCGTGCGGCTGCGGCCGTCGCGCGGTTCGCACTTGGTCCTCTCGCCGGCCGCCGCCGCGGTGGGCGGGACGTCGGTGAACGTCGCTGTGCCCGGAGAGAGCAACCGGTTCGTCTTCCTGCTCCCGCAGGTCGACGGCCGCGTCTACTTGGGACTCACCGACGAGCCCATCGAGGGTGAACTTCCGCCGGTGCCCGAGGTGCCGGAGTCCGATATGGACTTCCTGTTGTCCGTGGCGTCTTCAGTGCTCGCCCGGCCGCTGTCCCGTGCCGACGTGATCGGCTCCTACGCCGGTCTGCGTCCCCTGGTCGCCGGCTCCGCCGGCAGCAGCGCCGATCTCTCCCGCAAACACGCCGTGGTCACCGGCACCGACGGCGCGCTCACCGTGGTCGGCGGCAAGCTCACCACCTACCGGCGCATGGCCGAGGATGCCGTCGACGCCGCGCTGATGCACTCGGGCCTGCACGCCGGGCCGTCGCGCACCTCGCGGTTGCCGTTGCTGGGTGCCGCACCACGCGCCCGACTGTCCCTTGTGGACGCCCCGGCCCGCCTGATCGCCAAGTACGGCACGGAAGCTCCCCGCGTCGCCGCCCTCGGCGAGGTCGACCGGACGTTCGCCGCCCCGCTGTTCGACGGCACCCAGATCACCGCCGCCGAGGTCGTCTGGGCCGTCCGCCACGAGGGCGCGCTGGACGTCGAAGACGTGCTCGAACGCCGCACCCGCCTGTCGCTCGTCCCCGCCGAGGCCGACGCCGCGCGCGCCCGCGTGGCGGAGCTCGTGGAGAAGGCACTGGCCGGACTGTCCTGAACACCGGGAGAGGACCCGCGCCGTTCGCTAGAGTTGGCGGCGCGGGCTCACCACTGTCCACACAGGTGTTCGGAGAGGGGGCGGTTTTGCCCGGAGGAGCACTCGAGATCGACGCGATCTCCAAGCGCTACAGCCGCAAGCTCGCCCTCGACGGCGTGACGTTCGACGTGCGGCCGGGTGAGCTGTTCGGCTTCGTCGGCAGCAACGGGGCCGGCAAGACCACCACCATGCGCATCGCGCTCGGCGTGCTCGCGGCCGACTCCGGCGAGGTCCGGTTCGCGGGCGAGCCGGTGACGCACGAAACCCGTACGCGCATCGGGTACATGCCCGAGGAGCGCGGTTTGTACCCGAAGATGAAGGTGCTCGACCAGCTCGTGTTCCTCGCGGAGCTCCACGGCCTGAGCACCAACGACGCCCACCGCGCCACCGAGCTGTGGCTCGCGCGGCTCGGGCTGGGCGAGCGCCGCAAGGACGAGGTGCAGAAGCTCAGCCTCGGCAACCAGCAGCGCGTGCAGCTCGCGGCCGCACTCGTGCACGACCCCGGCGTGCTGGTGCTCGACGAGCCGTTCTCCGGCCTCGACCCGATCGCCGTCGACGTGATGAGCGTGGTGCTGCGCGAGAAGGCGGCCGCCGGCGTGCCCGTGGTGTTCTCCAGCCACCAGCTCGACCTGGTCGAGCGCCTGTGCGACCGCGTCGGGATCATCCGCGACGGGCGCATGGTCGCCGTCGGCACGGTCGAGGACCTCACGCGCGGCGCCGGCAGCCGGCTCGTGGTCACGGCGCCGGGCGCACGGCCCGGCTGGGCGTCGACCGTGCCCGGCGCGCGCGTGGTCGAGTCTTCCGGCGCCACGACGGTGCTGGAGCTGGCGTCGAGCGCCGATGACCAGGCCGTGCTCGCCGCCGCGCTGGCCACCGGGCCGGTCACGGAGTTCAGCCGGCAGCGGCGATCGCTGACCGAACTGTTCCGCGACGCCGTCGCCCAGGGAGGCCCGACGTGAGCCGCATCAGCGCCGCGCGGGCCGTGCGGCTCGTGGCAAAACGCGAGGTGAACACGCGGCTGCGCACGCGAGCGTTCGTGGTCAGCACGGCGGTGTTGTTGCTGCTGCTTGTCGGATATGTGGCACTGCAGGCGTTTCTCCTCGGGTCCGCCACCACGACCAAGGTCGCGCTGACCGGTCAGGCACAAGGGATCGCGCAGCAGCTGCAGCTCGCCGGGAAGGCCGGCGGCGAGACGATCGACGTGGTCACCGTCGCGTCCGAACAGGACGGGCTCGCGCAGGTGCGCAGCGGCGACGTCGACGCGCTCGTGTCCGGCAGCGCCTCGAGGCTGCGGGTCACCGTGAAGTCCACAGCGGACCCGACGCTGCAGCACACCCTCGACGGGATCGTGCAGCAGCAGGTGCTCGACGCGCAGCTGTCGGCCGCGCACCTCGACCCGGTCGCCGTGCACCAGGCGGTGTCCGCGGCCCACGTCGACGTGTTGCCGCTGGAGCAACGCGATCCGCGGGCCGGGCAGAAGCTCGTGGTCGGCGTGGTCGTGGCGGTGCTGCTGTACCTGAGCATCATCACGTACGGGATGCTCGTGGCTCAGGGCGTGGTCGAGGAGAAGTCGAGCCGGGTCGTGGAGATCCTGCTGGCGGCCGTGCGGCCGTGGCACCTGTTGCTGGGCAAGGTGATCGGCCTCGGGCTGGTCGGGCTGGCGCAGCTCGGGATCCTCGCCGTGGTCGGGCTCCTCGCGGCGCTGGGAACGGGTGTCCTGGGGTCGATCTCGGGCATCGCCGTGGGCGCCGTGGTGTGGGGCGTCGTGTGGTACCTGCTCGGTTTCCTGCTCTACGCCATGATCTACGGCGCAGCGGGCTCGCTCGTCTCGCGCCAGGAAGACACGCAGACGGTGGTGGCGCCGGTGAACATCGCGCTCGTCATCGGGTTCATCGCGGGCATCAACCTCCTCACTCAGTCGCCCGACGGCGCGGCGACGAAGATCCTCTCGCTCATTCCGTTGCTGTCGCCGGTCCTGATGCCGGCTCGTATTGCCACGGGTTCGGCCCAGCTGTGGGAGATCGTGCTGTCACTGGTGCTGACGGCGGTGCTGATCGCCCTCGTGACGTGGGTCGGGGCGCGGATCTACCGCAACGGTGTGCTGCGCGTGGGCAGCCGGCTGAAGCTGCTCGAGGCCCTGCGCGGCTGACAGTGCACGAATGACCCTGCGCAGCTGACCCTTAGGTAGCCGAGCCCGGGTTTCTCCCCGATGGCAGGTCGTTCGCGAGTCGAAAGACTCGCTGTCATGAAGAGAAACCCGCTGATCCGCATCGCCGCGGCCGCGAGCGCCGCCCTCCTGCTCACCGCCGCCGTGACCCCGGCCGCGCTCGCCGAGCCCGCCGCGCCGGGACATTCAGCGCCGGGACATTCAGCGCCGGCGCGGTCCACGCTGCCGCCGATGAACCCGGCCTCGCTGGCGGGCGCCATCGCCGGCCTGCCCAACGCCCAGGCCACCGGCGCGCTCGTGCAGGTCCGCGGCTCGGCCGGCGCGTGGAGCGGCGTCTCCGGGACAGCCGACCTGAGCACCGGGGCACCCGTCCCGGCGAACGCGCACTTCCGCATCGGCAGCATCACCAAGACGTTCACGGCCGTCGTCGTGCTGCAACTCGCCGCCGAGCACCGCCTCGACCTCGACGCGCCCGTGCAGCGCTACCTGCCGGGCCTGCTACCCGCGAGCTACCCGCGGATCACCGTGGCGCAGCTGCTCAACCACACCAGCGGCCTGCCCGGAGTCGACCTGCCCGAGAATCCACAGTGGATCGTCGACCACCGCTACACCGTCTTCACCCCGCAGCAGGTGCTGGCCACGGCGTTCCAGCACGGCCTGGTCTTCGCACCCGGTACGAGCCAGCAGTACACGAACACCAACTACCTCGTCGCCGGGCTGCTCGTCGAGAAGCTCACGCACCACTCTTACGGCGACGAGGTGCGCGACCGCATCCTGCGCCCGCTCGGCCTGCGCGACACCTCCGTGCCCGGCAACGACCCGAACCTGCCCGCGCCCTACGCCCACGGCTACCAGCTCGTGAACGGGCAGCTCGTGGACCTGACCCGCATGAACCAGTCCATCCCCTGGGCCGCGGGCGAGATGATCTCCACCACCGGCGACCTCGACAAGTTCCTGATCGCCCTCTTCCAGGGCCGGCTCGTGCCGAAACCGGTACTGCAGCGCATGTTCACCGTGCCGGCCGTGACCACCTTCGGTACCGACGACCCCGCGATCTACAGCCAGGGCCTCATGACCGAAACCGTCAACGGCGTCACCGTCTGGGGCAAGACCGGCAGCCGCTACGGCTACACCAACGGCATCTGGGCCACCCGCGATCTGCAGCGCCGCGTCGTCTACTCGATCAACACGACCGACAAGGACTTCGACGGCCAGCCGGAGATCGTGCAGAAGCTCGCGCTCGCCATCGCGGGCCTGTGATCCGAGTGGACGGCCCGGTCCAGGGGGCCGGGCCGTCCACTGAGGACCTCAGCACCTCAGGACCCGGTGATGGCTCCGTAGCGCTGCAACGCCACCTGCCGCTCGTGCGCGTGATCCACCAACGGCTCCGGATAGCCCGGCGGCCGCTCCTTCAGCTTGTGCACCGCTTTCCCCGCCACTCCACGCAGCTCCGGCACATAACGCCGCACATAATCCCCGTCGGGATCGAACTTCTCCCCCTGCGTGGTCGGGTTGAAGACGCGGAAGTAAGGCGCCGCGTCGGTACCCGAGCCCGCGACCCACTGCCAGTTCAGCTGGTTGGACGCGAGGTCGCCGTCCACCAGATGACGCATGAAGTGCCGCGCGCCCCACCACCAGGGCAAGTGCAAGTCCTTCACGAGGAAGCTCGCGACGACCATCCGCACCCGGTTGTGCATCCAGCCCTCGGCCAGCAACTGGCGCATGCCGGCGTCGACGATCGGGTAACCGGTGCGGCCGGCGCACCACGCGTCGAACGCGTCCGAATCGGAGTCGTGGTCCATGCGGTCGAACCGGGAGTCGTAGTTCTCGCGGGCGGTTTCCGGGCGGTGCCAGAGAACGTCTGCGTGGAACTCGCGCCAGCACAGCTCCGAGCGCAGCGCCTGGGCGCCGTCGCTGGAATCACCCGACAGGTCGGCGAGCATCGTGCGCGGGTGGATGGCACCCCAGCGCAGGTAGGGCGACATCCGCGTGGTGCCCGGACGGTCGGGGCGGTCGCGGTCGGTGGCGTAGGAACGCACGCCCGCGTCCAGGAAATCGTGCCAAGCCGTGAGTGCCGCCGGTTCGCCGGGCGCAGGCAACGCCATCTCCCCGAGATCCGGAAGTGAAGGGAGCTTCCGCGACTCAGCAGGCGTCACCCAGTCCACAAGGGACGCACCCGTGTCCGCCGGCCGCCGCCAGCCGTGCCGGGTCCACGCGCGGTGAAACGGCGTGAAAACCCGGTACGGATCACCGTCCGGTTTGGTCACCCGCCCCGGCGCCACCGCGTAGGGCGACCCGGTGACCACCCACGAAATATCGTGCTCCGCCAAGGCTTCCGCCACGGCAGTGTCACGGCGCCGGCCATAAGGACCGGCATCGGCGCTGACGTGCACCGCCGAAGCACCCACCGACCGCGCCACCCGCACGACTTCCCGCACCGGATCGCCGTGGACCACCATCAGCCGGCCGTCCAGCGCGGCGTCCAGCGATTCCAGACACCCCAACAGAAACGCCCGTCGCGGCGCGCCCGACGGCTTCAGCAGCTTCTCGTCGAGCACGTACAACGCCAGCACCGGCTCGCCGGCCTCCGCGGCCGCCAGCAGCGCCGCGTGGTCGCCGAGCCGCAGGTCTCGCCGGAACCACAGCACGCTCGTCATACCCGCCAACGCTAAACGCCCCGCCGTGCGGCTGCACGGCGGGGCGTTCAGAACAGTTCAGAGCGGGAACTCAGCGCTCCGAGATCGACTTGTAGTCGCGCGACGCGTGACCGGTGTAGATCTGGCGCGGGCGCCCGATCTTCGTCTGCGGGTCGTTGATCATCTCGCGCCAGTGCGCGATCCAGCCAGGGAGCCGGCCCAGCGCGAAGAGCACGGTGAAGAACTTCGTCGGGAACCCGAGCGCCCGGTAGATGAGGCCGGTGTAGAAGTCCACGTTCGGGTACAGCTTGCGCTCGACGAAGTAGTCGTCGGAAAGCGCCGTCTCCTCGAGCTTCTTGGCGATGTCGAGCAGCTGGTCGCCGCCCGCGATCTTGCCGAGGATCTCGTCGGCGGTGTTCTTGATGATCTTCGCGCGCGGGTCGTAGTTCTTGTAGACCCGGTGCCCGAAGCCCATGAGCTTGACACCCTTTTCCTTGTTCTTCACGCGGTTCACGAACGAGGCGACGTCGCCGCCCTCGTCGCGAATGCCCTCGAGCATGTCGAGAACGGCCGCGTTGGCACCGCCGTGGAGCGGGCCGAACAGCGCGTTGATGCCCGCCGAGATGCTGGCGAACAGGTTCGCCTCCGACGAGCCGACCAGACGCACCGTCGACGTCGAGCAGTTCTGCTCGTGGTCGGCGTGCAGGATGAACAGCAGGTCGAGCGCCTTGGCGACGGCCGGGTCCACCTCGTACGGCTCCGCGGGGAAGCCGAAGGTCATCCGCAGGAAGTTCTCCACCAGGCCCAGAGAGTTGTCCGGGTACAGCAGCGGCTGGCCCACGGACTTCTTGTACGCGTAGGCAGCCAAGGTCGGCACCTTCGCGAGCAGGCGGATGGTGGACAGCTCCACGTTGGGCTCGTCGAAGGGGTTCAGCGAGTCCTGGTAGAAGGTCGACAGCGCCGAGACCGCGCTCGAGAGCACGGGCATCGGGTGCGCGTCGCGCGGGAAGCCCGAGAAGAAGGCCTTGAGGTCCTCGTGCAGCAGCGTGTGGCGCTGGATCTTCTCGGTGAAGTCGGCGAGCTGGGCCTCGGTGGGCAGCTCACCGTAGATGAGCAGGTAGGACACCTCGATGAAGCTGGACTTCTCGGCGAGCTGCTCGATCGGGTACCCGCGGTAGCGCAGGATGCCCGCATCACCGTCGATGTAGGTGATGGCCGACGACGCGGCACCGGTGTTCACGAACCCGGGGTCGTAAGTGATGTACCCCGTCTGCGCGAGCAGCTTCCCCAGCTCGATCCCGGGTGCGCCCTCCACCGGGTGGACGACCTTGAATTCGTGCTCGCCACTCGGCAGGCGCAGCGTCGCGGTTTCGCCGCCGGACTGCCCCGCATTCGTCGCGTCGGACATGCAGGTCCCTCTCACGTTGGCACGGGCCGGCGGCGCCTGTACGTTCCACAGGTAGCCACGTGTTCACGCGAGGAAACACGCGCCTCGCTGCACACCGCCCCGCTGGGGTATGAATTCCCCCCTACGCTAGTCGAAATAAGGGTGTGCGCGCAGCCGCTGCGTTGCCCTCAATAGCCCCTTTGGGACCAGGTTCACACGGTGGAAGCCATTTCCCGCGCCGTCGGCGGCTCCGCGCCGCTGCGCGAGACGGTGATCGAGGCCGCTTTCGCGGCGTAGCCGAGAGCCTCGCGCCACGCGTCGGCGTCGAGTGCGGCCAGGTCACGGACCTCGCGGGTGTGCAGCCACGCCAGCAGCGCGCCCTGCACGGTGTCGCCCGCCCCGATCGTGTCGACCACCGGCACCCGCCGCGAAGGCACGTGGGCCAGCTCACCTGCGGCGGTGATCACGGACAGCCCTTCGGCGCCGCGGGTCAGCACAACCGCGTCCACACCGGACTCGACCCACGTCTTCGCGGCCGCCACCGGATCGGCTCCTTCGGTGAGCCACGCCGCATCGTCGTCGGAGATCTTCAGCAACCGGACATCGGGAAGCCACGACGCGAACCGTGCGCGGTAGGCGGCCGGGTCGGCGATGAGCGCCTCGCGGATGTTCGGGTCGAGCGCGGTGAGCGTGCCGCGCGCGGCCTCGCGGCGCAGCATCGCTTCGTACGCGCTGGCGCCCGGCTCCAGCACCAGGCCGAGCGTGCCGAGCGAAAGCGCGGTGGCGTCGTCGGGCAGCGTGCCCGGGTCGGTCACGAGCCGGTCGGCCGTGCCCTCGACGTAGAAGGTGTAACGGGCGGCACCCGTTTGGTCCAGTGCCACCACGGCGAGCGTGGTCGGCTCGTCGCCGCGCTGCAGCAGCGTGGTGTCCACGCCGGAGTCGACGAGCCGGTCGACGAGCGCGACACCGAACCGGTCGGTGGACACGCGCGACAGGAACGACGCCGGCACACCGAGCCGCGCGGCGGCCAGCGCGACGTTGTAGGGCCCGCCGCCCAACCGGGGCAGCAATGCCCGCAGCCCACCGTCCACATTGGAGTCCAGCAGTTCACCCGGAACGAGGTCGACCAGCGCCTCTCCACCCACCACGATCACGAGCGCGAGTGTAGAGGACCTGTTCGTGACAAATCCTGTCCTCAGTCCTTGTTCAACCCACCGAGGAGGAGCTCGCCGAGCGCGGTGAACGCCTCGGCGTCGGACACGTCGGTGCGGCGCCCGAGCACGCCGGTCTGGATGCCCTCGACGATCAGGCCCGTCATCTCGGCGACGAGGCGGGCGTGCACGTCGCGGAACACACCGTCGGCCACACCCTTGTCGATGAACGCGCGGATGCGGCGGGCGGCGGCGCGGCTGTTGAGCTGGTAGCTGTCGCGGGCCGGCTCGAACTGCGCGATGTCGGTCATGAAGGCGGGCGACGCGCGGTTCAGGTGCTCCGAGACACCGGCGAGGTACTCCCCGATCAGCTTGCGCGCGTCGTCGATGCCCTCGATGCGGGTCTCGATGCGCTTCGCGGCGCCCCTGAAGAAGTGGGCGACGACCTTCACCGCCAGCTGCTCCTTGCTGGGGGCGAGCGCGTAGAGGGTCGACTTGGAGCAGCGCAGGCGGGCGGCCAGGTCGTCGAGCGTGAAGCCGGCGAAACCCTCCGCCAGGAACAGCGCCTCGAGCTCGGCGAGCAACGCCTGCTGCCGCGCCGTCGGGCGTCGTCGGGCTTCGGGGTCAGACGGTACTGCCATCGGGGGCCACCAGCTTTCCTGATCGCGTCACTATCCCTCATGAAGTCAGGACAGCTCCCACCTCCGTACGGTACTCTCAAACGGCCCCCAGTACTGTTTTCAGTACTCCTGCCACTGGAGGAGCCATGCCGGCGGAACGTTTGCTGCCCACCCCCGAGGCCGAGGACCTGCTCGCGCTGGTCAGGGAGATCGCGCGCGACGAGTTGAAGCCCCGCGCCGCGGCGGCCGAGGAGGCCGAGGAGTTCCCGCGCGACGCGTTCACGCTGCTGGGCAAGTCCGGGCTGCTGGGGCTGCCCTACGCCGAGCGCTGGGGTGGCTCCGACCTGCCGTACGAGGTGTACCTGCAGGCGCTGGAGGAGATCGCCGCCGCGTGGATGACCGTCGGCGTGGGGCTGTCGGTGCACACGATGTCCTGCTACGCGCTGGCCCACCACGGCACCGACGAGCAGCGCTCACGCTGGCTGCCGGACATGCTCGGCGGCGCGCTGCTGGGCGCGTACGCCCTGTCGGAAACGCAGGCCGGCTCCGACGCGGCCGCTTTGTCGACCCGCGCCCGCCGCGACGGCGACGACTACGTGGTCAACGGCACCAAGGCCTGGATCACCCACGCCGGCGCCGCCGACTTCTACACCACCATGGCCCGCACGAGCGACGACGGCGGCCACGGCATCTCGTGCCTGCTCGTCGACGCCGCCACTTCCGGTCTGTCCGCGGCTCCTCGCGAACGCAAGATGGGCCTCACGGGCTCCCCGACCGCGCAGATGATCTTCGACAACGCGCGGGTGCCGGTCTCCCGCCGGATCGGCGACGAGGGTTCCGGCCTGAAGATCGCCCTGTCGTCCCTGAGCTCCGGCCGCCTCGGCATCGCCGCGTGTGCCGTGGGCCTGGCACAGGCCGCGCTGGACGAGGCCGTGGCCTACGCCAAGGGCCGCACCCAGTTCGGCAGGCCCATCATCGAGTTCCAGGGCCTGGAGTTCCTGCTCGCCGACATGGCCGCCACCGTCGAATCCGCCCGCGCGACTTACCTCGACGCCGCCCGCCGCCGCGACCGCGGCCTCGACTTCCAGCGCCAGTCGTCCATCGCGAAACTCGTCGCCACCGACGGCGCCATGCAGGTGACCACCGACGCCGTCCAGGTCCTCGGCGGCGCCGGCTACACGCGCGACTTCCCGGTCGAGCGCTACATGCGCGAGGCGAAGGTGCCCCAGATCTTCGAGGGGACGAACCAGATCCAGCGGATGCTGATCGCGAGGGCGCTGAAGGCAGCCTGACGGATCGTGACCCAGCACGTACTCGGCTCACAGTCACGCAGCGTGTCCAAGATGACCTCTTACGCGACGCCCCGGCGGCTGCTCACGATCGAGACCTGCCTGGCGCGCGGCGAGACCGAGCCCGGATACACCGAGCTGCCCGAGAGGCGCCTCGTGCTGTCGCCGCCGGCATCCCGTTCTACTGGATCGTCGATCCCGCGAAGATCGACCTCACCACGCTCACCGCTTGAGGCACCGAACCCTCGGCGCCCCAAGCGGTGGTGCGTCAGCGGGTTTCGCGGTACCGGCGGTCCGCCGCGACGCCCTCGCCCGTGGACTCGTCGTAGTGGTAGACCTCGCGGCCCCGGATGAAGACGCGCAGGGCGCGGTTCATGACGTCCAGCGGGTCGCCCGACCAGAGGACCACGTCGGCGTCGAGGCCGGGGGCCAGGGAGCCGATGCGGTCGTCCAGGCCGAGCATCTCGGCCGGGTGCACGGTGAGCGAGCGCAGCGCCGTCTCGGGGTCCAGGCCGTCCTTCACGGCGAGGGCGGCCTGGTAGACGAGGAAGTTGATCGGCACCACGGGGTGGTCGGTGGTGATGGCGATCTTCACACCCGCGCGCGCCAGGATGCCGGCCGAGCGAAGGGATCGGTTGCGCAGCTCGACCTTGGACTTGGTGGTGAACAGGGGCCCCAGGATGACGGGCACGCCGCGTTCGGCCAGCAGGTCGGCGATGAGGTGGCCCTCGGTGCCGTGGTTGATCACGAGCTTGTAGCCGAACTCGTCGGCCAGCCGGATGGCCGTGACCATGTCGTCGGCGCGGTGCACGTGCTGGTCCCAGTACAGCTCGCCGTCGAGGACCTTCGACAGCGTCTCGTGCGTCAGGTCGACCTCGTGCGGCTTGCCTTCCGCGAGGGCGTGCTCGCGCTTGGCCTGGTAGTTGCGGGCCTTCGTGAACGCCTCACGCAGGATCGCGGCCACGCCGAGGCGGGTCGACGGCGTCTGCTTCTTGTCGCCGTACACGCGCTTCGGGTTCTCGCCCAGGGCGCTCTTCACGCTCACCTGCTCGGCGAACGTCATGTCCAGGATGCTGCGGCCCCACGTCTTCACGCCGATGGTCTGGCCACCGATCGGGTTGCCCGACCCCGGCTTGATCACCACGCTCGTGACGCCGCCGGCCAGCGCGTCGTCGAAGCCCGGCTCGTACGGGTCGATGCCGTCGACCGCGCGGAAGCGCGCGCCGTTCGGGTCGGTCATCTCGTTGGTGTCGTTGCCGGCCCAGCCTTCGCCGTCCTCGTGGACGCCGAGGTGCGCGTGCGCGTCGATGAAGCCGGGCAGGACCCAGCTGCCGGACGCGTCGACGAGCTCGGCGTCCTCCGGCACGTCCACGTCGGCGGCGGCGCCGACCTGGACGATCCGGCCGTCTTCGATGAGCACGGTGCCGTCTTCGATGGGAGCCGAACCGACGGGGACGACGTAGCCCCCCACAATCGCCTTAGAAGCCATAGTTTGACACGCTAACGAATTGCCGCGGGTGCCCGCTCGCGGGGTTTCTCCAGGTGGATGAGCTCGTAGTTGGCCTCGGGGCTGCGGTGGGTCTCGCGGTAGCCCAGCTTCGCGTACAGCCGCAGCGGCCCGGCGGAACGTTCGCCGGTGAACAGCCGGAACCGCGTGACCTCAGCGGGGGCAAGCTCTTCCGCCGCGAGCAGCAACGCCGTGCCGAGGCCCTCGCCCTGCCGATCCGGCGCCACGGCCAGCCGCCCGACTTCACCGACGTCACCGTTCGCCCGGACCCGCACCGTCGCGATCAGCCGCGAGCCGGCGCGCACGCCCCACACCGGCAGCGACGGGTCGGCGAGCGCCGCGCGCACGCTCTCCAACGGCTCCACCAGCGGCGGAAGCTCGAAGTTGTCGTGCGCGCGGGCCTCGCTGAGGTACGCGGCGCGCTGCAGCGTGAGCAGCTCACCGGCGTCGGCCTCGGTCAGCAGCTCGGGCGACACGGTCACGGAACGCGGATGCCCCAGCTGCCGGTCCACGACGTCGCGGGCTCCAGCTCGATCAGGTCCGTGCCGGTGTTGAGCGCGTCGGCCGGGCAGGTCATCGGCTCGAGCGCGACGGCGCGGCCGCGGCCGGTCAGGTCGTCGGGCGTGAACACCTGCACCCAGCGGAAGTCGGGCCCGGTCCAGACCACCAGCCGCTGGTCCTCGTGGGAGAGCACGTGGTGGTGCGTGCCGTCGTCGGCCAGGGAAAGCGAGCCGAACGCGGTGTCGAGGTCGACGCCCGCGAGCACCCGGCCGCCGCGGAAGTCGTATTCGGTGTCCGCGACATCCTGCTCGTCCGCGTACGGCATCTGCTGGTCACCGACGTACGGGCGCACGCGCGAAGCCGGCAGCGTGAGCGTGAGCTCGTCGGTCGGCACGTCGCCGATGCGGAAGTACGGGTGCGTGCCCACGCCGACGCCGATGGGTTGCTCACCCTCGTTGCGGATCTCGTGCGTGATCGTGAGCTCGCGTGGCTGCAGTTCGTAGGTGATGGTGGCGCGCAACGGCACCGGCCAGCCTGGCTGCACCTCGACGTCGACCGCGAGCGTGATCGACGACTCCGCGTGCTCCAGCAGCTCCCACTCCTTGTGGCGCGTGAGGCCGTGGATCGCGTTGCCGCGCGCGGCTTCCGTGATCTCCAGCTGCTGCTTCTCGCCCTGGAACTCCCACTCGCCGCCCTTCGTGCGGTTCGGCCACGGGAGCAGTACCTGGCCGAGGCCCTTCGGCGGCATCTCGTCGGCCGCGAACTCCTCGACGTAGGGCACGCCGCCGACCTCGAACGCACGCAGGCCGGCACCGATCTCGGTGACGATGGCGCGCGCGTTGCCGCGGGTGATTTCGAACTGCTCTCCGGTGGGGTTGGCCATGCCGCAGACATTACCGGCGGACACCACGTGGCTGCGGCCGGTCAAACTAACTAGACCGGTCGTCATAGTTCGAGCTACGGTGAGCCACATGGTCCGCCGCACCGACTCCCGCCGCCGCATGCTCGACTCCGCCGCCGAACTGTTCCAGGCGCAGGGTTACCACGCCACCGGCCTCACGCAGCTCGTCGCCGCGGGCGGCGCCCCGAAGGGCTCGCTGTACTTCCACTTCCCCGGCGGCAAGGAGCAGCTGGCGGCCGAGGCCGTGCGGCTGTCGAGCGAACGGGTGGCCGACGTGCTGACCGCCGTGGTCACGGCCGCGCCGAACCCGGCTTCGGCGATCGACGCGGTGGTCGACGCACTGGCCGCCTCGCTCACCGAGTCCGGCTTCCGGCGCGGGTGTCCACTTGCAACAGTCGCACTGGAGGCCGCCGCGGAGAGCGAACCGATCCGCGAGGCCTGCCAGGACGGTTACGCCGGCTGGCACACGCGGCTGACCGGATACTTCACCGCCCAGGGTCTTGCGGTTGACCGCGCTGCCTCCTTGGCCACGGTGGTGCTCGCGTCGATCGAAGGCGCGCTGCTATTCGCCAGGACCCGCCGCGACGTCGCGCCCCTGCGCGACATCGCCGCCCACCTGCACACCACCGTCGAGAGGGAGTTCGCCTGATGCGCGTGCACCACCTGAACTGCGGCACCATGACCCCCATCGGCGGCCGGCTCGTCGACGGCCGCCCCGGCCTGTTCCGGCACGCCACACTCGTGTGCCACTGCCTGCTGCTCGAGACCGCCACCGGCCTCGTGCTGATCGAGACGGGCATGGGCACGCCCGCCGTCGCCGACCCGGAACGCTGGCTGGGCCGCCGGTTCCTCACCCTGTCGAAGCCCGTTTCCCGCGCCGAGGAAACCGCCGTGAGCCAGATCCGCGCCCTCGGCTTCGACCCGGCCGACGTGCGCGACATCGTGCTGACCCACCTCGACCTCGACCACGCGGGTGGCCTCGTCGACTTCCCGCAGGCCCGCGTGCACGTCTACGCGGCCGAGCTCGCCGCCTACCACGCGGGGAACAAGCGCTACCGGCAGGTGCAGTTCGCCCACGGTCCACAGTGGACTCCCCATGAGGACGCCGGCGACGACTGGTTCGACTTCTCCGCGGTGACGGAAATCCTCCCCGACGTCGCCCTGATCCCCCTGGCCGGCCACACCCTCGGCCACGCCGGCGTCGCCGTGCACACGGACACCGGATGGCTTCTCAACGCCGGGGACGCGTACTTCTACCACTCGGAGATCGACTCACCGGGCGTCATCCCGCCGGGCCTGGCCCTGTTCGAACGCCTCGTGCAGACTGTGCCCGCGCAACGCCTGGAGAACCAACAGCGCCTCCGCGAGCTGCGGCTGACGAGCGACGTCACCATCTTCGCCGCCCACGACCGCACAGACTTCGAACACCTCAGCCGACCGGCTCACGCTTGACGTCGCGCCGGTCAAGACCCCGCTTGACCAGCCAGTTCACGAACCACAGCACCACACCCACCCCGAGCAGGATGGCACCCACGGTGTAGTCGCTCGCCGGCCGGCCCGACAGTGGACTCACGAGGTAGAGGCAGAAGATCGCGGCCAGCACGGGGATCGCCGTGGGCGCGCGGAAGTGCTTGTGCTCGACCTTGTCCTTGCGCAGCACGAGCAGCGCGACGTTGACGATGGCGAACACGACCAGCAGCAGCAACGCCGTGGTCCCGCCGAGCGCACTGATGTCCACAAAGGACACCAGGAGGATCGCGATGGCGCTCGTGAAGATGATCGACACCCACGGAGTGCGGCGCGTCGGGTGCACGCGGCCGAAGACCGACGGCAGCACGCGCTCGTTGGCCAGGCCGTAGAGCAGGCGGCTGGCCATGAGCATGTTGATCAGCGCCGAGTTGATGACCGCGAACAGGCCGATGGCCGAGAAGACTTCGCGCGGGAAGCCCGGGGCGCCGACGTCGAGCACGGTGAGCAGCGCGCTGCTCTTGGCCGCGGCCAGGTCGTCGGCCGGGACGAGCAGCGAGGACGTGATGGAGACCAGCACGTAGATCGTCGCGGCGACGACCATGCCCCAGAGCATGGCCTTCGGGAAGATGCGCACCGGGTCGTGGCATTCCTCGGCCATGTTCACGGAGTCCTCGAAGCCGACCATGGCGAAGAAGGCCAGCGAGGTGGCCGACGTGATCGCCACCAGCCACGTCTTGTCGGCGGTGTTGATCTCGACCAGCCGCGACGGTTCGCCGTTGCCGTTGATCACGGCCCACACGCCGACACCGATGATGATCAGCAGACCGGACAGTTCGATGCAGGTGAGCACCGCGTTGGCCTTCACCGATTCGCCCACGCCGCGAAAGTTGATCAGTCCCAGCGCGATCACGAACACGATCCCGACCAGCACCATCGGCAGCTTCACGAACGCCGCCAGGTACGTCGCACCGAACGCGACCGCGGCCGACGACGCCGACGTGATGCCGGAGCACATCACCGCGAACGCGACCATGAACGTCAGGAACGGCACCCCGAACGCCTTGTTCGTGTACAGCGCGGCGCCCGCGGCCCGTGGGTACTTGCCGACCAGCTCCAGGTAGCTGAACGCGGTCATGAACGCGACCACGAACGCCAGCAGGAACGGCAGCCACAGCGCACCGCCGACCCGGCCGGCAACCTGGCCGGTCAGCGCGTAGATCCCCGTACCGATGATGTCGCCGACCACGAAGAACAACAGGAGCTTCGGCCCCATCACGCGCCGGAGACCCGGTCCACCCACCTGCGGACCGTCCGCTCTAACGTCCGTCATGGGCGAATAGTCTGCCTTGTCCGGCAGTCCAGCGAAAGTCAGACGGCGGTGACAGCCGTTTTGACCAGCGGAACCATCATCTGCTGGGTCATCTTCACCGGACCGGTGTAGTTGACGAGCACGGGCACGCCCTTGGCGATCTTGGCCGTGGCCAGCGTCGCGGTCTTCTGCTCGTCGACGTAGTACACGGCGCCGTTGGCGAAGCCCGGCACGTCGACGGCGCCCGGCTTGGCCTTCTTGATCGCCGCGACCATCTCGGCCGGGTCGGCCTGGCGGCCCTCGTAGCGGGTCACAGCCAGCGCGCCGGCCTGCTTGTCGCCGACGAGGTATTCGCAGCTCGTGGCCTTGCCCCCGTTGGCGGCGTTCTCCTGGTTCGGGCCGGCCTTCGAGGTGACGCCGGGGATCTTGATGGCGCTGCCGACCTCACTTGCCGAGAGCAGCGAGCACGTCGACCCCGGCGGCGCGGGCTTCGTGGAAGACGGTTTCGGCGGGGCGGCCTGCTGCTCACCCGAGGAGCAGGCGGTGAGCGCGGCGGCGGTGAGCAACAGGGCGACCGGGTAAACACGCATGCCCGGCATGCTAGGCCGTTCGGACTAGTCCCCCGCGACCGGTTCGGCGTCCTTCGCCGCGACCGGCTCGGGCTTGGCCTCTGCCGTGGGCGCGCGGTAGCGCCAGAACGCGGGCAGGACCAGCATCGCCGCGAGCACCAGCACGATCACCAGCAGCCCACCGCCCGTCGCGGCGGCCTCGGTGCCCCACGCGGCGCCGGCCCAGCCGTGCGTCAGGTCGGCCAGCCGCGGCCCGCCCGCGACGACGACCGTGAACACGCCCTGGAGGCGGCCGCGCATCTCATCGGTGGTGGCGGTCTGCAGGATGGCCTGGCGGTAGACGGAGCTGACCATGTCGGCGCCGCCGGCCAGCGCCATGAAGATCACCGCGAGCCACAGTGAGTGCGCGAGCCCGAACGCCGCGACCGCCGCGCCCCACAGGCAGATCGAGACCACGACGGCCACACCCTGCCGCGAAACGCGGTGCAGCCAGCCGGAGAACAGGCCGATCAGCATCGCGCCGGCCGGGAGGGCCGCGTAGAGCAGGCCCAGCGCCGGACCGCCGCCCGGCGGGTCGCCGAACGTGCGCTCGGCCATCTCCGGGATCAGCGCGCGCGGCATGCCGGCGACCATCGCGATGATGTCGGCGACGAACGACGCCAGCAGCACCTTCTGCGTGGCCAGGTAGCGGAATCCGTCGACCACATCGCCGAACCCCGCCCGCCGCGACGGCCCGTTCAGCGGTGGGATCGGCGGCAGCCGCCACACGGAGATGAGCGTGATCAGCAACGCGCACACGTCGACGAGGTACAGCGTCGACAGGCCGATCACGGGGATCAGCGCCCCACCGAACAGCGGCCCGAACACCGCGCCGAACGTCGACATCGTCGTGTTCAGCGCATTGGCCGACGGCAGCAGTTCAGGCGGCACCAGCCGCGCGACGACGGCGCCGCGCGTGGGCATGTTGATCGCGAAGAACGCCTGGTTGGCCGCCAGCAACACCAGCACCAGCGTCACGGAGCGGAAATTCGCGAAGGCCTGCAACCACAGCAGCGCGGACGAGATCGCCACACCGATGTTCGTGACCAGCAGCAGCTTCCGCCGGTCCACCGCATCGGCGATCGCCCCGCCCCACAACCCGAACACGAGCAGCGGCACCAGCGCGACGGCCCCGGTCAGCCCCACATACCCGGACGACCCGGTCAGGTCGAACACCTGCTTCGGCACCGCCACCGCCGTCAGCTGCGACCCGACCGCGGTCACCGCCGTCGACATCCACAACCGCCGGAACGCCGGAATCTTCAACGGCCGCGTATCGACCACGATGCGCCCGAGGACTCCGCGCGCCCCCCGACGAGGGCGCGCCGCCCCCGGATCAGAACTCACGACTCACTATCTTAGCCGCGCTAACTATCGCCCCGCGGGTGATTTTGATCGCCGGGCACACGTCCGAAATGCCGCTTTCACCAGCCCCTCAGTGAAACTCACCCACCTCGAAACCGCAGCCAACCCCACCTACCAACGGCCACCGATGCACCCAACTCACCCATGCACCCAGACCCGCCCCTGCACCTCGATCCCCGCGCGAAGCAACCAGCAGCCACGCACCCACTCAGCCACAGAACCGACAGATCAGGGAGCCAACCTCTCCACCTGCCACCCATCATCCGTCCGCCTGAACCTCAACCGGTCATGCATCCGGTCCTCCCGCCCCTGCCAGAACTCGACAAAGTCAGGCCGAATCCGCCACCCACCCCAATGCGGCGGCGCCGGAATGTGCTCCACATCCCCGAACCGACGCTCGATCCCCCGCAGCGCGTTCTCCAACGCCCGCCGGCCGTCGACGATCCGCGACTGCGGCGAGGCCCAGGCCCCCAGCTGAGACCCTCGCGGCCGCTGCGCCCAATACTCAGCCGTCTCCGCGGAACCCACCTTCTCCACCTCACCGCGCACCGTCACCTGCCGCTGCAGCGAGTACCAGGGGAACGTGGCCGACGCATACCGCGTCGCCGTGAGGTCATGGCTCTTCGCCGACGTGTAATTCGTGTAGAACACCACACCCCGCTCGTCCAGCCCCTTGCACAGGACCGTGCGCGACGAGGGGTGCCCCTCCTGATCGGCCGTGGCGAGCACCATCGCGTTGGGTTCGGCGACGCCTTCGGAGATCGCCTGGCCCAGCCAGTTCTGCAGTTGCTCGGTCCAGGTGGCCGCGAGCGCCGTCTCGTCGAACGGAGCGCCGTCGTAGGCCACCCGCATCCCAGGCAGCCGGACCACCGCGTCGGCTACGTCGGCCACCTCGTCGGTCTCCGGCATCATGGGCCCCAACCTCCGTACCCCTGGTGAGGGTGTCGACTCATCGGTATCCGGAGACGGTATTGGCTCCCCAGCTGCGGCGAAACCCACCGAACGGTGACTCCTGCCACCCTCACCGGACCGGGCGGCGTAACCCGTGGTTAACCCCGTGGTCCCGAATCGATCAAGCTCGTGTGATCGCCGCCAGCATCAACCCCCGCAGCTCGGTGCCGACGTCCTCGACCGGCAACGGCGGTTCGTGCGCCTGCCACTCCCTCAGCAGGCCCGTGGCGGCGCCGACGAGCGCGATCGCCGTGAGCCGGTAGTCCCGATCCGGCGCGACGCCGGCTTCGGCCGCGCGGCGCGCCTCCGTCTCGATGAACGTCGCCCAGCGGTCCACCCACACCTGGTGCTGCGCCTCCAGCTCCGGGCTCACGCCCACGGCCTCGACGTAGTTCAGCCGTGGCATGCGCGGGTCGATCGTCACAGTGGCGACGAAGACGTCGAGCAGCTTCGCGATGCGCGTCATCGCATCGGCGTCCCTGACCTCCTCCAGCGCGGCGGAGACGTGCGTGAGCGCGAGCGAGTTGATCCGGTCGTGCAGGGTCCGCAGCACCTCTTCCTTGCTGCCGAACTCCTCGTAGAAGTTCCGGGTGGACACCCCGGCACGAGTACACAACTGGGTGATCTTCGCCTGCCGGAAGCCCGTCGAGGTGAACAGCTCCAGTGCGGCCGTCAGCAGCCGCTCCCGGCGCTCGGCGCGTCTCTGCTCCGGCGGGACGCCACCGTAGGTACGGGCCACCGGCCCTCCTTCCCGCCGCGCGCCGCCCAGAGGCGACACCGGCGTCCATCTTGTGAAAATCCCAATTACCGATCGAACGGACGCGGGAGCGCTCGAAAATTAATTCCGGTAATCGCGGTGGCCACTCCGCCGAGCACTCACGAAACGTGGCCCACGCGCACGGTCCGGCGGCCGGTCGCGCCGTCGAACCCGCGGCGATCACGGTATCGAGCAGCGGAACACCGGCTCGCGCAGGCCCCATCACAGGCGATCACCGAAAGCTAAGTCGTTGCCACGCCTGGGAATCGTCCCTGCACCTCGCGCTTGAACGCTGTTCTGCACCGGTGCGTCACGGCGGCACGCGCCGATCCGCGGTCCGGCGTGCACGACACAGCGCGGACGCCGCCGCGCGCTCGGTACCGACGTGGACTGGCAGGGCTTCCCCTCGCTGGAACACCGTGTCGGCGTTCCCGGTCGACGTGCGCTGGCTGGGCACGAAGTTTTAGCAGCCCAAGCGTTTCAAGGCAACAGTCGCAAGGCAACCACGGCGTCTTCCGCCAGCGCCGTGGTGAGCGTGACCCCGGCGGCCGGTGAGGTGCGCGCCCACCAGTCGCCCGAAGCCGTGGGACGCGCGGGAAAACCCACCTCGAGGTCCGTCGCGAGCACCCGCCTGCCCGCCAGCACGGCCAGTCCGCCGTCCAGCGCGAGGTCGCCGATCGTCTGCGTCTGGCGCAGCAGCGGCACTCCGCCGCGGAGCACGTGCGTGGACGTGGTGAGCCGGCCGGGCCGTTCGCCCGCGCGGCCCAGTACCAGGACTTCCCGCGTGTGGAAACGGGAATTTTCCCCCAGCCTCGCGCGCAGCACGGCCACGTGGTCCGCGCGGGCGGTGACGACCGTCGGCTCGGGCAGGTAGGCCAGCGAACCGCCGTCGGCCACCTCGATGTCCACAGTGGACGAACTGCGGCCGCCGGACGGCCCCGGCAACGCGAGCGTCGCGGCCACCCCGGACAGCCGCAGCACCGCGCCGGGCCCGACGTGGACGTCGAGCAGCAGCTCGTCGCCGCCCAGCGGCGCGGTGGCCGAACTGACGAGGTGCACCACGGCTTCCCGCCCGGTGCGGCGGCGCGGGAACAACGTCAGCGGCGCCATCGAACGCAGCTCACGCAGCACCGTGCGGCCGTCCTCGAAGCACGCGACCACCCGCGCGTGGGCCTTCACCCCGCGCGCACCGGCAGCACCGACCGCACCCACTGCGCGACGGCGTGCGCGTCCGGCGTGTCCACGAGCGACTGCGCGATGACCGGCAGGTCGCCACGCATGCGGTGCGCGTCGGACGTCATCACGGCGAGGTCCGCGCCGACGAGGTGGGCGATGTCGATCTTGTTGATCACCAGCAGGTCGGCCGTCGTCACGCCCGGGCCGCCCTTGCGCGGCACCTTGTCGCCGCCCGCGACGTCGACCACGAACACCTGGCTGTCGGCGAGGCCGCGGCTGAACACGGCGGTGAGGTTGTCGCCGCCGCTCTCGATGATGACCAGGTCCAGCCCGGGGAAGCGCTCCTCCAGCTGCTCGACGGCGTCGAGATTGGCGGTGATGTCGTCGCGGATCGCGGTGTGCGGGCAGGCGCCGGTCTGCACGGCCGCGATGCGCTCGGGCGCGAGCACGCCGGCCTTGCGAAGGAAGTCGGCGTCTTCGGTGGTGTAGATGTCGTTGGTGACCACGGCCAGGTTGAGCTCACCACCGAGCGCGCGGCACAGCGCCGCCGTCAGCGCCGTCTTGCCGCTGCCGACGGGACCGCCGATGCCGATGCGGTAAGCGCGCCCGGCCGTCGGGGCCGGTTCGTAGTGGTCCGGTTCGGTCTCCGTCGGATCGAAGCTGACCGGATGGGTGTGACCGTGACCATGACCGTGGCCGTGTTCAGCTGGCAAAGAGACGCACCTCTTCCTCGTGGTGCCGGGCATGCGCCTCGGCGAACAGGTCCAATGCGGGTGAGCCCGGCGCGGGCAGGTCCGACGGGTCCAGCCCGGCGACGTCGGCGGCGGCCCCGGCTACGGCGCGCAGCTCGGCGCCGAGCCGGGCCACCACGGCGTTGACGGCGAACGGGTCGAGCCCCAGCAGCCGCACGGCCGCGCTCGCCGGCCCGCTCACGGCCAGGTACGCCACGGCCGCCGCGGCCTCGGCCGGCTCGCCACCGGCGATGCCCACCAGCGCTCCGCAGACGATCGGGTGGTGCGGCCGCGGCGTCTCGGCGAGCAGCGCGGTCAGCACCGGCGACGGCCACGCGACGGCCCCGGCCCGAGCGGTGCCACGGCCCTGGGCCCGCGACGACACGCGTTGGGCCGGAGAGGGCGTGCGCGCGTCGAGCTCCTGGTCCAGTCGCTGCCAATGTCCGCTATGGACGCCACGGCCGGCGGCGTGGGCCGAGGCCGCGGCGAACGCGGCTGACAGAGCGCCCGCCGTGCGCAGGCGGCTGAGCAGGAAGCCCGGCAGGTCGGCCTCGGTCGTCACGAGCTTGCGGCTCACGGCTTCCTCCAGGCCGCCGGAGTGCACGTGGCCGCCCCCGGGGAACCGGGAGTCGGCGAGAATCAGCGCGACTGAGTCCATCAAAGAAGCTCCATCAGAACAAGAAGTACCGTTGGGCCATCGGCAGCTCCGCCACCGGCATCGGCTCGATCAGCTCACCGTCCACGAGCACTGCGAAGCTGTCGGGCTCCACGCGCACGTCCGGGGTCGCGTCGTTGAGCACCATGTCGGCTTTGGTCCGCGCCCGCGTGTTCGCGACGGCGACCAGCGGCCGGTTGATGCCGAACGTCTCGACCAGTCCTGAACTGAGCGCCTCCGGCGCCACGAAATGGAGACTCGACGCGGCGGCCACCCGGGGCACGGCCCCGAACATCGGCCGCGCCAGCACCGGCTGCGGAGTGGGGATCGACGCGTTCGCGTCCCCCATCGCCGCCCACGCCGGGAAGCCGCCCTTGAGCACCACGTGCGGGCGCACGCCGAAGAACTTCGGTTCCCACAGCACGAGGTCCGCGAGCTTGCCGACCTCCACCGAGCCGATCTCGGCGTCCATGCCGTGGGCGATGGCGGGGTTGATCGTGTACTTGGCGACATAACGACGCGCGCGTAGGTTGTCGGCCGCGCCGTCGCCGGGCAGGGCGCCGCGGCGGCGTTTCATCACGTGCGCGGTCTGCCAGGTCCGGATGATCACCTCGCCGATGCGGCCCATGGCCTGCGAGTCGGAGCTCATCATCGAGATGGCGCCGAGGTCGTGCAGCACGTCCTCGGCGGCGATGGTACTCGGCCGGATCCGGCTCTCGGCGAACGCCAGGTCCTCGGGCACCGACGGGTTGAGGTGGTGGCAGACCACGAGCATGTCGAGGTGCTCGTCGAGTGTGTTGACGGTGTGCGGGCGCGTCGGGTTGGTCGAGGACGGCAGGATGTGCGGCAGCGAGACGACCTGGATGATGTCCGGCGCGTGGCCGCCGCCGGCGCCTTCGGTGTGGTAGGCGTTGATCGAGCGGCCGCGGATCGCCTCCACAGTGGACTCGAGGAAGCCGGCCTCGTTCAGTGTGTCGGTGTGGATGGCCACCTGCACGCCGGACTCGTCGGCCACGGTGAGGCACGCGTCGATGGCGGCGGGCGTACTGCCCCAGTCCTCGTGCAGCTTGAACCCGCCGGCACCGCCGGCCAGCTGCTCGCGCAGAGCCTCGTGGCGCACGGTGTTGCCCTTGCCCAGCAGCAGGACGTTGACCGGGTAACCGTCCATTGCGGACAGCATGCGGCCGAGGTTCCACGCGCCGGGCGTGACGGTGGTGGCCTTGGTGCCCTCGTTCGGCCCGGTCCCGCCACCCACGAGCGTGGTCAGGCCGGCGGCGAGCGCGGTGTCCACGAGCTGCGGGCAGACGAAGTGCACGTGGCAGTCGATGCCGCCGGCGGTGAGGATTTTCCCGTTGCCCGACAGGACTTCCGTGGCCGGACCGATCACGAGCGCCGGGTCGACACCGTCCATCGTGTCGGGGTTGCCGGCCTTGCCGATGCCTACGATCCGCCCGTCGCGCACGCCGACGTCGGCCTTCACGACACCCCAGTGGTCAAGGATCACGGCGCCGGTGATGACCAGGTCGGGGGCCCCTTCCGCGCGCGTGGCCATGCCCTGGCCCATCGACTCGCGGATGACCTTGCCGCCACCGAAGAGCACCTCGTCGCCGGAACCCGACGAACCCGCCGACCGGTCTTCGGTCACCTCGATGAGCAGGTCCGTGTCGGCCAGCCGGATCCGATCACCGGTGGTCGGACCGAACAATTCCGCATAACGCTCACGATCGATTCGGGGCATTTCAGAACTCTCCAGCGCCTTCGACAAGCCGCCATTCGGCACGCAACCCAGGCACCCGCCGGTTTCCCCCCAGCGGAACAAGATCGACTTCTCGCTCCACGCCCGGCTCGAACCGCACCGACGTCCCGGCCGGAACGTCGAGCCGGTGCCCGCGCGCGGCTTCGCGGTCGAACTCCAGCCCCGGGTTCACCGCCGCGAAGTGGTAATGCGAACCGACCTGCACGGGCCGGTCACCGAGGTTGCGCACGAGCAGCCGCACCCTCTCCCGTCCGGGGTTCAGCTCCACGGGCTCGTCGCCGGGAATGATCTCGCCTGGCCGCACGCGCTTCTCCTAGACGATCGGGTCGTGCACGGTGACGAGTTTCGTCCCGTCCGGGAAAGTGGCCTCCACCTGCACGGAGTCGACCATTTCGGGCACTCCGGAAAGCACCTGCGCACGCGAGAGCACGCTGCGGCCGCTCGATGCGAGCTCGCTTACGGAAAGCCCGTCGCGCGCCCCTTCGAGCACGTGGTCGGTGATCAGCGCGACGGCCTCGGGGTAGTTGAGCAGCACGCCGCGGTCGAGCCTGCGGCGCGCGACATCGGCGGCGACGTGGACCAGCAGCTTGTCGCGTTCCTGCGGGCTCAGGTGCATGCGACAGGTGTATCACCGGCCCGCCGCGTCGCCGGGTTCGGAAACACAGGATTTACCTCCGGTACACCGCCCGTCTTCGGGCTCGGTCACAGCCCGTTGCTGAAGAACTTGCCGCGACACGCCTTCCTGGACTGAATCGTTCTCGGAATCGTGACCGAAACCACCACATCTTTCATTGCCCACGGCTCGGCGGAGGAGCAAAGTTTGTCCAACCGTGCGATGAGGCGCGCCGAG
Organism: Amycolatopsis sp. NPDC051373; assembly: GCF_040689465.1. Lineage (NCBI taxonomy): Bacteria > Bacillati > Actinomycetota > Actinomycetes > Pseudonocardiales > Pseudonocardiaceae > Amycolatopsis > Amycolatopsis sp. NPDC051373. Next base: position 207,654 of record NZ_JBFBAE010000013.1, on the reverse strand, counting down.
TTGCGTGTATCCCGTCAGCGCGAGTGGTCAGACAAAGCCGGGGAAATGCGCATCGAAAGGTTCGCGAAGTGACTACCTCCACCATCAAGCAGACGAACTCCGACCAGGCCGACGACGGCTTCCGCCCCGGCCTCGAAGGCGTGGTGGCGTTCCGCACCGAAATCGCCGAACCCGACCGGGACGGCGGCGCGCTGCGGTACCGCGGTGTCGACATCGAGGACCTCGCCGGCAAGGTGAGCTTCGGGGACGTGTGGGGCCTTCTCGTCGACGGCCGGTTCGGCAACGGGCTCCCGCCCGCCGAGCCGTTCCCGCTCCCGGTGCACACGGGCGACGTACGCGTGGACGTGCAGGCGGCGCTGCCGATGCTCGCGCCGATCTGGGGTTACGAACCGCTGCTCGACATCACCGACGAGCAGGCTCGTGACCAGCTCGCGCGCGTGTCGGTGATGGCGCTGTCCTACATCGCGCAGTCGGCGCGCGGCATTTCGCAGCCGGCCGTGCCGGAGTCGAAGGTCGACGAGGCCTCGACGATCACCGAGCGCTTCATGGTGCGCTGGCGCGGCGAGCCGGACCCGGCCCACGTGAAGGCGCTCGACGCCTACTGGGTCTCCGCCGCCGAGCACGGCCTCAACGCGTCGACCTTCACCGCGCGCGTGATCGCGTCGACCGGTGCCGACGTGGCCGCCGCGCTCTCGGGTGCCATCGGCGCGATGTCGGGCCCGCTGCACGGTGGGGCGCCCGCGCGCGTGCTGCCGATGATCGAAGAGGTCGAGCGGACCGGTGACGCCGCAGGCCTGGTCAAGGGCATCCTCGACCGCAAGGAGCGCCTGATGGGCTTCGGCCACCGCGTGTACCGCGCGGAGGACCCGCGCGCCCGCGTGCTGCGCCGCACCTGCCAGGAGCTCGGCTCCGAGCGCTACGAGGTCGCCGCGGCGCTGGAGCAGGCCGCGCTGACCGAGCTGCGCGAGCGCCGCCCGGACCACCCGATCGAGACGAACGTGGAGTTCTGGGCCGCCGTGATCCTGGACTTCGCGAAGGTGCCGCCGCACATGATGCCGGCGATGTTCTCCTCCGCGCGCACCGCCGGCTGGGCGGCGCACATCCTGGAGCAGAAGCAGACCGGCCGCCTCGTGCGCCCGTCGGCGAAGTACGTGGGCCCGGAGCCCCGCAAGCCCGAGGACGTCGAGGGCTGGGAAACCGTCACCAAGCACTGACCGGCGCTTGGCGTGAAGGGCATTTCGAGGACTCTCGAGGTGCCCTTCACGGCGTTTCACGGGGAAACGCGCGCCGGGTCGTGGGCGGCGGTCGTGGTGAGCATCGCCGTGAGCTGGTCGACGAGCCAGCCGTCGAGGATTTCGAGGGGCACGTCGCGTTCCTGAAGCCACGACAGCAGCGCGCCCTCGACCACGGCGGTCCAGCACCGCAGCGTGAGCAGCACCAGCGGCGACGGCTCGGCCAGGCCCAGCGCGTCGAGGATCAGCTCCACGGACCGGTTGCGCACCTCGTCGATGGCCGCGTCCGTCTCCGAGGTCGCGATCACGGAACCGCTGCGCAGCAAGGCGACGTAGCCCGCGCGGTAGTGGTCGGCCACGTCGATGAGCCCCCGCACGGCTGTGCGCAGCCGGTCCTCCGGTGGCCCCTTCTCGAGGTGCGCGAGGCCGTCGACGAGGCCGTCGGTCACCGTGCGCAGCGCCTCGACCTGCAGCTCGCGCAGGCTCGGGAAGTAGCGGTAGAACAGCGGCCGCGACACCTCGGCGCGCGCGACGATGTCGTCCACCGTCACCAGCTCCGGCGCGCGGCTGCCGAACAGGTCCAGCGCGGCGGCGATCAGGTCGTCGCGCCGGGCCTGCGGGGTCATCCGGCGCGGGCGGCTCATGGCGTGACGTCCAGTTTCGCCGCCGCGCGCAGCAGGCCGGGCGTCAGGCGCGACAGGACCAGCGCGACCTTCGCTTCAGGAGTCGACGGCTGGATCGCGCGGTCGCGCTCGACGGCCCGCAGGATGTCGCGCGCCACCTTCTCCGGGCCGAAGCCGCGCCGCGCGTAGAGCTTCGTCGACGCCTTCTGCCGCCGCGCTTCCTCGTCCGGCGCGACGCCGACGAATCGCGTGGTGCTGGTGATGTTGGTGTTCACCAGACCCGGGCAGATCGCCGTGACGCCGATGCCGTCACCCGCCAGCTCCGCCCGCAGCCCGACGCTCAGCGCGAGCACCGCGGCCTTCGTCGTCCCGTACGCCGTGAGCACCTTCGACGGCAGGTACGCGGCGGCCGACGCGAGGTTCACGATCTGCCCGCCCTCGGCGCGCTCGACCATCATCGGCGCGAACGCGCGGCACCCGTGGATCACGCCCCACAGGTTCACGTCCACGACCTTCTCCCAGTCGGCGAGCGACGTGTCCAGAAACGGCCCGGACATCCCGATCCCGGCGTTGTTCACCACGATGTCGGGCACCCCGAACTCCGCGCGCACCTGCTCGGCGAACCGGGCCATCGCGTCGCCGTCGGCAGCGTCCACTGTGTACTCACCGGCTTCGACGCCCTTGTCCCGCGCCAGCTTCGCCGTCTCCGTCGCCGCGACCTTGTCCAGGTCGGTGACGATCACGTCGGCACCTTCGTCGGCGAACGCCAGCGCGGTCGCCCGCCCGATGCCGCTGCCGGCCCCGGTGACGACCACGAGCTGGTTGGCGAAGCGGCCACGCCCGGCGTCGCCGACGCGAGCGCGTTTCAACGCCCGGCTCTCCTCGCCGCCCTCGACGTGGTCGATCAGCTCCGCCGTGGCCGAGGCGATGACGTCCGGGTTGCTGCGCGCGATCCAGTGCGAACCGGTGAGCCGCCGCACGCGCAGGTCCGGCACCCAGCGCGAGATCTCCGTCTGCAGCGGCGTGGTCACGAACGCGTCGCCGGTCGGCGCGAGCACCTGCACCGGCACGTCGGCCGAACGCGGCGCGGGCCGGGACAGGCGCGTGAACATGTTGGCGCGGTAGAGCTTCAGGCCGTGCACGGCGTCGGCCGTCGAGACGTTTCCCGCGGCCGGGTCCAGCCGGCGGATCAACGCGGGCACGATCCCCGAGCGCCAGCCCAGCTCCGGCACGAGCGGGAGCTGGAAGAGCAGGATGTAGTACGAGTGCAGGAATTGCCGGAGTGCACGCGGCAGACCCGACGGCCGCCGCAGCTGCGCGCGGAACCACGCGCCGGCGTGGTCGAGGCTCGGGCCGGAGATCGACGTGTACGACGCGATCCGCCCGCGCAGCTCGTCGCCGGTGACCGCGTGCCAGGTCTGGATCGAGCCCCAGTCGTGGGCGAGCAGGTGGACCTTGCCGGTCGGTTGCACGGCGTCGATGACCGCGACGAGGTCGGAGGCGAGCTGGTCGAGGCGATACGCGCTGCGCGCCTTCGGCTTGTCGGACTCGCCCGCACCGCGCACGTCGTAAACCACGACGCGGTGGCGACGGCCGAGCTCGGCGGCCACGCCGTCCCACATCGAGCCGTTGTCCGGGTAGCCGTGGACGAGCACGACCGTGGGTCCGTCCGCGGCGCCGGTCACGCGGACCGAGAGGCGGACACCGTCACTGGCGGTCACCTGCTTGTGAGACATTCTGTCATGTTAGGCAATTTGTCAATAGTGGCGGTTCACCTCGGCGGCGGTTGCCGCTGCCGGGCGTTCGTGCAGCGGTTGATTTTCGGGGTTCGCAACGGCGTTTTCGCTGGTTCCACGGGAAACACCGGCTCTTGTCCACCGTTCGGTGGACAGCCGGATTCCACTGGCCGGACGTCCCGCGGCGACGGTGCGTGGCCGCAGGATTGACCCATGACCACAGCAGTGAGGGTGCGCGGACTGCGCAAGGAGTACCCCGGCCGCGTCGCCGTGGGTGGCCTCGACCTCGACATCCACCACGGCGAGGTGTTCGCGCTTCTGGGGCCCAACGGCGCGGGCAAGACCACGACCGTCGAGATCCTCGAAGGACATCGGCAGCGCACGTCCGGCGAAGCCGATGTGCTCGGCGAAGACCCCGGCAAGGCCGGGCGCGTATGGCGCTCCCGCCTCGGCATCGTGCTGCAGACCGCGACCGACGCGGCCGAACTGACCGTCACGGAAACCGTGCGGCACTTCGCGAAGTACTACCCCAACCCGCGAGACCCGGAGGCGGTGATCGACCAGGTCGGGCTCACCGAGAAGGCCGGCGCCCGCGTGAAGTCGCTTTCGGGCGGGCAGCGCCGTCGCGTCGACGTGGCGCTCGGCATCATCGGCCGGCCCGAGCTGCTCTTCCTCGACGAGCCCACCACGGGTTTCGACCCAGAGGCGCGGCGGCAGTTCTGGGGCCTGATCGAAGGTCTCGCGAAGGAGGGCACCACGATCCTGCTGACCTCGCACTACCTCGACGAGGTGGAGGCGCTGGCCGATCGGCTCGTGGTGATCGCCGAAGGCAGCGTGGTCGCCCAGGGGACCCCCGAAACGCTCGGCGGCCGCGGCCAGGCGGAGGCGATCGTGCGGTGGAGCGACGAAACCGGGGAGCACGAGGAACGCACCGCGTACCCGACGAAACTCGTCATGCAGGTGTCCGGTGGGACGAGGGAGCTCACCGGCCTCACCGTGACGCGCCCCAGCCTGGAGGACATCTACCTTGAACTGATCGGGGAGAAATCGTGAGCACCGCACTCGCCCTCCCGGGCACCTTCACCCTCGGCGCCGCGCGAGGCAGTTTCGAGCTGCGGCAGTTCTTCCGCAACAAGGAGCAGGTGGTCTTCACCTTCTCCCTGCCCGCGGTGCTGATGATCCTGCTCGGGTCCATTCTGGACGGACCGACCGGACAGGCCGGCGTCTCGTCGGGCCAGCTGCTCGCCGCGAGCATGATCGGCGCGGGCATCGTGTCGACGTCGTTCAACAGCGTCGGCATCGGGATCGCGGCCGACCGCGAGGTGGGCGCGCTCAAACGCCTGCGCGGCACGCCGATGCCCGCCGCGTCGTACTTCATCGGCAAGATGATCATGGTGCTCGTGACGAGCGTGGCGCAGACGGTGATCATGTCCGCGGTCGCGATGCTGCTGTTCGGGCTGAAGCTGCCAACCGACGGCGAGAAGTGGGCCACGCTGGTCTGGGTGATGCTGCTCGGCGTGATCTCCTCGACGCTGCTCGGCATCTCGATCAGCTCGCTCACCCGCACGGCCAACGGCACGGTGGCCGTGGTGCAATTGGTCTACCTGGTACTGCAGTTCATCTCGGGTGTGTTCGTCACGCCGATCACGCACCTGCCGAAGATCATGGTCGACATCGCGTCCTTCTTCCCGCTGAAATGGATCTGCCAGGGTTTCCGGTCGGTCTTCCTCCCGGAGGCGGCCGCGAGTCAGGAGATGGCGGGGTCATGGGAACTTCCGACGGTGGCGCTGGTGCTCGGCGCCTGGTGCGTGGCTGGGCTCGTGCTCGCGCGGCTCACGTTCCGGTGGACGAACGAACCGAAGTGAGCGCCCCGGACGACGCGTGGGAGCGCTCGTTCTGGGTCTGGGAGGTGCTGTTCGCGGTCGTCTACCTGGCGACCGCCCTCCTGGTGCTCTTCGACGACGTCTCCCTGGCGGAGAAGGTGGTCGCGGAGACGGCGCTCGCGGCGCTGCTGCTCAGCTATTTCGCTGCCGGGCGCCGGATCGTACGCACCGACGACAACCCCGTGCCCCGCATTGTCGCGACAAGTGCGCTGGTCGTGCTCGTGGCCACGGCGATCTTCTCGGACACCACGGCCTCGTTCATCCTGTTCATGGCGTGCCCGATGCTGTTCATGCTGCAGGAGATCCGCCCGGGCATCGTGCTCACGACGGTGCTGATCCTGCTGGACCCGGTGGCCGCCGTCGTCCGTGGCGGCTGGGAGAACCCGAGCCTGCCGATCCTGCTGCCGATGACCGCGATCCTCGTGGTGTTCAGCGTGCTGGCCGGCAAGTTCACCACCGACGTCATCAAGCAGAGCGCCGCGCGCGCCGAGCTCATCCGGCAGCTGGAAGACAGCCAGGCCGAGGTCTCGCGGCTCTCGCGCGAGGCCGGCACGGCGGCCGAACGCGAACGCCTGGCGCGCGAAATCCACGACACGCTGGCGCAGGGGTTCACCAGCATCGTCACGCTCACGCAGGCCATCGAGTCCGAACTGGACACCGACCTGGTGGCGGTCCGCCGGCACCTCGCGCTGGCGTCGGCCACGGCCCGCGAGAACCTCGCCGAGGCCCGCGCGATGGTGGCGGCGCTCGCACCTTCGGACCTCGCGGCCGGGACCCTCACCGACGCGGTGCGCCGCGCGGCCGAGCGCCTCGCCGACGAAGCCGGCCTGCACGTCGAGTACGAAGTGGACGATCCCCTGCCACCGCTGGCCATGGCCACCGAGGTCGTGCTGCTGCGCGGCGCGCAGGAGGCACTGGCCAACGTCCGCAAGCACTCGGGCGCGGACTCGGTGCTGGTGCGGCTGTCCGCTGTGGACGGAACGGTACGGTTGCGCGTGCGCGACGACGGCCGCGGCTTCTCCCCCGACGCGCCCACCGAGGGCTTCGGCCTGCGCGGGATGCGTTCGCGCGTGGAGCAGGTGGGCGGCCGGCTGAGCCTGCGCGGCGGCGCGGACGGCGGTACGGAACTCGAGCTGGAGGTGCCCGCGTGATCACGATCATGCTGGTCGACGACCACCCCGTGGTGCGCGAAGGCCTGCGCGGGATGCTCGAGGCCGAGGCCGATCTGACCGTCGTCGGCGAAGCGGGCTCGGGCCACGAAGCCATCGCGCTCGACCGCGTGAAGCAGCCCGACGTCGTGCTGATGGACCTGCGCATGCCGGGCCTCGACGGCGTCGGCGCGATCCGCGGCATCCTCAAGGAGACGCCGAAGCGGCGGATCGTCGTGCTCACCACGTACGAGACCGACGCCGACATCCTGCGGGCCGTCGAGGCGGGCGCGGCGGGGTACCTGCTCAAGGACGCGTCCCGCGCCGAGCTGGCCGGCGCGATCCGGGCGGCGGCGCGCGGCGAGACGGTGCTGGCGCCGTCGGTGGCGGGCAAGCTCGTGAACCGCGTGCGGAACCCGGAACCCGCGTCGCCGCTGTCGGCGCGCGAGGTCGAGGTGCTGCGGCTGGTCGCGAAGGGACTGACGAACGCCGAAATCGGGCGCTCGCTGCACATCGGCGAGGCAACGGTGAAAACGCACCTGCTGCGCGTGTTCGGCAAGCTCGGGGTGTCCGACCGCACCGCGGCCGTGACCACGGCGCTGGACCGGCAGCTGCTGGGCTGACCCGCGCGGGGCAGAATGGCCCGCATGCTCGCTTCCACCGAACTCGCCCTGTACCGCCGGCTCGCGCGGGAGCAGGCGTCCTCCCGCACGCCGTCCCTCCTCGCCGCCGTGGTGCGCGACGGGAACCTCGTGTGGTCCGGCGCGCGCGGCCGCGTCGGCTCCGCGCGCCCCGACGACGACACGCAGTACCGCCTCGGCTCGATCACCAAGACGATGATCGCCACGGCCGTGCTGCGCCTGCGCGACGAGGGCCGGCTCGAGCTCACCGACCCGATCGAGAAGCATCTGCCCGGCACGGCGTTCGCCACGGCGACGGTGGCGCAGCTGCTCTCGCACACCTCCGGCCTCACTTCGGAGTCGCCGGGCCAGTGGTGGGAACGCACGCCGGGCGGCGACTGGGCCGCGCTCGTGGCGAGCCTCGACAAGGACGCGACGAAACTGCGTCCCGGCTTCAAGTTCCACTACTCCAACGTCGGCTTCGGCGTGCTGGGCGAGCTCGTGGCTCGCCTGCGTGGGAAGCCGTGGTTCGACGTCGTGCGCGAGGAGATCCTCACGCCGCTGGGCATGACCCGAACGACGCCGCACCCCCAGGGCGCGCACGCCGAAGGCTTCGCCGTGCACCCGTTCGCCGACGTCCTGCTGCCCGAGCCCTCACCCGACGCCGGCGCGATGGCCCCGGCCGGCCAGCTCTGGTCGACGGTCAAGGACCTCGGCCGCTGGACCTCGTTCATCGGCGGCCACACCGGTGGCGTGCTGAGCGAGGACACCGTGGCCGAGATGCGGACGATGAACACCGTCGACGACGCCGAGGTCTGGACCACAGGCTTCGGCCTCGGCGTGATGGTGGTTCGCTACGAGGGCCGCCACCTCGCGGGCCACACCGGCTCGATGCCCGGCTTCCTCGCCGCGTCCCTCGTCGACGCCAACACCGGCACCGGCGCGCTGTGCCTCACCAACGCCACCGCGGGCGTCGGCATCACGCAGCTGACCCTCGACCTGCTCACGATGACCGACGAGCTCGAGCCCGCGCTGCCCGACGAGTGGGAGCCGTCCACTGTGGACCCGGCACTGCTCGCGCTCACGGGCCTGTGGCACTGGGGCCCGACGCCGTACCACCTGCGAGTGCTCGGGTCGGACCTCATCTCGCTCGACCCCGCCAACGGCGGCGGGCGCGCGTCCCGCTTCCGGTCCACTGGCCCGGACACCTGGCTCGGCCTCGACGGGTACTACGCCGGCGAGACCCTCGTCGTCGGACGCGACGCGTCGGGCACGGCGAACCACCTCGACCTCGCGACGTTCATCTTCACCCGCACCCCGTACGACCCCGCCGCGCCGATTCCGGGCGGTGTCGACGAGAACGGGTGGCGCTGAGCGTTCCGGCCTGGGTGTGTCCCGTTCGCCGGGAGCGGCCGGGGTGTCCGATTCCACATGTCGGACACCTCCCCACCGCATTGAGCAGGCGCATCCCGACCTGAGAGACTGCCCACATGACCGACGCAGCGGAGTTGAGCATCCCCGAAGACCTCAAGCCGGCCGATGGGCGCTTTGGTTGCGGACCGTCCAAGGTCCGTGACGAGCAGCTCGCCAAGCTGGCTGAGTCCGGCCACACCTACCTCGGCACATCGCACCGCCAGAAGCCGGTGAAGTCGCTGGTCGGGCGCGTGCGCGCGGGGCTGTCCGAGCTGTTCTCCCTGCCGGAGGGCTACGAGGTCATCCTCGGCAACGGCGGCACCACCGCGTTCTGGGACGCCGCCGCGTTCGGGCTCGTGCGCGAGCGCGCGCAGCACTTCACCTACGGCGAGTTCTCCTCGAAGTTCGCGAGCGTCACGAACAAGGCGCCGTTCCTCGCCGACTCGATCATCGTGAAGGCGGACGCGGGCAGCGCGCCCGACATCGCGTACGAAACCGGTGCCGACCTCGTCGGCTGGGCGCACAACGAAACCTCGACCGGTGTCGCGGTGCCGGTGCGTCGCCCCGAGGGCAGTGACGGCGCGCTGGTCGCGATCGACGCGACGTCCGGCGCCGGCGGCCTGCCGGTGAAGGCCGAGGACTTCGACGTCTACTACTTCGCGCCGCAGAAGTCCTTCGCGTCCGACGGTGGCCTGTGGATCGCCCTCGCGTCGCCGGCCGCGGTCGAGCGCATCGGCGAGCTCGGCGGCGGTGACCGCTGGATCCCCGAGTTCCTGTCGCTCACCACGGCGCTGGACAACTCGCGCAAGGACCAGACGTACAACACCCCGGCCGTGGCCACGCTCTTCCTGCTCGCCGACCAGATCGAGTGGATGAACGGCCAGGGCGGGCTCGCCTGGACGACCGCGCGCACGCAGGACTCGTCGAACCGGCTCTACGAGTGGGCCGAGAAGACCTCCTACACCACGCCGTTCGTGAAGGACCCGGAACTGCGCTCGCAGGTCGTCGGCACCGTCGACTTCGCCGACGAGGTCGACGCCGCCGCTGTGGCCAAGGTGCTGCGCGCCAACGGCATCGTCGACACCGAGCCGTACCGCAAGCTGGGCCGCAACCAGCTGCGCATCGGCCTGTTCCCGGCCATCGACCCCGACGACATCACGAAGCTCACGCAGAGCATCGAGTACGTCGTCGAGCGGCTGGGCTGAGCTCCGCACCGCTGAGTTCCGCACACGACGGGCCCCTCTCACTCCGGGAGGGGCCCGTCGTGCGTTGCGCGACGAACACAGAACACCACTCATTCGTGACGGAACGTGGTCGGCGTGTCCCACGGGCTCCCGGTGAGCGGGCCCGGGAGGATGACGGAGACCGTCGCCAAAAAAGGTGACGGTTGGGTGATGCATCGGCGCGCCTCGCACGTCAAGCCGACGCGCCGTTCTAACGTGAGCACCCACAAAGGTGAAGATCGGGGAGGCGAGAAATGCGGGCGCTACGGGTGGTCGGGCTGCACGAGGACGGCAAGTCCATCGTGCTCGAGGACCCGGCGAGCCGTACCCGCTTCCTGCTCCCGGCCGATGAAACACTGCGAGCGGCGGCTAGGGGGGACATCGCCCGGCTGGGCCAGATCGAAATCGAGTTGGAGAGCCAGATGCGGCCACGCGAGATCCAGGCGCGAATCCGCGCCGGCGAGTCCGTCGAACAGGTCGCGAGCGGCGCCGGCGTCTCGGCGCAGCGCGTGGAACGGTACGCCTACCCCGTACTGCTGGAGCGCTCGCGCACGGCCGACCTCGCCCAGAGCGCCCACCCTGTCCGCGAAGACGGGCCCGACGTGCAGACGCTCGGTGAGGTGATCGCGTACGCGTTCGGCGTCCGTGGCCACGACTACAGCCAGGCCCGCTGGGACTCCTGGCGTGGCGACGACGGCAAGTGGGTCGTCGTGCTGCAGTGGAAGGCCGGGCGCTCCGACAACCGCGCCCACTGGTCCTTCTCGCCCGGCGCCCACGGCGGCACCGTGCACGCCCTCGACGAGAACGCCGAGGTGCTGCTCAACCCCAACTCCTACCGCCCGCCGCGCACGGTCCGCGCCCTCGACCCGGCGCGTGACGCCGTCGTGCAGCCGACGCTGGATTCGGCCGAGGACGAGCGGCTGGCGATCGAGGCGCCCGCCGAGCCGCACGAGGAGGACGACGACACCCGGGAGATCCCGCGCGTCCCGTCCGACGACGAGGCCGCCGACGACGACCAGCCGCGCGCGAAGCCCAAGAAGAACCACCCCATCGTGCCTTCGTGGGAAGACGTCCTGCTGGGCGTGCGTTCCCAGCGCGGCTAGTCCCCGAGGAGCACGGCCAGCGACTTCGGCGCGACCAGCCGGTAGGCGTCGCGCACGATGTGGTCGATCTCGGCCCAGTCGACGTCCACGTCGAGGCGCACGCCGAGCCAGCCGCGGTGCCCGACATAGGGCGGGCGGAAGAATCGTTCCGGCTCGGTGCGCACGAGGTCCTCCTGCGCACCGGGCGGCGCCGGGCACCAGAAGGCCAGGCGTCCGTCGTCGTGGTGGTGGTTCGCGAACGTCACGAACGTCTTCTTGCCGCGCACGAACCACGTCGGCTCGCCGTGGCTGAGCCGTTCGGTGGACTCGGGCAGCGCGAGGCACAGCTTGCGCAACTCGTCGAGGGGCGCCATCGGGCCAGTATCGGCCGGTCAGAGCACGATCGCCAGCACACCCAACCACGCCGCGATGATCCCCGCGCCCGCGCCGTACACCGCCCACCGCACGATCGGCAGCCGCCGCCCGAGCCACAGCGACGGCCCGATCCCGGCCGTCACCACGACCGACGCCACCACCGCGATCCACGCGCTCGTCTCGCGTGCGAGGGTTCCCGCCAGCGCGAGCATCGCCACGGCGACGAGCACCGCGGCGAACGCCGACACCGTCAGCCCGGTCAGCCAAGGCGTCGGCTCAGTCGCGGCTCCAGGCATCCCACGCCGCCGCGCCACCACGCGCGCGGGCGGGTCGATCACCGTCTCGACGCCGGACACCGGATCCACGAACCGCACCGTCGTCCCCATCACCGTCGCCAGCCGCCCGGCCAGCTGCCGCCCCCGCTGCGACACGACGGACGTCGCGACCTCCGCGTCGCCCCCCGCCCGCGACACCGCCGACGCGACGCGCGCCCACTCGTGCAGCGCCTGCGCCAGGTCCGGCCCGATCGCCAACCGCCGCGGGTCGACTTCGCGCGCACCCTCGCCACCCGGGCCGGCGAGCACTGCGCGCTCGCCCCGGATCCGCAGCTCCACTGACGTCCTCCCGCTGGGCATTTCCCACCCGCAGGTGCCTGCCGTCGAACGCGACTGCGTCTGCCCGCACCTGCCCGCAGCAGCGTAAGCCCCGCGAGCCTCCCGGCGGGACCGGCACCCGGCGCGGAAAGCGCCCGAACTCAGAGCCGCGCGTCGAGCAACTCCTCCACCGCCACCGGCGTGCCGCCCCCGCCGCCATCACACGCTGTGCTCGGCGTCGATCGGGTGCGCCGAGTTCGCGAACCCGGCCGCAGGGGCCTCGAAGTCGTCGGACTCCATGCCCAGATCAACAGCCGGCGAAATCCGGCTCACCCGAATGTTGATCACCGCGCGAAAATAGCCGCGCAGGCCCGCCGATGCCAAGGGTTGCCGCGCGGGCGAGGCCGGACGGACCAACGTCGTTGACCGATCGACATCTCCGCCTGTGGTTACCGGCGCGAAATGGGTATCCCGGAAGGGTGAGCACCTCAACGCGTGGCGGCGACCTCGTGGAACGCGACCGCGGCGGCGGTGGCGACGTTCAGCGAGTCGACGCCCGGCACCATCTCGATGCGCACGGCCAGATCCGCCGCCGTGATCGCCTCCTCGGTGAGCCCGGGTCCCTCGGCGCCGAGCATCAGCGCCACGCGCTCGCCGACCTTCTCGCGCAGTCCGCGCAGCGGAACGGATCCCGGCCGCGGTGTGAGCGCCGCCACGGTGAAACCGCTTTCCCGCAAGAGGTTCAGTCCGTCGGGCCACCCGTCCAGCGGAGCGAAGGGCACGCGGAGCACGTGGCCCATCGACACGCGCACGCTGCGCCGGTACAGCGGATCCGAACAACCCGGCCCGAGCAGGACACCGTCGACACCGAGCGCGGACGCGTTGCGGAAGATCGAACCGAGGTTCTCGTGGTCGCCGACTCCTTCGAGCACGGCGAGCACCTGCGCCCCGGCGATGATCTCCGAAACCGCGGGCGGCGCCGGACGATCGGCCACCGCCAGCACCCCGCGGTTGAGGTGGAACCCCACCACGGAAGCCATCGTCTCCGCCGAAGTCACATACGCGGGCGCGTCGACGCCGGAAAGGTCGAGGTCACGCACCCGCCGTTCCACGCCGAGCAACGCTCGCACGGGGTACCGCGAAGCGAGCATCCGCTCGACCACTACGGCGCCTTCCGCGATCACGAGTCCCCGCCCACCGGGACGGTCCGGTCGCCGGTCCGCAGTGGACAAGTCGCGGAAATCGTCGAGCCGGGGATCTTCGGGATCCTCGGTGAAGATCAGTTCAGCCACACCGCACAGTGTGACATCCGCATGCCGGGACCCCGCCCGGTACAAAGCTGGTCCGAACGACCGGATAACTCTGGTACGAATGGGCCATTTTTGCGCACAGTCAACCCCCCGTGACGGAGAGCACCAGTTTGGCCGCTAGCCCGGATGCGCCGCACTGTGCGACCGTGGGCGGCCTGGCAGTCCCCGCCCGGACACCTGCGGACAGCAGCCAAGGAGCGCGTCAGACATGGGTACCGATCTTTCGGCGAAACCGTTCGACCAGCTGGACCGAGGACGGTACCGCCGCAAGGTCCAGCGCTGTCTCGACACGCTCGCCCGGATGCTCACGGACGGCAGCTTTTCCTTTCCCCGCAAGAATATCGGGCTCGAGGTGGAGCTGAACCTCGTCGACGGGCAATTGCGCCCGTCGATGACCAACACGGCGGTGCTGGAAGCGCTCGACGACCCGTCGTTCACCACTGAACTCGGGCAGCACAACCTCGAGCTGAACGTGCCGCCGCGCCCGCTCGCCGGCGATTCGGCTCTGCAGCTGGAAGACGATCTGCGCGCATACCTCGGCAAAGCATCAGCCAAGGCCACCGACGCCGGTTCGACACTCGCGATGATCGGGATCCTGCCGACACTGCGTCAAGAACACTTCGATCAGAAATGGCTCACCAACAACGCACGGTATTCGTCGCTGAACGACCAGATCTTCGCCGCGCGCGGTGAGCGAATCGCGCTTTCCATGGACGGCGCGGCGCTTCCGGGCGAACAGCCGGAAAGGCTGCGCAGTTTCGCGGAATCCATCCTGCCGGAAGCCGCGTGCACGTCGGTTCAGCTGCATCTCCAGGTGGCGCCTGAGGAATTCGCCGCGCACTGGAACGCGGCGCAGTGCCTCGCCGGCGTACAGACGGCGCTGGCCGCCAACTCGCCCTTCCTGCTGGGCAAGGCGTTGTGGCACGAGACGCGCATCCCGCTGTTCCAGCAAGCCACCGACACCCGCCCGGAAGAGCTGAAGAACCAGGGCGTCCGCCCGCGGGTGTGGTTCGGCGAGCGGTGGATCACGTCGATCTTCGACCTGTTCGAGGAGAACGTGCGGTACTTCCCGGGCCTGCTGCCGCAGACCGACACGGAAGACCCGATCGAGACGCTGGAGTCGGGCCAGGCGCCGAAGCTCACCGAGCTGCGCATGCACAACGGCACGATCTGGCGCTGGAACCGGCCGGTGTACGACGTCGTCGACGGCCTGCCGCACCTGCGTGTCGAGAACCGCGTGCTGCCGGCCGGGCCCACGATCGTCGACATCGTGGCCAACGCCGCGTTCTTCTACGGCGCCCAGCGTGCGCTGGCCGAGCAGGAACGCCCGGTGTGGACGCAGATGTCGTTCCAGGCCGCGGAGGAGAACCTCTACGCGGGCGCGCGCAAGGGCTTCGATGCGCAGCTGTACTGGCCGGGCATCGGCTGGATCCCGCCAGACGAGCTCGCGCTGCGCGTGCTCCTGCCGCTCGCCCACGAGGGCCTGCGCCGCTCCGGCGTGTCCGACGAGGCCCGCGTGAAGTACCTCGGCGTGATCGAACGGCGCTGCCTCGCGCGGCGCAGCGGCGCCGCCTGGCAGCGCGACTACGTGCTGCGCGCGCAGGACCGCGGCGCCGACCGCGAGACGGCGCTCAACCGCATGCTGGGCCGCTACCTCGAGCTCTCGGCCGCCGGCGAACCCGTGCACACCTGGTCGCTCACCGACTGAGTACGAGCCCCCGTCCGGCCTTAGGGTGGCTGGAGCAGGTCTCAGGCAGGCAGGGGAACAACGGTGCCGAAGGTACTCGGCGGCTCGCTCGAAGCGCACCGGCGCGAGGTTCGCGCGCGGGTGTTCGAGGTGCTGCGCGCGCAGCTGTACGAGCGTGGCTTCGACGCGATCACGCTCGCCGGCGTCGCCGCCGAGGCCGGGCTGGGTCGGACCGCGCTGTACAACCACTTCCCCGACAAGGAAAGCCTGCTCGTCGCGTTCGTCGAGGACGAGGCGGCGCGTTACGTCGAGCGGCTGCGCGCGGCCGTGGAAGCCGAGACGGACCCGATCGCGCAGCTGGCGACGTTCGTCCGGCTGCAGCTGCACGTGCTCGCCGAGCACCACCTGCCGCCCGGCGGCGCGCTGGAATCGGCGCTCGCGCCCGCGGCCTACCGGCGCATCAGCGCCCACGCCGACCCGATCACCGGGCAGCTGCGCGCGGTACTGCTCGCGGGCGTCGGCGCCGGCAGCTGGCCCGCGCAGGACGTGGACGTGGTGGTCCCCATGATCACCGCGGCACTGGGGACACGGCAGGTGATCGACGTGCCCGCCGAGCGGCTGGCCGGCGTGATCGAGGCGGCCGTGCAGTTCGTCTTGCAGGCCGTCGGTTCGAGTGAACTTCCGGATCACGGTTCAATTTAGGGTAGCCTAAGCCCCCATCGTGGCCTACGCTCTATCTGACAGCTTGTCAGAAAGAGAGGTGCCGCCATGTCGGTGACCACTGAGCTCGAAGCCCGGCCGTTCTCCGGACAGCTGCGGGAGTCGACCAGGGGCGTGCACGACCGGGCCAACCACTCCACATACATGAACGCGCTGCTCGGCGGCGAGCTCTCGCTGGAGGGCTACACGCAGCTCGCGATCCAGTACTACTTCATCTACCAGGCCATCGAGCGCGTCAGCGACACGATGATCGATGACGCCGTGGGCCGCGAGTTCGTGTTCGACGAGCTGCGCCGGCTGCCCGCGCTCGAGCGCGACCTCACGCGCCTCGCCGGGCCGGCCTGGCGCACCGAGATCCGGCCGCTCGCCAGCACGGAGGCGTACGCCGCGCGCATCGCCGAAGCGTCGGCGTGGGCCGGCGGGTACGTGGCGCACCACTACACGCGCTACCTGGGTGACATCGCGGGCGGCCAGATCATCCGGCGGCTGCTGGAGAAGAACTTCGACCTCGCCCAGGCGGGTTCGCTGTTCTACCACTTCGACGAGATCGGCAGCGCGCCCGCGTTCCGCGACCGCTACCGCGCGAAGCTCGACGCCGCGCCGTGGGACGACGACGCCCGCGCCCGGGTGATCAACGAGACACTGGTCGCCTTCGAGCACAACGTCGCCGTGTTCGACGAGCTGGCACTCGGCCTGGACCGCTACCGGCTCGCCTGACGCCCGGGCGGATGAGGCTGATCACAAGAAGTTGACCTCCAGTTTGGTGGAGGTACAAAGCTCGGTTTCGCACAGTGCCCACCCGGGTACGCAGTGGCCGAACGAGTGGGTCCACCCAGTGGCACGGAGGCCGCCCCCGGTCGCCGCGAACCCGGGTGTGCTACTAGGTTCGGTAGTAGGAACTTGTGTCGAAGACTGAAGGAGGGCCAATGGCCCGGTACAACCTGCCCGATCTCGACTACGACTACGGCGCTCTCGCGCCCCACATCTCCGGTCAGATCAACGAGCTGCACCACAGCAAGCACCACGCGACCTACGTCAAGGGCGCGAACGACACGCTCGACAAGCTCGCGGAAGCGCGCGAAGCCGGCGACTTCGGCAACATCGTCGGTCTCGAGACCACGCTGGCCTTCAACCTGGCCGGCCACGCGAACCACGTCGTCTGGTGGAAGATCCTTTCCCCGGAAGGCGGCGACAAGCCGACCGGCGAACTGGCCGCGGCGATCGACGACGCGTTCGGCTCCTTCGACAAGTTCAAGGCGCAGTTCACCGCCGTCTCCACCACGATCCAGGGCAACGGCTGGGGTGCGCTCTCCTGGGACCCGATCGGCAAGACGCTGATCACCCAGCAGCTGCGCGACCACCACAACAACCTGATCCTGCCGACCACGCCGATCCTGCTGGTCGACGTGTGGGAGCACGCGTTCTACCTGGACTACAAGAACGTGAAGCCGGACTACGTCAAGGCCCTGTGGAACATCTTCAACTGGGGTGAGATCAGCAAGCGCTTCGACAACGCCGTCGCCGGCGGCAACGGCCTGCTGCTCGGCTGAGCCTGCCATCTCGGCAAAGCGGGGTTCTCCTTCTCGGAGGACCCCGTTTTTCGTTTCTCGCTTGACTTCGAGTGCACTCCAGGTGTGAGGCTGGGGTCATGGACGTCGACGCCTACCTCGCCCGCCTCGACCTCGCGTTGCCCGCCAAGGCCGACCTCGCGGCCCTTCGGCAGTTGCAGGAGCGCCACCTCGAACGCGTGCCGTTCGAAAACCTGAGCGTGCACCTCGGTGAACCCATCGAGCTGACCGAGGAAGCGCTGTTCGACAAGATTGTGCGCCGCCGGCGCGGCGGCTTCTGCTACGAGCTCAACGGGCTCTTCTCGGCCTTGCTGCGCGAGCTCGGCTTCGACGCCGCGTTGCGCGGCGCGCAGGTTTTCACCGACGAGGGCAAGCCCGGGCCGCCGCTGGACCACGCGGCCGTGGTCGTGGAGCTCGACGGCGAACAGTGGCTGGTGGACGTCGGTTTCGGCCGCTTCAGCCGTGGCCCGCTGCGCCTCTCGGCCGTAGAGGTCCAGGCCGATCCGGACGGTGAGTTCCTCTTCCTGGACGCCCCGTTCGGCGACGTGGACGTGGTCATGGACGGTGAGCCCGTGTACCGCTTGGAGGCGCGCACGCGGCCGCTGACGGACTTCGTGCCGATGGCGTGGTGGCAGTCGACGTCGCCGCTTTCGGGCTTCACCCGGCGGCTCACGTGCTCGCGCCCGACGTCTCAGGGCCGCGTGACGCTGTCGGGGAACCGGCTGATCGAGACGGTCGACGGCGTGCGCAACGAGCTGCCGCTGGGCACAGACGACGCCGTGCGCACCGCGTACCGCGTGTACTTCGGCCTGGAGCTCTCGCGGCTGCCGACCCCACCAGGTGAGTACCCCTTGACGGAGCCCGCGGCCGACCCGACCATGAACCCGTCCTGAGCCGGTGAAGGACGCTTTGCCCAAGACCCTCGTATATGAACGGAGCCCCGCTCCTGGGGTTCCCAGGTGCGGGGCTCCGTCCGTTCCCGAACTGACTGCCGCTCCCACCACGAAGCGGACGTGTATGAGGTTAGCCTAACCTCAGCAGCTCCGGCAAGCCCCCTCTTGCGGAGACCCACCTCTCACTCGTCCGGGTGAGGGCGTGAAAAGTCCCCGAAAAACGTGAAAGGCACCCCGGCGAACCGAGGTGCCCTTCGAAGCCGCAGGTCAGACGCGTTCGCGTTTGAGCACACGCAGGCCGTTGCCGAATCGGCGCACGGGCAGCGAGACGCCGCCGCGCCGGATGAGCACCAGCGCGCACACCACGGCGGCGATCAGGGAGATCGCACCGCCGATGTAGAACGGCGAGCGGCCGCCGAACGCGTCGGCCATCCAGCCGGTCATCGGACCGCCGATCGGGTTGCCGCCGATCAGCACCAGCACGTAGATGCCCATCACGCGGCCGCGCATCTCGGGCGAGACGGACGTCTGCACCAGCGCGTTGGCCGTGTTCAGGAACGTGATGGTGGCGAAGCCGAGCGGGATGAGGCCGAGGCCGAAGGTCAGGTACGTCGGCATGAACGCCGTGACGAACTCGAACAGGCCGAGCAGCGCGCCGGAGATCAGCATGAGCCGCACGCGGGGCCGGCTCTTGATCCCGCGGCGCGCGGACAACAGCGCGCCCACGAAGGTCCCCACGGCGACCAGCGTGGACAACAGACCGTAACCGTCGGCCTGGGTGTGGAAGACGTTGGCGGCGACGATCGGCAGCGACGTGAAGTAGGTGATCCCGAACGTGCTGACGAAGAACATCAGCACCATCACCGTGACCAGGTCGGAGCGGTGGCGCACGTAGCGCAGGCCCTCCATGAGCTGGCCCTTCGCGCGGGGGATCGCGGGGCCGCGGAAGAGCTTGGCGGGGTTCATCATCGCCAGCCCGGTGACCACGGCGATCGTGCTCACCGCGTTGGCGATGAAGAGCCAGCCGGTGCCCACCCAGGTGATCGCGAACCCGGCGATGGCCGGGCCGACGATGCGCGCCAGGTTGAAGATCGACGAGTTCAGCGCCACGGCGTTGGCGATCTGGTCGCGGCCCACCATCTCGGCCACGAACGACTGCCGCGTCGGCACCTCCATCGCCGAGGTGATGCCGAGCATCATGCACAGCAGGTACACGTGCCAGATCTGCACGACACCGGTCAGATTCAGTACGCCCAGCAGCGTCGCCTGCAAGCAGTTGACGCTCTGGATGAGGATCAGCAGCCGCCGCTTGTCCACGCGGTCCGCGATCACGCCGGCCTGCAGCGACAGCAGCAGTGTGGGCGTGAACTGGAACGCGACGGCGATCCCCAGCGCGACCGGGTTGTTGCCCGAGAGCTGGAACACCAGCCAGTCCTGGGCGATGCGCTGCATCCAGGTGCCGACGTTGGAGATGACCTGGCCGGTGAAGAACAGCCGGTAGTTGCGCACGCGCAGCGACGCGAACATGCCCTTGCCGCGCTTGGGCTCCGCGGGTCTGTCGGGTTCGGCCGGTTCCTTGCGCACGTGATCGGCGCCGTCGGGCAGGCTCGGGGTGCGCTGCGCTGGGGTGCCGGGTGGTCCGGACGCGGGCGGGCTGGCCGGCTGTGGCGCCGTGTCCCGGGTAGCAATGGTTTCGGTCGTACGCTCTGCTTCGCTACCCGTGGTCGCCACCGGTGTTAGTTCCCCGCCATCCTGTCGATGATCTCAGCGGCGCGGGAGAGCACTTCCAGCTCTTCCTCGCCGAGTTCGGCCAGTTGCCGATCCAGCCACGCCTCCCGGACGGAAATGGCCTTCTTCACGTAGGCCATGCCGCTGTCGGACAGCTCGACGATGGCCTGCCGGCCATCGGTCGGGTGCGGGCGCCGCTCGACGAACCCCATCTCCTCGAGCGCGGCGATGACCCTCGTCATCGAGGGCGGCTGGACGCCTTCCTTGGCGGCCAGCTGACCAGGCGTCAGCGGGCCGCACTTGTGCAAGGTGGACAGCGCCGCGGTCTGTGTCAACGTCACGTCGTCGCCCACGCGCTGTGCCCGGAGCCGGCGGTTGAGCCGGACCACCGCGAGACGCAGGCGGCTCGCCAGGGAGCGCTCATGCGTGTCGCCGGACATATAGTTAGCTTACCTCACGAAAATGGCGCCGAAGGGTGAACCCCGCCACCCTCCGCGATCACGCTCAGCTCAACGCCGCCTGGATCGGACCCACCGCGAAGTAGGCCACGAACGCCACCGCGATCACCCACATCAGCGGGTGGACCTGGCGGGCCTTGCCGGTGGCGGCGCGGATGACGACGTAGCTCACGAAGCCCGCGCCGATGCCGTTGGCGATGGAGTAGGTGAATGGCATGACGACGATCGTCAGGAAGGCCGGCAGCGCGATCGAGAAGTCCGTGAAATCGATTTCGCGGACCTGTCCCATCATCAGCGCGCCCACGACCGCCAGCGCCGGCGCGGCGGCCTCGACGGGCACGATCTGGTAGAGCGGCGTCAGGAACATGGCGGCGAGGAAGAGCACACCGGTGACGACGTTGGCGAGGCCCGTGCGCGCGCCCTCCGCGATGCCGGAGGCGGACTCGACGAAGACGGTGTTGGAGCTGGCCGAGCCGAAGCCACCGGCCGCGCCGGCGAGGCCCTCGACGAACAGGGCGCGCCCGACGTTGGGGAGCTGGCCGTCCTTGCCGATCAAGCCGGCTTCCTTGCCGAGGCCGGTCATGGTGCCCATGGCGTCGAAGAAATCGGCGAGCACGAGCGTGAACACGAGCAGCACGACGGTGATGATCGGCAGCCGCGTCCACGCGCCGAAGGACACGTCGCCGACCAGCGACAGGTCGGGGATGCCCAGAACGTTCGACGGAAGCGCCGGGTAGCCGAGGTTCCAGCCCTTGGGATTTGTGCCGTTCGACGGCCCGGCCTTCACGATCGCCTCGACGACGATGGCCAGCACGGTCGAGCCCAGCACGCCGATGAGGATCGCGCCCTTGACCTTCTTCGCCACGAGGATCGCGGTGAGCAGCAGGCCGACCACGAACACGGCCGTCGGCCAGGAGGCGACCGAGCCGTTGATGCCGAGGCCGACCGGGACGGTCGTGTGCGCGTCGTCGGGCAGGCGGCGCACGAAACCGGCGTCGACGAGCCCGATGAGGCAGATGAACAGGCCGATGCCGACCGCGATCGCCGACTTGAGCGCCGGCGGCACCGCGCGGAACACGGCCGTGCGGAAGCCGGTGAGGACCAGCAGGACGATGATCACGCCCTCGATCACCACCAGGCCCATGGCCTCGGGCCAGGTCATCTGGGGTGCGAGCGTGACGGCGAGCAGGCTGTTGAGGCCCAGACCGGTGGCGATGGCGAACGGGTAGTTGGCGATCAGGCCCATCAGGATCGTCATCACACCGGCGACCAGCGCCGTCACCGCGGCCACGGCCGGCACGGGCAGGATGTGGCCGAGCACGTCGGCGTGCGCCGAGGGCGTGCCCGCGGCGAAGCTGCCGATGATGAGCGGGTTGAGCACCACGATGTAGGCCATGGTCACGAACGTGACGACGCCGCCGCGGATCTCCCGCCCGGCCGTGGAGCCGCGTTCGGTGATCTTGAAGAACCGGTCCAGAGTGGACACGGTCTCCCGCTCGCGCTGATCCGTCATGCCGTGCCCCTGTCTTGCTCGCTGCTGTCGTGCTCGTTCCGTGAACGCCCGGGGGTACCCTTCACCACGTGGATGAACCGATCAATCCCGCGGAGGTTACGGGCTCGTTGCGGCACACGCCGGACCTGCCCAAGCGCCTGACCGACCTGACCCCGGTGGTGATCGTAGGTACCTCGCTGTGGGCCGTCGCGCTGGTGGTGCTCTTTTTCGTCGCCGACGGGGTGTGGGTGTGGACGGCGTTCGCCGGGATCGTCCTGGGGTTCATCGGCTTCGGCATCATCTTCTGGCAGCGCGCGGCGGCCCGGCGGGGGTCAAAGTCGGCGCAACGTCTCTAGTTCGGCGCCACGTCTCCAGTTCGGCACCGCGGCTCCAGTTCGGTGCAACGGCTTGGTTCGACACAGCGCCTCTAGTTCAGGAACGTGTGCGGCGCCGGGTCGTCGAGCAGTGCGGTGATGCGGTAGCGCTCGGCCCAGTGGTCGGTGGCCCAGGCGAACGCGCGGGCCAGACCTTCCGACGTGTCGGCGGCGTGGAGCCGGTTGTCCTCGTCCGACCACCACGGGACGTCGGCGGTGGTGCCGTCGACGGTCACGGTGAGCGCGTCGTGCAGCAGCGGGCCGCCCTCGGGCACGGTGAGGCCGAGCTGGTCGGCGACGAGGCGGATCGCGGGCAGGTCGGCCCAGGCGACGTACTCGCCGGCGCTGGTCACCTCGTTCGGCAGGGCGCCGGCGAGAGGGACGTCGAGCAGTTCGGCGAGGCGTTCGGGGTCTTCGGGGGCGGCGACGATCTTGGTCGCCGGCAGCGCGGACGCCGGCCACGGGACGTCGAGGACCACGGCTTTGTCGGCGTCTGCCACGCTCGCGTCGGCCGTGCGGACGCGGACCGGGGCGTCGAGGTCGTCGACGTCCACGGGCGATTGCACGAGCGCGCGGTGGGCGCGCGCGGCGAGGCCCGGCGTGAGCGTGCGGGCGGGGTCGCCGAGGCGGTCGAGCAGATCGGTGACGTCTTCGGCCGTCGCGAGGTCGAGCGTGGTCCGGACGCCGGCGGCCTGGAGCAGCTCGACGGTGAGCTCGAGGTCGGGCACCTCGTCGTAGAGGCCCGCGAGGTCGGCCGCGGCGGGCAGGCGCCAGGAGCCGGGGGCTTCGCCGGCGAGCAGGGCGTAGCGGGCGAGCCACCAGCCCGCGTGGCCTTCGGGCGTGTGCAGCGCCTGCCACGTCTCCGGGCGCGCGGCGATGAGGCGCAGCGCGGCCGGCCAGGCGTCGTCGGCGACGAGGTCGAGGTCTCTGATCGCCAGGACAGTCGTCGGTTCGGCCGAGTCCCACCACGTGTCTTCGTCGGGCAGACCGTGGTCGGGCTCGTGCGGCTCTTCGTCGCGGACGACGGCGAACGAGTCGAGCACGCCGACCGCTTCGAGTGTCGGCTGTGGCCAGTCCTCGGCGAACTCCTCGTCGAGAACGGACAGGGCACCGTCCTCTTCGAACACTTCAGGGTCGAACACGTCGAGAAGAGGAGACGAAGGCAGCACGAGCTCGTCTGCCCGGCGCCAGCCGTCTTCGGACGGGAGGGCGAGCGCACCGGCCCACTCCGGCGCGTCGTCACCGCACTCCGCGATCAGCCGCAGCACGGCGCCCGCGAGGTTCATCCCGTCCAAACCGGACCGGACGTCCTCCACGCTGCGTTCCACGGCGTACTGCACCTGCTCGGCTTCGAGCAGCTGGCGGGCGTCGGCGTGCTTGGCGCCCAAGCGTTCCAGCAACGGGTGCGCTGCGGCGGGGTGCACGAGCCGCAGTCCCGGAACGTCCACATCGGACAGGAGTTCGAGCAGCTCGTTTGACCCGTCGAGCAGCAATGTGCCGCGCGCACCGGGCAGCGTGCGTCCGTCGGACAGCGGCACCGGGAGCCCGTCGAGCTGTGCCGGCGACACGTCGTGCGTGTCCACGGCCACGGCGAGCGCCGCGTACAGCCGGTGCCACCAACCGGGTTCACGGTCGATCCCGGTGAGCACCTCCAGCACGTCCTCGACGCCGATCGCCTGCGCCGACACGGGCTTCAGCGCCCGCGCCGCCCCCGCCGGCGCGGCCACCAGGCCCGGCACGAGGTCGGCCAAGAGTGGCGGCAAGTCCGGCACGTCGACGTCGAGCACCTTCGCCTGCCGGCCGGACACCTCCTTGTTGTCCATTATGGACAGCCATGGCTGCGTCGACAGCTCGGCGAAAACCTGATCCCTCAGCTGCGCATCCACTGTGGACCGCGGGAATCCGGCCTGGGGCACCAGCACGAACCGATGCTCCTGCGGCACAGCCCTGACGAGCCCGACGTATTTCTTCGCCGCCGCTGCGATCGCCTCGTCCAGCGCCGCCCCGGGCAACACCCTCCGCCGCGACGGCTCCAGCGGCACGGGCGCGATCAACCGCGCCGGCAGCGACAACGCCTCATCCGTCGGCGTCGGCGCGTGCAACACGTCTTCGCCCAGCGGCTGCGGCACCCCGTCCGCATCGATCGGCACGGCCCAGCCCTCGTGCGTCAGCCACCTTCGGCTCTTCTCGGGCCCGGCGATCTCCACCTGATCCGTGCCGGTGCGCGTCCAAACGCGACCGTCCACTTCAGCCTCACCCAACCACGGCAAGGCGAGCAGAAGGTCGGAAATCTCTTCCTGGAGGGCGTCGAGCAGCGCCTTCCCACTCTCCGGCTCCCGCAGCGGCAGCCGCACCTCCGTGTCGAACCCCTCCGGCGGAGCCTCCTCGGCAGGCCACGGCAGCCTCAGCACGGGCACATCCCCGTCCCGCCCGGCCGCCTCCCGCGTCCGCTCCGCGGAGAACCGCACCCCACCTCCCGCCGACACGACCCGCGGCTCGTCGGACACGGTCAACACCGCGGCAAACCCGACGCCAAACCGCCCGACCGTGTCCAGCCGCTCCTTCGCCGACGCCCGCAACGACGCCAACGACTCCACACCGCGCGTATCCAGCGGCGCCCCGGTGTTGGCGAACCTCAGCTCACCGTCCACAACGGACACCCTGACCCGGCCGGGGGTCTCGGCCGC
The DNA here is from genome assembly GCF_040689465.1 of Amycolatopsis sp. NPDC051373. Taxonomy (NCBI): domain Bacteria; kingdom Bacillati; phylum Actinomycetota; class Actinomycetes; order Pseudonocardiales; family Pseudonocardiaceae; genus Amycolatopsis; species Amycolatopsis sp. NPDC051373. The sequence continues at coordinate 182,809 of NZ_JBFBAE010000013.1, read as the reverse complement.
CTGCGCCGCGTCCGCCGCGTTCTGCGCCAGCTCCACGAACAGCCGATCGCGATACGCCCCAACCCTCAGATCCCGCTCGGCGTTGGTGTCCTCCACAAACCGCGTCGGCGAGTCCCGCCACGCGCGCAACATCGCCTCGCGCAGCCGCCCCGTCCCGAACGGATCCGCCCCCACGCCCTCACTCACCGGGGGCCGTCACCACTCTCAGCACCCCGGTCACCCTCGCCGGCCTGCACCTCGGCGGCCTGCACCTCGGCGGCCTGCACCTCGGCGGCGCGGTCCGCTTCGCCAACCTGTCCAGCTTCGGCGGCGTGGACTGCTTCGCCGGCTTCGGCGCCTTCACTCGCTTCGGCAACCTGGGCCACTTCAGCGGCTTCGGTCGCTGTGTGCGCTTCGGCCACCGTGCTGGCGTCGCCAGCCTGGCCAGCTTCAGCTGCCCGGCTCACTCCGATCGCTTCGGCGCCTTCGCGCGCTTCAGCGACGTTGGTGGCTTCGGTCGCGTTCGTTGCATCGGCGGGTTCCGCAGAATCGCCGGCAGCTTCCTCGAACGACTCCGCAGCCGACTCCTCGACCGTCGCCGCTTCCGGCGCCGCGCTGTCCGCGATCTCGTCTGCCGCGGAAACCGCCTGGGCCTCGGGCGCCGCAAGGTCGGCGACCGCTGTGGTTTCCGCGCCCGCGCCATCCTGCGCTGCCGACTCGGTGGCAGCTTCCTCAGAAGCTCCGGCGTGAACCTCGCCGGCCGGTTCCGAACCCTGCTCGGCGGTGTGATCAGCCCACAGCCCCACCGCTTCCCAGGCCGCAGCAGCCGGCTCAGCGGGGGCAGCGGCCTCGGGCTCCAAGGTCACAGCCGCGGCGTCGCCAGCTGCATCCGGAGCCGGGGTGACCGCAGCCGGTTCGGCGATCGAGTCGGCCGAAGCCTCCGCGAGCGACTCGGTGGCGGGAGCCGCCTGCGAAGTCGCAACTTCAACGGCCGAGTCCGCAGGCGCTTCTTCCACCGCCGGCTCGGCAGCCTCGACCTCGGGCAAGGCAGCCGGCGGCAACCCTGCCGCTTCGGAGGCGGAAGCCGCCTCCGGTGCAGAGGTCGTCGCGGCCGGTTCGGCCGAGGCAATCGCCTCCGGGTCCGCAGTTCCAGCCTCGGCCGCGGGAGTCGCCGCAGCCGGCTCCGCAGAGACAGCCGCCTCGGGCTGCGAGGTCACGGCCGCAGCGTCGGCGGGAGCCCCCGGAGCCGGGGCCGCCGCAGCCGACTCGACAGAGACAGTCGCCTCAGGCTGCGAGGTCACGGCCGCAGCGTCGGCAGCTGCATCCGGCGCCGGGGTGACCGCGGTCGGCTCGGCGACGGCGATCGAGTCCACCGCATCGGCGGCCGGCTCGGCAGAGACCGTGGCCGCGGGCTGCCCGGCGGCGGTCGTGTCCGAAGAAGCGGCCGAAGCCGTCTCCGCGGCCGCGTTCGTCGTGAGGGTTTCGGCGGCCGGGGTGATCCCAGCCGAGGCAGTCTCCTCAAGCGCCACCTCAACAGCGGCAACCTCAGCAGCAGCCTCCGGCTCCACCGTCGCCACGGTGGAAGCCTCTTCAGCGGCAGCCGACGAAGCCTCCTCCGACGAAGCAGCAGCCGCCGCCGGCGAGGCCTCAGGCTCAGCATCCGAAACGAAGTCGATCAACGAGTCGTCATAAACCAGTTCCGCCACCGGGATCGACGAGGTGATCTCCACCTCCACCTCGGAATGCGCCCCGCACCCGTACTCGACGTCCACCACATGGCCGTCCGCCGGGGCGATGTCGTTGGTGCACACCCCGAACGCCCCGCGCAGAGACCCGGCGAGCGGCACGAAAAACCCACAGGACCCACAAGTCGCCGGAGCACTCCGGGCCATGTCGGAGCGCGGGCCGAACTCGCCGCCGTGCCAGCGGGTGGCGGCGTCCTGGCGGCCGTAGCGGGACAGGACGTGGACGCGGCCCAAGCCGACGTCGTGGGCGACCTCTTCGACGGCCGGGTCGTCGGACAGCAGGTACGCGGGCGCGAGGCGCGGGTCGTCCTTGTCGGTGGGGAAGATGTCGCCCACGCCGAGGTCGCCGGCGCGCACGCGTTGCTCCCAGGGGACCCACGTGGGTGCGACCAGGGAGTCCGGGCCGGGCAGGAGGGCGAGCTCGCTCACGGTCACCGGCTCGTCCAGGCCGGCGACGGCGACCGTCACGGCCCAGCGCCAGCCGCGGTAGCCGGGCACCGACGCCTCGAACAGGTGGGTCGCCGAGACGGCGTCCTCGGAGGTCACGCCGACGTGCTCGCCGACCTGCTCGGCCGGGGCGTCCGCCAGCACAGCTTCGCGCGCAAAGTCTTCCGCGTCCGCGAGCTTCCGCTGGATAGAGCCGTCGTCCAGGGTCAACAGCAACGTCATGACCCCAATTGTGCCGCACGCATCCGCGCCGCCCGTGCCAGGCTGTTCCCGTGCGCACTCCCCCCACGCGAACCCGGTTGATCTGGCCGCTGCTGGCGGTGGCCCTGCTCGGCGGTTGCGCCGGCACGCAGGCGACACAACCCCCGCCCGAAGACCTCACTGTGCAGGTGCTGCAGACGCTGCCGCACGACACGTCGGCCTTCACCGAGGGCCTCGAGTTCGCCGGCACGACGCTGTACGAGAGCCGCGGCCTCTCCGGCGAGTCCGCGCTCACCGCCGGCCCCGCCGGTCAGACGTCCACCACGCGCGTGGCGCTGCCGTCGCCGCTGTTCGCGGAGGGCATCACGATCCTCGGGCCCAAGCTGTGGCAGCTGACCTGGCAGGACGGCTTCGCCATCGAACGCGATTCGAAAACCTTGGCGGAGCTGCGCCGCGTGCCCTTCAACGGCGAGGGCTGGGGCCTGTGCCACCAGCCCAGCGGGCGTCTGGTCATGAGCAACGGCACCTCGCAGCTCACGTTCCGTGACCCGCAGACGTTTGCGGTCACCGGGAGCGTCGACGTCGGAGTGGACCAGCTCAACGAACTCGAGTGCGTCGGTGACACCGTGTACGCGAACGTGTGGAAAACCGGCACCATCCTGCGCATCGATTCCAAAACCGGACACATCACCGGACGCATCGACGCCGGCGGACTTCGCACCCCGGTCAACCCCGGAGAAGACGTGCTCAACGGCATCGCGGCCGTCCCCGGCACCGACGAATTCCTCGTCACGGGCAAGCTCTGGCCCGCGATGTACCGGGTGAAGTTCGTACCCGCCGGCGCCGCCGGGACACAGAACGGCACGTGATCGGGCGGAACGGCACCCGGATGAGGCAGGATTGACGCGTGGCACTCTTCGGTTCGCACTCCGAACCCGACGGCACCTTCTCCGGGCGGTCGGGCAAGGGTCGCGGCCGGAAGTCCAAGCGCAAGTGGACGCCGGAGCCCAGCGCCGCCCAGGCCCGCTCCTGGCGCGACTCGCCGCAGCCCACCCACGTCGACCCCGCCGCGCACCCGGTCGAACCACCGACCCGGGGCGTCCCGGCAGAGCCCCCGACCCGGCGCGTCCCGGCCGACCCGCCGCGCGCCCGTCCTGAGCGATACGAAGAGCGGTACGAGCCCCGCGCCCGTCCTGAGCGATACGAAGAGCGGTACGAGCCCCGTCCCCGTCCTGAGCGCATCCCCGCCGAAGGCCGGGAGCCGCGCGCCCGAAGCCCGTTCTACGACGAGCCCCGCACCCCGACGGCCGACGAGGCCCCCACCGGCGCCGTCCCCCTCGGCCACCGGCCGCCGCCATCCAGGGGGGCGCGGCCGTACCCGCCGCAAGACCACCGCACCGAACCCGTCCGGCCACGCCAGGACAATCCCCGGCCCGGCAGCGGCGAATACGAGCACTACGACACCGGCGGCTACGCCGGCGAGCCGCGCGTCGACCCCGAACGTGACGAAGAACTCCGCACCACCGCGGTCCCCGGTGCCGGCTCGATCCCGAAGCTGCCGAAGAAGATCACCGTCACGCGCGTCGCCGCGTTGCGCAGCCGGCAGCTGAGCGGACAGGCCATCGGCATGTTCCAGCGCGCCACCAAGGCCGACGGCGCGGACAAGTCGGGCCTCACGTCGCTGATGTACGCGGTGATGCTCAACTACGCCAGCGACGCCGCAATGGCCATCGCGCTCGCCAACACGCTCTTCTTCGCCGCCACCAGCGGCGAGAGCAAGGGCAAAGTGGCGCTGTACCTACTGATCACCATCGCGCCGTTCGCGCTCGTCGCGCCCGTGATCGGCCCGGCGCTGGACAAGATCCAGCGCGGCCGCCGGCTCGCGATGTGCGTGGCGTCGATCGGCCAGGGCCTCATGGCCGTGGTGATGGCGCTGCACTTCGACGACTGGCTGCTCTACCCCGCCGCGCTCGGGATGATGGTGCTGTCGAAGTCGTTCACCGTGCTCAAGGCCGCCATCACGCCCCGCGTGGTGCCGCCGGAGATCACGCTGTCGAAGACCAACGCGCGGCTCACGATCTTCGGCCTCGTCGCCGCAGGCGTGTTCGGCGGGCTGGCCAGCGGCGTCAACGCGATCAGCGGTTCCGCGGGCGCGCTGTGGTTCACCGCGTTGATCTGCGTGGCCGCGGCCGTGCAGTCGATGCGAATCCCGTCGTGGGTCGAGGTGACCGAGGGCGAGGTGCCCACGTCGCTGTCGGCGCGGCCCGAGCCGAAGCAGAAGAAACAACGCCAGCCGATGGGCCGCCACATCGTGGTCGCCTTGTGGGGCAACGGATCCGTGCGCGTGCTCACCGGGTTCCTCATGATGTTCGCCGCGTTCGCGGTGAAGGCGCAGACGGAGGGCACGGGCCACAGCCCGTTCATGCAGCTGCTCCTGCTGGGCATCATCGGCGCCGCGGCCGGAGCGGGTGGCTTCGTCGGCAACGCGCTGGGCTCGCGCCTGCAGTTCGGCGCGCCGGACCAGGTGATCGTGTGGTGCGTAACCGCGTGCACAGGTGTGACGCTCATCGCCACCCTCCTGCCCGGACTCGCGACGGCCGCGGTCGTCAGCCTCGTCGGCGCCACGGCGAGCGCGCTCGCGAAGATCAGCCTCGACGCCGTGATCCAGGAAGACCTGCCGGAGCAGTCGCGCGCGTCGGCGTTCGGGCGCTCGGAAACGGTGCTGCAGCTGGCCTGGTGCATCGGCGGTGCCGTGGGCCTGCTGCTGCCGCCGACGTACTGGATCGGCTTCCTCGTGGTCACGGTGCTGCTCGCCGTCGGCCTCACGCAGACCTATCTCGTGCAGCGCGGCGGTTCGCTCCTGCCGGGGCTGGGCGGAAACCGGCCACTGCGGCCCGAACCGACCGGCAGCTTCCCCGCGCAGGGTCTGCCGCGAGAGCGCCGGTAATCTTCGGACCATGCGACGTTCCCGATTGGTGGCCGTGCTCGCGGCCGGTGGTCTCGCCGTGGCCGGCTGCTCGGCGCCCGGGCCGGCCGAGGTGACGTTCTACGGCGATGGGCACACGATCAACGTCGGGCCCATCGGCAACTGCGACGTCAAGACCGGCATCTGCGCCGCCAACCCCGGCGCCGCGGGCACGCTGAAGCTGCGCCCGGGCAAGTCCGTGCAGATCTCCGTGCCGAAGGAGGTCGCGGAAGGTCCGTGGAAGGTGACGGTGCAGTTCGTCAACGGCAAGGGCCAGCCCCAGCCGTTGAAGGAAGACATCATCACCAGCGGCGACCGCTACGCCTACACCGCGACGCCGCCCACCAAGGACGACCAGATCGTGGTGGTGGAGATCGCGCAGGCCACCGTGGTCAGCCGCACGGGTGACCCCAACGATGCGGAGCCGATCACCTCGGCCCTGTGGTCGCTGCAGGTTCAGCCCGCCTGACGGCACGACGGGTGAAGGGCACCCGTCGAGATGCCCTTCACCCCAGCGTCCGACGCGGGTTTAGGGATCCAGGTCCCGGGCGACCGCGCGCAAGATCTCCGCGATCTGCTTGGTGTTCTTGCGATCCGGGTAGCGGTTGCGACGCAGGTCGGGCTGGACCTTCAGCTCGAGGAGCTTGATCATGTCCTCGATCAGGCCGTGCAGCTCCTCGGCGGGACGCCGGCGCGCTTCGGCGACCGACGGCGGCGGGTCCAGCAGCCGGACGGAGAGCGCCTGCGGCCCGCGACGGCCGTCGGCGACGCCGAACTCCAGCCGCTGCCCGGCCTTGAGCCCCTCGACGCCCTGCGGCAGCGCGGCCTTGCGGATGTAGACGTCGGCTCCGCCGTCCTGCGTGACGAACCCGAACCCCTTCTCCGCGTCGTACCACTTGACCTTGCCGGTCGGCACTTCCCTCACCAGTCCTTCTGCTGTGCTGCTCACGACGAACGCGCCCCGGGCGTACCCAGGGCGCGCGTCCGCTTAGCGTATCTCGCCACATGCCCTGGGGAGAAGCGGATACGGCCGTTACCCTCAGCGCCATGGACAACGCAGCAAAGCAGACCGCGGGCAAACCGATCCTCATGCGGATCGGGATCGGCCTGTTCGCCATCGGGCTGCTCGCCGTGCTGGCCGTGTTCGTGATGTTCGCCGCCGGTCTGGAGAACCTGCCGGTGTGGCTCAGCGCGGTCGCCGGCGTGGTGACGCCACTGGGCCTGCTGCTCGGCCTGATCGCGCTGGTCCGCGAGGCGCGCGCCGGCAAGCACGGCTGAGCCTCAGAACGCGCCGGCGAACCACTCCGGGAACTGCGCCAGCGAGCCGAACACCACGTCGGCTCCCTCGGCGAGCAGTTCTTCCCTCGTGCACGGCCCGGTGGTGACGCCGACTGCGAGCGCGCCGGCCGCGCGGGCACCCCGGACGTCGCCGAGGTGATCTCCGACATACGCCCGCGCATCGTGCTCTTTGAGCGCCACGGCTTTCTGCGTGGACCACAGCTCGCCCACGAGCTCGTCGACCTCCAGCCCGAGCGCCTCGACGTGCAGGCGCGCGTTGGGCCCGTACTTGCCGGTGACCACGAGCGTGCGCCCGCCCGCCGCGCGCACGGCCTTCAGCGCTTCCGCCGCTCCTGGCAGCGCGACGGTGCTCGGCACGACGAGGCCGGGGTACAGCGCGCGGAACCGGTCCACGAGACCCGGGATCCGCTCCTCGGGCGCCTCGAAGCCGCGCAGGATGTCGTCGAGCGGCGGGCCGAGGTTGGCGGCGAAGTGCTCGCCGTCGAGCGACAGGCCCGACTCCACGCCCAGCGCGTTCATCGCCGCGACCATGCCCGGCCGCGGGTCGATCAGTGTCATGTCCAGGTCGAAGCCCACGGTGATGCCCACGTCCGCCACGGTAGCGGGGACCACCGACAGAACCGCCCTGTACATCCGATCGTGGCCAGTAAACCTTCTTGACACGACCTCGATCTGTGTCAAGCTGGCGGTGTGACGAGCTTCACCGAGCGCACCAAGGCATCGCTGCGCGAAGCACTGCTCGACGCGGCCGCGGACCTGCTCCCCGACCGCGGCTACCAGGCGCTTCGCATGGCCGACGTCGCGGCGCGCGCCGGCGTGAGCAGGCAGACCGTCTACAACGAGTTCGGCAGCAAGGCGGCGCTCACACAGGCCGTGGCGCTGCGCACGGCGGCGGAGTTCCTCGACGGAATCCGCCGCCGCTTCGAGAACGCCGACGGGCTGATCCCCGGCATCCACGGCGCCGTCGTCTACACGATCGAGCACGCCCGCGAGAACCGGCTTGTCGCCGCCGCGCTCGGCACGGAGGCGGGCGAGGACCTGCTCCCCCTGCTCACCACCAAGGGCGAGCCCATCCTCACGGCCGCCGCCGACCTAGCGACCGAGCAGTACCGCTCGCTGGAGCCCCGCCTGTCGCAGAAGTCCGCCGCACTGCTGGCGGAGACGGTGGTGCGGCTGTCCCTGAGCCACCTGGTGCTGCCGACGCACTCCGCGACCGAAGCGGCCGACGCCGTGGTGGCGGTTCTGGCGCCGGCGATCGAGAGCTTCCTGGCGGATTCGCCGACACGCTCGTCCACGAAATCGTCCACAGATTCGTCCACAACGGAGTGACACGAAAGGGCCGGACATGACGGACACGCTTCCCGAGCTGCGCAGCGGGTTTTCGTCGCTGCGCAAGGGTGGGCTCAACTGGGACTCGTTCCCGCTGCGCCTGTTCGTGAAGGGCAACAAGAAGTTCTGGAACCCCGCCGACCTCGACTTCAGCCGCGAACGCGAGGGCTGGGAAAGCCTGACGCCGGAGCAGCGCCGCTCGACGACGTACCTCGTGGCGCAGTTCATCGCCGGCGAGGAGGCCGTGACGGAGGACATCCAGCCCTTCATGCGCGCGATGTCCTCGACCGGCCGCTTCGGCGACGAGATGTACCTGACGCAGTTCTGCTTCGAGGAGGCCAAGCACGTCGAGGTCTTCCGCCGCTGGATGGACGCCGTCGGCCTCGACGACGATCTGCACCCGTACGTCGCCGAAAACCCCCACTACCGCAAGCTTTTCTACGAAGAGCTGCCGCGGTCGCTGCGCGCCCTGGAGGACGATCCCAGTCCCCTCAACCAGATCCGCGCGAGCGTCACGTACAACCACGTGATCGAGGGCAGCCTCGCGCTGACGGGCTACTACTCGTGGCAGCTCATCTGCACCCAGAACCAGATCCTGCCCGGCATGCAGGACCTCGTCCGCCACATCGGCGACGACGAACGCCGCCACATGGCGTGGGGCACCTTCACCTGCCGCCGCCACGTCGCCGCCGACGACTCGATGTGGGACGCCGTGCAGCAGCGCATGGGCGAACTGCTGCCCCACGCGCTCAACATGATCCAGTGGGTGCAGGACCAGTTCGAGGAAGTCCCCTTCGACAACGACCCACAGGAGCTGCTCCAGTACGCGGCCGACCGCGCGCAACGGCGGTTGGGCGCCATCGAGTCGGCCCGCGGGACGCCGGTGGAGCAGATCGACCTGGACTACTCGCCGGAGCAACTGGAGGAGACCTTCGGGGAGGAAGACGAGAAGGCGCTGGCCGAGGCGGCCGCAGCGGCTTCCTGACGGACAGGCCGCCCCCGACCCCTTCGGGGACGGCCCGCCGCGTCACCTCCAGATCACGCCGTGCCAGATGACGCCGTCGGACATCTCCGCGGTAAGGCCGCGGGAGTTGATCAGCAGTTCCGCCGCGGAAGTGTGCCCGGGCCGCCGCGCGGGCTCGATCGGTCATGGCAGTGTCCGCTGGTGCGAGCACGGAGATCGCCGCCGCCACCCCCGCGACGAACGCTCTTCGACTGACCCTCACGTTGTTCCCCCTCCGTCGGTCTCCGAGGGAGGGGGAACGCGCGCGACTCTGTTGTCCGGTTGCCTGCCCTATGCGTGTTTCGCCGAAGCAGCGTCTTCGAGGCCCAGCAGCGTCACGGACTGCTCGCGCATCTCGACCTTGCGCACCTTGCCCGTCACGGTCATCGGGAACCCGTCGACGATGTGGACGTAGCGCGGGATCTTGTAGTGCGCCAGCTTGCCCTGCGAGAACTCGCGCACGGCCTCGGCGGTGAGCGGCCGCGCGCCCTCGCGCATCTGGATCCAGGCCATGAGCTCTTCGCCGTACTTGACGTCGGGCACGCCGATGACCTGTGCGTCGAGCACGTCCGGGTGCGTGTAGAGGAACTCCTCGATCTCGCGCGGGTACACGTTCTCGCCGCCGCGGATTACCATGTCCTTGATGCGGCCGGTGATGTTGAGGTAGCCGGCCTCGTCCATCACGGCGAGGTCGCCGGTGTGCATCCAGCGCGCGGCGTCGATCGCCTCGGCCGTCTTGTCGGGCTGTTCCCAGTAACCGAGCATCACGGAGTAACCGCGCGTGCAGAGCTCGCCGGGCACGCCGCGCGGCACGGTGAGGCCCGTCTCGGGATCCACCACTTTGGACTCGAGGTGCGGCCCGACGCGGCCGACCGTGGACACGCGGCGCTCCACTGAATCGTCCGCGCGCGTCTGCGTGGAGACCGGCGAGGTTTCCGTCATGCCGTAGCAGATCGACACTTCCGTCATGCCCATCCGGTCGATCACCTGCTTCATCACCTCGACCGGGCAAGGCGAGCCCGCCATGATCCCGGTGCGCAGCGACGACAGGTCGAACTCGCCGAAGTCCGGGTGGTTCAGCTCCGCGATGAACATCGTCGGTACTCCGTACAGCGACGTGCACCGCTCCGCCTCCACGGCCTCCAACGTCGCGCGCGGGTCGAACGCCGGCGCCGGGATCACCATGCACGCGCCGTGGCTGGTGCACGCAAGGTTGCCCATCACCATGCCGAAGCAGTGGTAGAACGGCACGGGGATGCACACGCGGTCTTCTTCGGTGTAGTTGCAGAGCTCGCCGACGAAGTAGCCGTTGTTGAGGATGTTGTGGTGGGACAGCGTGGCGCCCTTGGGGAAGCCCGTGGTGCCGGAGGTGTACTGGATGTTGATGGGGTCGTCGGCGCTCAGGTTCTGCTGGAGTGCGCTCAGCTTGGCCGGGTCGCCACCCTCGCCCTTGGCCATGAGGTCCGTCCAGGCGTCGGTGCCCAACAGCACCACGAACTCGAGCCCCGCGCAGTTCGGCCGGACCTGCTCCACCATCGCCGCGTAGTCCGACGTCTTGAACTTGTCCGCCGCGACCAGCATCCGCACGCCGGACTGGTTGAGCACGTATTCGAGCTCGTGCGACCGATACGCGGGGTTGATGTTGACGAGGATCGCGCCGATCTTGGCCGTCGCGTACTGGAGGAGCGTCCACTCCGCGCGATTCGGCGACCAGATCCCGACGCGGTCCCCCTTGCCGATCCCGGTGGCGACGAGCCCGTGCGCGAGCTGGTCGACGTCTTTCCTGAGGTCGGCATACGACCACTTCGTGCCGGCCGCGCGGTCCACCATCGCGTCGCGCTCGGGGAACGCGGCCACGGTGCGGTCGAGGTTGTCCCCGATGGTGTCACCCAGCAGGGGGACGTCGGACGTCCCGGAGGCGTAACTGGGCAGGGCGGGCGCGTCGGGCATGGTTGCCTCCCGGTGGGGTCTTCGTCGACACCCGCGAGTCTAGGAACCCCACGGTTCGACGACCACCCGGCCGGAAACCCACCTTCCGCTACGCTCGGTGCGGGTTCGTTTCACGAGGGGTTGGGGTTGGGCCGTGCCGGAGGAGTTCTCCCTGAGCTGGACCGAAGTCGACGTCGCCGTCCGCCGGAGCGGCCTGCCGGCTTCGTGGCATCCCTTCGAGATCCGCAGCCCGGGCCTGACTCTTTCCGACCACGCGCGCCTGTCGGATGAGGCTTGGGACGCGCTGCGTTCTCGGGGGTTGGCTGTCTCCGACAAGCTGGACCATGACGTTCTGGCCACCTTGCAGGCTTGGACGCGGCCTGAGGTGCTGATCATCGTGCGTGCCGCGGAGCTTCCTTCGGGGACGGTGTTGTACCGGGCTTGTGTCGGTGAGGGGCTGGGGGTGTTTTCGTCCTCTGAGGCCGACGGGATCCGGTTCTTGCAGACCCGGCCGGATCGGCTGGTGGAGACGGTGTTGAGCATGTTCCCGGCTTATCCGCCGCTGCCGGTGGCTCCTGTTTCGCTTACGCAGGCGCCAGCTCGGCATTCATCTGCCTCGTCGGATGATTCGGACTTTTCGGACCGAGATTTCACCTCGGCTCCTTCTCGCCGCGATCGGGACGCGTTGGGCGCTTACTCTCAGTGGCCAATCCACCGCCACGGCACAGTGGAACTGTCCCTGCGCCCCCGCCACGGCGTCCTGCGCCCGGTGTCGACGGCCACCTTCGTGGACACGGATGGGGGCCGGTACGTCACCTTCTCGGAACCTCTCCGTGACGGCGGCTTCCGACTGCGATTCGTGCCCTCCGATGGGTCTCACCTGCGTAGGTGGCTGTTCGAGACGATTGAGGAAGGCATTCGCTGAGTCGCCTTGTCGACTTGATGTTGATGTTCGGGCGGGCCAATTCAGGCATCTTCTCGCGGGCACTACACGTCTACCCGTAGTGTTCACCAAGTGACTGGACCGTCTCGTGGCCTTTTAACACTCGCCTGTCTCGCCACCCTCACGTTCGCGCTCACCGCGTGCGACGGCTCGGTCGGAGGCAACCCGTCACCTGCGACTTCAGGCAGCCCGCGGACGAGCAGCGCGACGGGGTCGCCGTCGAACACGCCGCTTGCGGGTATGAGCCCTTGCAAGACGTTGGACCAGGCACTCGCCGCGCAAGGATTCCCAGCTTCCGCTCCGTCGAGCGCCGATCTGGAGCACGCTTGCGACACCACGAAACCCGGCGCCGGCACCTTCGGCCTGGACTTGCAAGACGGCCAGAGCTACGACACCAACTTTGCCAATCCTGCCTCGACCCAGACCGGCCACGTGCGCGACCGGCTAGCGGTCCTCCAGCTCGAGACCAATCACCAAGCCGGCACCTGTGCCGTCAGCATCGAAGTCAAGCCAAAATCTCGGGCAATCGTGTTCGGGGCGCTCACGTCAACCGACACAGACCAAGCGTGCATTCAAACTCGGAAGGTCGCAGAAGCAGTGGAGCTCCTGCTCCCAAAGAACACGTGACCAGGCGGTTGTCCGGAACTCGCTGACAGCCCGCGACCCTCCATCTAGAGTGGGCGGGGGAGCACGTAGCGTGTCCGGGAGGGTGACTTAGCGATGACAAGCGCGTCCAATTTCGAAGGGTCGCCCGTCCCAGCGAGCGGCGACCCGACACAGGAAGCTATACCGGACCTCGTCGTCAACCCTCTCGACACGGAGGGGGTCAAACGCCTCAACGACAACGCGACCAAGTTCAAGGCGCTGGCCGAGCAGGGCGGCTTCGCGATCAACGAGGCAGGGTTCGACGCATACAACCGCGTGTGCAACGAATTCATCGATGGCTACGGCGGCATGGCGGTGAAGTTCGGCACGCTCGCAACACGCGCGAAGATGGGTTCTAGCGACTACGCGAATCAAGTCGCCGACTTCAACATCAAGATCGCGAATGGTGACGAGCAGTCGTTGATCCCCAACCTCGAACTGCTCAGGAAGAGCATCCTCCAGGTCCAGGACGCGCTGAAGATCGCGAAGGCCAACTACCGTGCGGCCGACAGCGAGCACGCCCAGACCTTCTCCGGCATCGGCAAGGCGGACTCATGAGCGAACGCGCCCAACCCCGCGAATACGAAGCCGACTACTACAGCCAGACTCACGCAGACCTCTCGAAAAAAGCTGCGCCTGGTCGTTTCGGCGCCGAGGACCAGCAGAACATTCGCGACTCGGTCGACCAGCGCACCGGTCAGGCGGCGTCGAACTACTCGGTCACCCAGGGTGATCAGCTGCTGCAAGGCCAAGCGACCCGCGGCGACGCCCCCGCTCCCAATGCGAACTACGCGGCACACGATCACCAGCAGCTTTACGACATGGTCCACACGAACATGGACCCCGGCGACCTCGACGCCCGCGGGCGAGTCGCCAACGACCTCGGCAACTGGCTGGCCGCCGTGTCCAACTCAATCAACGACGCGGCCAACTCCAGCCAGATCGAGTGGCAGGGCTCGGGCGCGTCGCAGGCCCACAACTTCTTCCAGAACACCGCGACCTACGCGGCGAACACCGCGAACGCCGCGCAGCTGAGCTCCAATCGCTACTCGCAGCAGGCCGCCGCGGCTGGGCATGCGCAGACGAACATGCCGGAGCCCGTGAAGTTCAACCAGCAGGCCGAGATGGACAAGGCCACGCAGCAGTTGAGCGTCGCGGATCCTGCGGCCGCCGCGCAGACGATGAGTGACATCGCCGCCAAGCAGCGGCAGGCGGACGCCGCGCATCAGCAGGCGGTGCAGGTGATGCAGGGGCTGGACAACACGTACCACGAGACGTCCACGACTCAGCCACAGTTCTCGGCTCCGCCGCCCATCGGGGGTGGGGACGACAGCACGCACGCCAGCAGCGCCCAGCCCGGCGCCGGGCTCGGTCACTCCAGCGCGTTGAACAGCGGGGCCGGCAGTTTCGGCACGACTGGTGGAGGTGCGCCCGGCGGTGGTGGCCCCGGTGGTGGGGCGGCCGGCTTCAACGGCAACGCGTTCACCCCGCCCGGCGCGGGGTCCAGCACTGGTGCCGGGACCTTCGGTGGGCCCGGTGGCACAGGTGGTGGAGGGGTCCCGCCGCCCACGGGTGGCGGCGGCTTCGGGCGGCTCTCGCCGGACGCGTTGGCGTTCGGCGGGGGCGGGCCGGGTGGTGCCGGTGGCGCGGGTGAGGAGACACTGCGCGGCGGGCGGCCCGGGGCAGGCGGCGGTCGGTCCGGCGGCGGATTCGCCGGCAGCCGCGTATCAGGCGGCGGAACCACAGCGAAGCCCGGCGAAGGCGAAGGCCCCGGGTCCGGCAAGGGCGCCGGCGAGCGGCTCGAGCGCGGAGCCACCGCGGCGGCCAACGCGGGCAAAGCTGGAAAGGCCGGTGCGGGCGGAGCGGCCGGCGCGGCTGGGGCCGGCAAGAAGAAGGAAGACGACAAGGAGCACAAGAACAAGCTCCCCAACCAGGAAGACCCCGACGAGGTGTTCGAGGTTCGGCCCGAACGCGGGCCCGACGGGGAGAAGATCACACCGCCGGTCATCGGCGGGTGAGTAGAGGCTGACACCACGCGGCGCCGCCTGCGGGTGGCGCCGCGTGGTGTTTCTGCCGCGGTCGAGCAGGCGCGGCAGGCTCGTGAACACAGCGGAACCGAGAGCCGAAGCCGACGGGGCCGACACTCGAACCTCACACAGGCGCCCACGACAGTCGCGCCGACCTGCGGCGGCGCGGCGGGCTTAACGGACGGTGTGGATCAAGCGCGAAAGGTGCGCGGCAACGCCTGACACCTCACAAATGACCCCTGCGGCGGCGAACCCGCGGCGTCCGCAAGGCGAACCTACAAAGCCAAGCTCATGCGCCGCCGCGGCGCAAAGCAGCGACCTGTGCGCTGCATAACGCGAGGCCGCGACGTCGAGTGGTGCCACACAGGTCATCGCGCACGCGGGCGTGCGCGCCTGGGCGGCGAGCGAGCAAGCCAGGCACCTCAGCTCCAGCCCGAACCGCCCAAGTCGACAAAGCGACACCCCACAAAATCCAGGGTTAATCCCTGACACCCCCACCCACCCCGCCCCGGTACCGTCAACCCCATGCGGTTCTACGTGGTCGATGCGTTCACCGGGGAGGCGTTCGCCGGGAATCCGGCCGGGGTGGTGGTGCTGGAGGAGCCCCCGGAAGACGCGTGGATGCAGCGGGTGGCGGCGGAGATGAAGCACTCCGAAACCGCGTTCGTCGAGCAGGGAAAAGGCCAGGGCACCACGAGCCTGCGGTGGTTCACGCCGGCCACCGAGGTCGACCTGTGTGGGCACGCGACGATCGCGGCGACCCAGGTCCTCGGCGGAACCCAGACCTACGAGACCCGCAGCGGCATCCTCCGGTGCACCAAGCACGAAGACGGCTGGATCGAGATGGACTTCCCCGTCGACGAGCCGCGGGAGACCCAAGAGGACGTCAGCCACATCCTCGCCGACGAGGGCGTGAAGCCCCTCTACGTCGGCCGCAGCAGGGAGAACCTGTTCGTCGAGCTCGAGAGGCCCGAGCAGGTCGCCCAGGCACAACCGGCGATGCAAGAACTCAAGAACACCTGGACCGGGCGCATGATCATCACCGCGAGCGGCGAAAGCGGCGACAACGCCGACTTCGTCAGCCGGTTCTTCGGCCCCGGCGTCGGCGTCGACGAAGACCCCGTCACCGGGTCCGCCCACTGCGCCCTGGCGCCCTACTGGGCCAGGAAGCTGGGCAGAAAAGACCTGACCGGCCACCAGATCTCCCGAAGAGGCGGGATCGTGAAAACCGAACTCGACAGCGACCGCGTCCGCATCAGTGGGCGGGCGGTCACCGTGGTGAGTGGGGAGCTGCACGTCTGATGCGCCTGCTGCTGAACATCATCTGGCTCGTGCTCTGCGGATTCTGGATGGCCGTGGGCTACGTCGTCGCGGGCATCGTGTGCTGCATCCTGATCATCACCATCCCGTTCGGGCTGGCGTCGTTCCGGATCGCGAACTACGCGTTGTGGCCGTTCGGCCGGACGGTGGTCGACCGGCGCGACGCGGGTGTCGGGTCGGTGCTGGGCAACATCATCTGGTTCATCTTCGCCGGCCTATGGCTGGCGATCGGCCACGTGGTCACCGGCATCGCGTTGTGCATCACGATCATCGGGATCCCGTTGGGGATCGCGAACTTCAAGCTGATCCCCGTGTCGCTCATGCCGCTGGGCAAGGAGATCGTCGACGTCCCTACGACTCAGGTGTGAACGGCAAGGGCACCACGAGGCACGGGCCGCCCACGAACAAACCGCCGTCGATGCCCAGGGCCTTGCCGCCGGCGTACAGGTAAGGCCCCTCGATCTGCGCCGGGTGGATGCCCAGCTGGTCGGCGATCACGCTGTGGCCGTGGACGATCCGCGAACCGCCCAGGGCTTCCATCAACGCGTCCGCGTTCTCCTCACCGGCCGGGCCACGGAAGGCGTAGCGCGTGGTCATCCGGCGCCAGACGTCCCACCACGCCTCGATGTCGCTGCCGGTCAGGATTTCCCCCACCGACGCGTTGATCGACGTGATGTCCGAGCCCCAGTCGAGGTACTCCAGCGTGTCCGAGTGCATCAGCAGGTGGTCGTCGACCAGCGCCACCAACGGACGCGCCGAAAGCCACTCGATGTGTTCCGGCGTCAGGCGGTCCTGATCGGACAGCAGGCCGCCGTTGATCTCCCAGCTGCGCGCGAAGCTGCGCGGCCCGAAGTCCGACGGCACTTGGCGGTCGCCGAAGTGGTACATCCCCAGCAGCAGGATCTCGTGGTTCCCCAGCAGCATCTGCACGGAGCCGCCCGCCTCCGGCGCCTGTTCCTGCAGCGAACGCACGAAGTCGATCACGCCGACGCCGTCGGGACCGCGGTCCACGAAGTCGCCGAGGAACCACAGCTGGTCTTCGGCGCCGCTCCACTTGCCGTCGCTGTCGACGAGCCCCTCGGCGCGCAGTGCGTCGGCCAGGGCGTCGCGGTGCCCGTGGACGTCGCCCACCACATACACGCTCATCGTTCGACGATAGGCCCTGCTCCGGCGCACACGCCGGTCAGCCTTCGCCGAACGGGTCCAGGGTTCGCCCGATCAGGTCCGCGACCGAGTCGATCACCTTCGTCGGCCGGTACGGATAGCGTTCGGCCGACTCCGGAGTGGAAATCCCGGTGAGCACGAGGACCGTCTGCAGCCCCGCTTCGATGCCCGCGTGGATGTCGGTGTCCATGCGGTCGCCGATCATCAGCGTCGACTCCGAGTGCGCACCGAGCCGCCGCAACGCCGAGCGCATCATCAGCGGGTTCGGCTTGCCTACAAAGTACGGCGAACGCCCGGTGGCCTTCTCGATCAGCGCCGCGACGGACCCGGTGGCCGGCAGCGAGCCCTCCATCGTCGGGCCGGTCGCGTCCGGGTTGGTGGCGATGAACTTCGCGCCGCGGTCGATCAGGCGGATGGCGTTGGTGATGGAACTGAAGCTGTACGTGCGGGTTTCGCCCAGCACCACGTAGTCCGGATCGCGTTCGGTCAGCACGTAACCGACCTCGTGCAACGCGGTGGTCAGCCCGGCCTCGCCGATCACGAACGCCGTGCCGCCCGGACGTTGCGAGTCGAGGAACTGCGCCGTGGCCAGCGCGGAGGTCCAGATCGACTCCTCCGGGACGTCGAGCCCGGTGCGCAGCAGCCGCGCCCGCAGGTCGCGCGGGGTGTAGATGGAGTTGTTCGTGAGCACCAGGAAGCCGATACCGTTGTCCCGCAGCTCGCCGAGGAACTCGTCCGCGCGCGGCACGAGGTGCTCCTCACGAACCAGGACGCCGTCCATGTCGCTCAGGTACGTCCAGCCGCCTTCTGTCACCCTCGCCGTCCTCTGTTCTGCGGTACTTGATCGAAACAGGCGAACCGTACCACGGCACCCCGGCAGGCTGCCCCCGCAACGGATTTCCGTTGCGGCACAACGCAGTCAGGCTTGCGCGGGATGCACCGCCACCGTCGCGGCCTTCACCGACAGCGTCACGGACGAGCCCGGCTCCAGCTCCAGGTCGGCGACCGCCGCCGGCGTCAGGTCCGCGGTCAGGCCCTCGGCCCAGCCGCCGCCGGTCACGCGCAGCCGGATCACGGGCCCGTGCGGTTCCAGGGCCGCGACCGTGGCCTCGGCGGTGTTGCGCGGGCTGCCGTGGTGCTCGCCGTCGTGCGGGTACACGGCCACCGCGCTGGGCTCGAACACCGCGACCGCGGCCTCCCCCAGCACGGCGTCCGGCGAGAGCAGCCCCGACACCAGGTCACCCGACTTCGTGCGCAGCCCCTCGGCCTCCGCGACGCCCGCAACCAGGTTGAGCCCCGCGATCCGGGCCGTGAACGCCGTGCGTGGCGCGGCCAGCACCTCACGAGTGGCCCCGCGTTCGACGATCCGCCCGCCCGACATCACGGCCACGTGGTCGGCCAGCGCGAGCGCATCGAGCGGATCGTGCGTGACCAGCACCGTCGTCGGCCCGTCGCGCAGCACCCGCCGCAGCAGGCCGCGGATCGCGGGCGCCGCGTCCACGTCGAGAGCGGCGAACGGCTCGTCGAGCAGCAGCAACGACGGCGCCGAAGCCAGCGCCCGCGCGATCGCCACCCGCTGCTGTTGGCCGCCCGAGAGCTGGCCGGGCCGCCGGCGCGCGAACGCCGCCGCGTCCACCTCCGCCAGCCACATCTGGGCCACTTCCCGGGACTTCACCCTGCCCGCACCGGCCGAACGCGGGGCGAAAGCGACATTGTCCAAAGCGGACAGATGCGGGAACAGCAACGCGTCCTGCGACAGCAACCCGATCCCCCGCGCGTGCGGCGGCAGGTTCACCTCGTCCCCCGCCAGCACGCGGCCGGACAACGTGATGTCGGCCGACGTCACGGGCACGAGCCCGGCCAGGCCACCGAGCACAGTGGACTTTCCCGAGCCGTTCGGGCCGAGTAACGCCAGCACCGTTCCCTCGGGCACGGTGAACTCGACGTCGAGGGAGAACGTGCCGCGCGAGAGCGCGATCCGAGCCGAGAGCGTCACCGGAAACCACCTTCGAACGACCGCGGCCGCGCCACCGCGATGACCACGATCGCCACCACGATCAGCAGCAAGGCGAGCGCCACCGCACTGTCGACGTCCACCTCGGCCTGCGTGTAGACCTCCAGCGGCAGCGTCCGCGTGACGCCTTCCAGGCTACCGGCGAACGTGATGGTCGCGCCGAACTCGCCCAGCGCGCGGGCGAAGCTGAGCACCACACCGGAGCCGAGTGCGGGCAGCAGCAGCGGCAGCGTCACGCGGCGGAACACCGTCCACGGCCGCGCGCCGAGCGTCGAAGCCACCTGCTCGTAACGGTCACCGGAGCCGCGCAGCGCCCCTTCGAGGCTCACGACCAGGAACGGCATGGCCACGAACGTCTGCGCGATCACCACGGCCGCGGTCGTGAACGGGATCTGCTGCCCGGTCAACGCGCCGATCAGGATGCCGAGGAAACCCTTGCGTCCCAGCAGGTACAGCAGCGCGAGGCCGCCGACCACGGGCGGGAGCACCAGCGGCAGCAGCACGATCGAGCGCAGCAGCCGCGTGCCGCGCACGCGCGAACGAGCCAGCACCACGGCCAGCGGCACACCGAGGATCACGCACGCCACCGTCGAGAGCAGCGCCGTGATCATCGACAGCCTGAGCGCGGCCAGCGAAGACGCCGAGATCAGGAGAGACGGGAACCGGGCGACGTCCGAGCGCACGAGCAGCCCGACGACGGGCAGCACCACGAGCGCGAGCGCCACCACGGCGGGGATCCAGAGAACAAGGGGAACCCGCGAATGCGGCGGCCGTTGCTCGGCCGCCACACCGCGTCGCCCCTTACTGAGCCGGGCCAAACCCGATCTTGGTCAGCTCGGCCTTGCCCTGCGCGCCGAGCACGAAGTCGTCGAACTCCTTGGCCAGAGCGGCCTGCGGAGCGTCCTTCACGACGGCGATCGGGTAGCTGTTGATCGCGCCGGAAGACTCCGGGAAGTCCACCTTGTCGACCTTGTCCGCGGCCGAGGTCGCGTCGGTGACGTAGACCAGGCCCGCGTCGGCGTCACCCGACTGCACCTTCGCCAGCACCTGCTTGACGTCGGTCTCCTCGCTGGCCGGCTTCAGCGTGACGTGGGTGTTGTCCTCGATCTTCTTGGTCGCCGAGCCGCACGGCACCTGCTGCGCGCAGACGACCACGGTCAGGCCGCCCTTGTTCAGGTCCGCGAAGGTCTTGATGCCCTTGGGGTTGCCCTTGGCCACGGCGATCGCCAGCTTGTTGGTGGCGAACACCGTCGGCTGCCCGTCGATCACGCCGCCCTGCACGGCCTTGTCCATGTTGGCCTGGTCGGCGGAGGCGAACACGTCGGCCTTGGCCCCGTTGTCCAGTTTCTGCACGAGCGCCGACGAGCCCTCGTAGTCGAACTTGACGGTGACACCCGGGTGCGCCGCCTCGAACTCCTTGCCGAGCTCGTTGAACGACTCGGTGAGCGACGCGGCGGCGAACACCGTGAGCGTGCCCGTCGCGCTCGAGCCGGCGGGCGAGGGCACCGCCGGGCCGCCGGAGCCCGGACTGGTGCTGGCCTCGTCGTTCGCGCTGCACGCACCGGCCAACAACGCGACCGCCGCTACGGCGATGGCGAGCTTCTTCATCTGTTTCCTTCCGGGGTCTCCACCACGACGGTGGTCGCCTTGACAACGGCCACCGCGAGCACACCCGGGCGCAACCCGAGCTCGCGGACGGCTTCTGAACTCATCAGTGACACCACTCGGTGCGCCCCGCACTGCAGCTCGACCTGGGCCATCACCTTGTCGGCGATGACCTCGGTGACGAGCCCCACGAAGCGGTTGCGGGCGGAGCGGCCGACTGCCGACGGGTCCTCGGGACCGGCGGCCTGCGCGCGGGCGAACCCCGCCAGCTGGGCACCGTCGACGACCTTTCGGCCGGCGGCGTCGTCCGTCGCGGTCAACTGACCGCCGCGGACCCAGCGCCGGACGGTGTCGTCACTGACGCCGAGGAGCCGAGCGGCCTCGGACAACCGAAATTGCGGCATGACCGGAAGATTATCGCCGCAGTTGAGGAAAAGCTATGTGAAACGTGAATTGTCGAGCACTTCGTTGTGCAACTCCTTGATTATTGCGTTCTGATAACGCTCGAAGTTTTCACCGGGCCCACCCGGAGAGCCCCAGGAGCCGTCCGCGACCGACCACGGCCACCGTCGCCCACGCGGGCGGATGACCCGCGTCACAGCCGGTGTGGACAGTCGCGGCGGCTGCGTAATCCACGTCACCACCAGGGGTTCTGCGGTGCATCCCGCGAGGCCGGAGGCGGTGCGGTCGATTCCGGCCAGTCCTCACGGAGCCGGCGCGCGCACCGTCTGCCGCGGCCCGTGCGCGGACCGTCACGCGCAGGTCACGACACGCCGCCGGAAGTCCGTTCCCGGGAGCGTCCGAGGATAAGGACGGGTCGGCTTTTCCGGCGTTCACGAGTTAAGCTGTGAGTAATGACGGCAGTACATCTCGGGTTTCCTCGCGTCCCCGGTACACGAGGTTCGTCCGGCGCGCCCTCGGCGCCCCGCCCCGATCATCCGGGCCTGCTCGACCAGTTCGGCCGCGTGGCCACGGATCTGCGGGTTTCGCTCACAGACCGCTGCAACCTGCGCTGCACGTACTGCATGCCCGCCGAAGGCCTCGACTGGATGCCCGGCGAGCAGGTGCTCAGCGACGACGAGCTGGTGCGGCTGATGCGCATCGCCGTCGAGACGCTGGGCGTCACCGACATCCGCCTGACCGGCGGCGAGCCGTTGCTGCGCCCGGGTCTGGAGGACATCGTGGCGCGCATCACCGCGCTCGAGCCTCGGCCGCGGGTTTCCATGACCACCAACGGGATCGGGCTCGCGAAGCGGGCGAAGCGCCTCGCCGAGGCCGGCCTGGACCGGATCAACGTGTCGCTCGACACCGTGGACCGCGCCCTGTTCGAGCAGATCACCCGCCGCGACCGCCTGTCCCACGTGCTGGCGGGCCTCGCCGCCGCGCGCGACGCGGGGCTGGCGCCGGTGAAGGTCAACTCCGTGCTGATGCGCGGGATCAACGAGCACGAGGCCGTGTCGCTGCTGCGGTTCTGCCTCGACGAGGGCTACCACCTGCGGTTCATCGAGCAGATGCCGCTCGACGCGCAGCACGGCTGGAACCGCGGCGAAATGATCACGGCCGAGGAGATCCTGCGCATGCTGGGCGAGGAGTTCTCGCTGTCGCCGTTCCCGGCCGCCCGCGGCGGCGCGCCGGCCGAGCGATGGCTGGTCGACGGCGGACCCGGCGACGTGGGTGTGATCGCGTCGGTGACCAGGCCGTTCTGCGCCGCGTGCGAGCGCACCCGGCTCACGGCCGACGGCGCGGTGCGCTCCTGCCTCTTCTCCAACGACGAGACGGACCTGCGCGCCCTCGTGCGCGCGGGCGCGCGCGATGAGGAGGTGGCGGACGCGTGGCGGGCCACGATGTGGGGCAAGCTCGCGGGCCACGAGATCAACGAAGCCGGGTTCGCGCAGCCGATCCGGCCCATGAGTGCGATCGGCGGATGACATGTCACCCCCATCCCTGGAACCGATGACCGTGCTGGTCCGCTACTTCGCCTCCGCCCGCGCGGCGGCGGGAGTGGAAGAGGAGAAGCTGAAGCTTCCCGAGGGCTCGACCGTCGCGGACGCCGTCCGCCTGGTGCGCGAGCTGCATCCGGGACCGCTGCCGCGCATCCTCGACGCGGCGAGCTTCCTGTTGAACGAGGTTGCCGTCCGTAATCAGAATCGCGCCCTCAGTGACGGAGCGCAACTCGACGTACTCCCGCCCTTCGCCGGCGGCTGACCCTCGCGAGACCCCGTCAGACCCGGCTCAGTGGCTCACTGGGCTCTCGAACCCTCCTGTCCGGCCATTTGGTCCGGACCACGCCGAGCGGCGCTCAAGGCGCCGTGAGCGGCCATTTTCGTCAATACCTACTCTCCGGAGTAGTTCGCTCACGGCGTATTCCCGGACCCCAACAGAACCACTCGGCGAGCACTGGCGGACTTCGCACTGAGTGGTTTAAGGTGCCCGACTCAATGGCTGCGCGAATGGACCGTTGACGCCTTATCGACGTGATCCAAGCCTCACGATCCGTGAAATATCCCTGGCAGAAAACGGGCAGATAACGGCCCTCTGACCTGCGCAAACATGCCGATCGCGAGAGGTTGCGTGCTGTTACTGTGACGTAGGTCACATGCCGAATAATTTCCGATCACGGCTCTCATTACGTACCGTCGCTTTTCGGTTGGCCCCGACCGACCGAGCAAGACCGGGAATCCGTAGTGCCTAGCCCTGTCCAGCGGATCCCCGGACCCATACCCCGAGCGAAAGCATTTCCGGACAGGGACGAGGGGACGAAGACCGCGCGTCGTGCGCTGTCCGCGTCTGCCGCCCGGCAACGGGCGGACGGGCTCCCAACCCGGCCCTCAGCCTTCGGGCTCGTAGGCGCAGGAAAACCGAGAAGTATTCCCATGTCTTACCGAGGCAAGCACCGCAAGATGTCCGCCGCCACCCGCACCATCGCCCGCGTCGCTGTCGCGGGTATCGCGGTCGGCGCGCCCATCGCGATCGCCGCGACCCCCGCGTCGGCGACCAACTGGGACGCTGTCGCGCAGTGTGAGAGCAGCGGCAACTGGAACACCAACACCGGCAACGGCTACTACGGCGGCCTGCAGTTCACGCAGAGCACCTGGAAGGCCTACGGCGGCACCGGCAGCGCGGCGAACGCTTCCCGCGAGCAGCAGATCGCCGTGGCCGAGCGCGTTCTCGCGGGCCAGGGCGGCGGCGCGTGGCCGAACTGCTACGGCAAGGGTGCCGGCGGCTCGACCGCCGCGCACAAGTCGACGAAGTCGACCAAGTCGACCTCGAAGTCGACCACCAAGAAGGCGACCCCGAAGAAGAGCACGAGCGCCCCCAAGAAGGTCGCCAGCACTCCGGTCACCGGCGTGCCGAGCTCGAACCCGAACGGTGACTACACCGTCGTGTCCGGCGACAGCCTGTCGAAGATCGCCAAGCAGCTCAACGTTCAGGGTGGCTTCTCGAAGCTGCAGAACCTGAACAAGGCCTACATCCCGAACCCCGACCTGATCCTGGTCGGTCAGAAGATCGCCACCAAGTGACCCCTGACCTCCTCGTGAGGTCGTGAAGTCCTTCAGGGCGCAGCGTTCGGTTGGCTGTGATCCGACGAAAGGGCCCCACCGCGAATTTCCCCCGGCGGTGGGGCCCTTCGTGGGGTCTGACGAACGGCCACGGCCGCGGCGGATCAGGGTGAGTTGACCCATTCGTCGGAGCCGTCGGTGAAGTGCTGGTGCTTCCAGATCGGGAGCCGGGCCTTCACCTCGTCGACGAGCTCCGCGCAGGCCGCGAAGGCCTGGCCGCGGTGTTCGGCGGCGACAGCGCACGCCAGCGCCACGTCGCCGATGGCGAGCGGGCCGACTCGATGGCTCACGGCCACGGCGCGGACGCCCGTCCAGCCCGTGGCGAGCTCGGTGACGACCTGGGCGAGCACCTCGCTCGCGGTGGGGTGGCCCTCGTAGACGAGGTCGAGCACGCCCTTGCCGCCGTCGTGGTCGCGCACGACCCCGCCGAAGGTGACGACGGCGCCGGCCGCGTCGTCCTCCACGAGGCGGGCGTGGTCGTCGACGGACAGCGGCTGGTCGCTGACCTCCGCGCGCAGGATGCGGACCGCGGGTGTGCTCGGGGTTTTGGCTTCGAGCGGATCCGCCGGGAGCGAGTCCGCGGCGAGCGCGTCGGCGACGGAAGCCGAGTTTTCCGTGGACTCCGCGGCTTGTTCGGCCTTGGCCAGCTCTTCTGAAGCAGGCCGCGGGTGGTCGCCGCCGGCGAGCTGGTCCACGGCGTGGTCGAGGATTCCCTCCAGCACGCCCAACCCGTCCTTCACGCCGCCGCGCGAGCCGGGCAGGTTGACGACGAGCGTGCGGCCAGCGACACCCGCGAGGCCGCGCGACAACACGGCCGTCGGCACGTGCGGCAGGCCCGCGGAGCGAATCGCGTCCGCGACGCCCGGAAGCTCGTAGTCCAGCACTTCGCGCGTGACGTCCGGAGTGCGGTCCGTCGGCGAAATGCCCGTGCCGCCTGTGGTCAGGACCACCGCGACGCCCTCGGAAACCGCCGCGCGCAAGGCGATCCCCACCGGTTCGCCGTCCTCGACGACCGCCGGGTCGGGCACCGCATAACCGTGCGCCGCGAGCCACTCCACGAGCACCGGCCCGGTTTTGTCCTCGTAGACGCCCTTCGCGGCGCGGTTGGACGCCACGATCACTCGTGCCTCGCTCATGACTTCCGCTCCCACGTGCCGGTCTTGCCGCCGTCCTTGCGGATCAGGCGGACGTTGTCGAGCGTCGCCGCCGGATCCACGGCCTTGATCATGTCGTGCAGCGTGAGCCCCGCGACCGCGACCGCCGTGAGGGCCTCCATCTCGACGCCGGTGACGTCGGTGGTCTTCGCCGTCGCGCTGATGTGGACGGCGCTCCCGTCCAGGTCGAACTCCACTTTCACGCCGGACAACGCGATCTGGTGGCACAACGGGATGAGTTCCGGCACGCGCTTGGCGCCCATGATGCCGGCGATCCGGGCCGTCGCCAATGCGTCGCCCTTCGGCAACCCGTTGGCGGACAACAGATCCACCACTTCGGCGGTGGTGTGCACCGTGCCGCCGGCGAGCGCCGTGCGCGCAGTCGCCGTCTTGCCGGATACGTCGACCATCCGCGCGGCGCCGGTTTCGTCGACGTGGCTGAGTTCACTCACCCCAGGAGGCTATGCCAGCGGTGTCCGGCCGACAAAAAGGCCCCGTCACCGCGGTTGGCGATGACGGGGCCTCCTGGGGTCTGAGAAGCTCAGCCAGCCGTGGCTTCCGCGCGGACGGCCGCCTTCACGGCCTCCGCGACGGCCGGGGCCACCGCGTTGTCGAAGACGCTCGGCACGATGAACGACGCGTTGAGCCGGCTCTGGTCCACCACGTCGGCGATCGCATCGGCGGCCGCGAGCAGCATGTTGTCGTCGATGTTGTGCGCGGCTGCGTCGAGCAGGCCGCGGAAGACGCCGGGGAACGCCAGCACGTTGTTGATCTGGTTCGGGAAGTCGCTGCGGCCGGTGGCGACCACGGCGGCGTGCTGCTGCGCCTCGAGCGGGTCGATCTCCGGGTCCGGGTTGGCCAGCGCGAAGACCACGGCGTCCTTGTTCATCGTCGCCACCTGGTCGGCGCCGAAGAGGTTCGGGGCGGAAACGCCGATGAAGACGTCCGCGTTCACAAGCGCCTCGTGCAGCGTGCCGGCCTGCTTGTCGCGGTTGGTGTGGTTCGCGATCCAGGTGAGGTTGTCGTCGAGGTTGCCGCGGTCGGGGTGGACGATGCCGTCGATGTCGGCGGCCACGATGTCACCCGGGTTCTTGCGCAGCAGCAGCCGGATGATCGCCGAGCCGGCCGCGCCGACGCCGCTGACCACGATCTTGCAGTCCTCGATCTCCTTGCCGACCACGCGCAGCGCGTTGCGCAGGGCCGCGACCACGACGATCGCCGTGCCGTGCTGGTCGTCGTGGAACACCGGAATGTCGAGCTGCTCACGCAGGCGCGCCTCGATCTCGAAGCAGCGCGGCGCGGCGATGTCCTCGAGGTTGATCCCCGCGTAGACCGGAGCGATCGCCTTGACGATCTTGATGATCTCCTCGGTGTCCTGCGTGTCCAGGCACACCGGCCACGCGTCGACGCCCGCGAACTTCTTGAACAGCGCCGCCTTGCCCTCCATCACGGGCAGCGCGGCGGCCGGGCCGATGTTGCCGAGGCCGAGCACGGCCGAGCCGTCCGTGACCACGGCCACGGTGTTGCGCTTGATGGTCAGGCGGCGCGCGTCCTCGGGGTTCGCGGCGATCGCCTGGCACACTCGGGCAACACCCGGCGTGTACGCGCGGGAGAGGTCGTCACGGTTGCGGAGCGCGACCTTGGGCGTGACCTCGATCTTGCCGCCGAGGTGGATCAGGAACGTCCGGTCGGAGACCTTGCGGACCTTCACGCCCGGCAGCGAGTCGAGCGCCTGGGTGATGTCCTGCGCGTGGTTCTCCGACAGCGCGTTGGCACTGATGTCGACCACGATCGTGTCGGCGTGCGACTCGACGACGTCGAACGCCGTGAGCACCCCGCCGACACGGCCGACGGCGGTGGTGAGGTCACCGGCGGCCGTGGAGGAAGCCGGGGCCTCGACCCGGACGGTGATCGAATACCCGGGACCGGGAACCGGCATGGCACTAACTCCCCGCTGGGAAACCTGTGGCTAGGACACTTCGAACACTAGCCCCGTGACCGCCGCCACCCGACCCCAACCGGGTGACCGACCAGTAACTACGGTCGTTTCCCGAGAAGTCGGGAATCAGCGGTTGATTTCCGTCTCCGGGTGCACGTAGGGCACCGTGTCGAGAGGGAAGGTCAGGTCGCCGAAGGGCGACAGCGCGCCCTGACGGTCGGACGCGAGCTCCGACACGGGGTGCTCACCGTCTTCCGCCGGCCAGGTGGGGTCGATGCCCTTTTTCCTGCCGTTCTCGCCCTTCGCCACAACGCCCTCCATTGACCTGGTGCCGCCGGTTCGCCCACAGTCTGCCCGAACACCCCCGGCGCCCGCTCACCCGCCCGGTATCCTGGACGTCTATGCCCGCGACCTCTCTGGCGGACTGGCTGCGTGCGGAGTCCGACGACGCACTCGCCGACCTGCTGCGCACCCGTCGCGATCTGTCGACCCCGCCGCCTTCCGACACCACCGTGCTGGCCACGCGCGCCGGCACACCGGGCTCCGTCGCGCGCGCTTGCGAGGACCTCGACACGTTCACGTTGGCCGTGCTCGACGGCTTCCTCGTGGCGGGAGCGGACACCGCGCCGGTTTCGCTGGCTTCTGTCGCAACACTGCTCGGAACAGACATTTCGGGCCCGCTGGCGCGGCTGCGTGCGCGGGCGCTGGTGTGGGGCGCGGACGACGAGCTGAGGGTGCCCCCGGCGGCGCGCGACGCGCTGGGGCCGTTCCCGGCGGGCCTCGGGGCGCCGTCGCCGGCGTTGGCGGCTTCGGACTTGGCCGCGCGGCTGGCGGAGGTCGGCGAGGACGAGCGCAAGGTGCTCACGGCGCTGGCCGCGGGCCCACCGATCGGGCGCACGCGTGACGCGAGCTTCGACGTCTCGCTCTCCGATGCGGCCACGCCCGTGCAGAAGCTGCTAGCGCGCTCGCTGTTGCTGCGCCGCGACGACCAGACGGTGGAGCTGCCGCGCGAGCTGGGGCTGTTGCTGCGCGGCGGGGTGGCGTTCGAGGCGGCCACACTGGTCGAGCCGGAGCTGCCCGTCCATCCACATCAGACGGACACTGTGGATTCCACGGCGGCCGGCGAGGCGATGGAATTGTTGCGGCAGACAGAAACACTGCTGCGTTCGTGGTCGGTCACACCGCCGCCCGTGCTCAAGTCCGGAGGGCTGGGCGTGCGGGAGTTGCGGAAGCTGGCGAAGGACCTGGAGTCCGACGAGGCGCGCGCTTCCTTCGTCGCGGAGCTGGCCACGGGCGCCGGCTTGGTGGCCGACAGCGAGGCGACGACGCCCGAGTGGGTGCCGACGACGCTCACGGACTCGTGGCTCGCGTCGCCGACGGTGCAGCGCTGGATGACCCTCGCGCAGGCGTGGCTGGAGCTGCCGCGGCTGCCCGGGCTCGCCGGCGGGCGAGACGCGAAGGACAAGCCGATCGCGCCGTTGTCGGAGGATCTGCGTCGCCCGCTCGCGCCGGTTTCGCGTCGCCGGGTGCTGGTTGCTTTGGGGGATTTGGCGCCTGGGTCCGGCGTGAAGAGCGTGGACGAGCTGGTGGCCGTGCTCGCGTGGCGCGCGCCGCGACGGGGCGGACGGCTGCGGGACGAGACCGTGCGCTGGACGATGGCCGAGGCGTCGGCGCTGGGCCTGGTCGGACTGGGCGCGCTGACCACCGCCACGCGGCTGCTGCTGGAGGACGACCGCCCCGGCGCCGTCGAGGCGATGCACGACGCGCTGCCCAAGCCCGTCAACCACGTGCTGGTGCAGGCGGACCTCACGGTCGTCGCGCCGGGACCGCTCGAGCCCGAGCTGGCGACCGCCATGGCCGCCGTCGCCGACATCGAGTCGGCCGGGCACGCGACGGTCTACCGCGTCACCGAGCCGACCGTGCGCCGCGCCCTCGACACCGGCCGCACCGCCGACGAGCTGCACGCGCTGTTCCGCGCCAAGTCCGCCACCCCCGTGCCGCAGTCGCTCACCTACCTGATCGACGACGTCGCCCGCCGCCACGGCCGCCTCCGCGGCGGCGCCGCCGGGTCGTTCCTTCGTTGTGACGATGAGGCCTTGCTGGCCGAGGTGCTCGCCCACCCCGTCGCCGCGGAGTACGACCTGCGCATGATCGCGCCGACCGTCCTCATCAGCCCCGTGCCACTCGGCGAAGTCCTGGAAGCCTTGCGCGGCGCGGGTTTCGCCCCCGCCGCCGAAGGCCCCGACGGCCGCGTCGTCGACATCCGCCCGTCCGGCCGCCGCCTCCCCGCGCGCGCCCGCGCGGCCCGCGCGCGCCCCGGCGAGCAGGCCGTCCTCACCGACGACCAGGCCACGCGCATCGTCGCCAACCTCCGCGCCGGCGACGCCGCCACCGCCCGCCGCCGAGGCTCCGCCGTCCGCGCCCCCTCCGGCGGCGGCGCCGACACCACCTCGACACTGGAACTGCTCTCCCGCGCAACCCTCGAACGCCGCGAAGTGTGGATCGGCTTCGTCGACTCCCGCGGCACGGCCAGCCAGCGCGTCGTGCGCCCGGTCCGCGTCGGCGGCGGCGTGCTGGAGGGGACGGATCACGAGCGGTACCCGTTGCACCGGATCACTTCGGCCGCGTTGGTGGAGGAGTAGGCCCTCCACCGCCCTCGCAGGTTGCGCAGGTCCTGCATCACACGGATGGTCTGCCCCGTTCGAGCAGTCGGCTCAGCTCGTCGGCGAGGGCGACCGATGCCTCGATCTCGGCCTTGCGGATGGACACGCTTTCCACCAGGAACCCGAAGGGCAGACCGAGTTTGCGGCAGAAGGCGATCAGGTCACGGGCGGTCGCCAGGCAGTGCTGGTAGGACTCGGCCAGCGTGTCATCGGCATGACGCAGCGAGTTTTCCAGCCAGCGCGGGACGTGGACGCCGAGCCACTTGAGGAAGGCCAGCGTCTTCACCGAGCCACACACCGAGAGCGTGAACACCACGGGCTTCGGTTCCAGGTGCTGCTCGCGGCAAGCGTAGAAGTAGTCGGAGACCATGCTCTTCGCCGCGTCGGAGCTGTAGATCACCTGCGAAATGAAATACGCACAGCCCGCCTGCTGCTTGGCGATCAGCCGCCGATGCTCGTCGCGGCGTTCAGTGATGGCGACACCGCCCAGCAGCAGGTCCGGGCGAGCGTCCCGGCGCAGCGCCTGAGCCTGCGACAGGCGGGTCCGCACCTCCTTGTCCTTCGAAGACGCACCGACGAACACACTGAGCACCCGGTCAGCCTCGGCCGTCTGCAACCAGGCCCGCAACTGCGCCTCGGTGTACTTGCCCACACAGCGGTAGACGACCACCGCACGGTTCCACTCGCCGAGGTATTCCGCGTGATACACAGCGGGATCAAGGGTCGGCAGGTACGGAAACGGCCGCTCCACCGGGTTACGGTCGCTCTCGTCGTCGATGTCGTACAACGCCAGACCGTCCACCTCCAAGGAGCCCAACCGCGCCAACGTCGCCGCGGTGATCTCCCGGATCCGCCCGGGATCAGTACTCAGACGGGGCGGCGTAATCCCGAACAACAAGATCTCGCTGCCCGCATCGGTCACCAACGTCCGAAGAGCCGCTCCGTCACTGTCGTCCACCATGCCCGGAAGCTAGCAGCTTCAGGCGTCGCGCGGCGCTCCCCCGTCAGAGGTTGCGCAGGCCCTGCAGGACGCGCTCCATGAAGTCGCGCGAGGAGCGGTCGCCCAGGACGAGTTCGGTTTGGTGGATGAGGACCAGGCCGATGTCGGCCATGTCGCCGACCAGGATTTTCACCACGCCGAGTGGCAGGTGGAGGTGGGCGGCGATCTCGGCGACCGAGCGGGTGTCCAGGCAGAGGTCGCAGATGCGGCGGTGCTCGATGGAGCGCACGCCCCGATAGCGGCGACCGTCGTCGCTGGTGGAGACGAGGGCTTCGAGGGCGAGGTTGTGGTCGGAGCGGGTGCGTCCGCGGGTGCGGGCGTAGGGGCGGACGCGGGATTTGGCCGGCTTTGCCGCTGGGGGCGGGTCTTCGCGGGACCACGTCTGTTCGGACTCAGGTGAGTACGGCTCGGCCGCGTACTGATCCTGTTGTGTCGCAACGGATTCAGCCGCGTACTGCTCGGCTTCAGGCTGGTACGCGGCAGGCTCGGGCGAGTACGGCTCAACCGGGTACGAATCATGCTGCGGCGCAACGGGTTCGGGCGCGCGGCGGCGGCCGGTGGTGCGCTCCGGGGGTTCGGCGAGGCGGTGCTGGTTGTCGGCCGGCGGGAGGTAGCCGACGTCGGCCGGGGTGGGGCGGTAGGGCCGATCGCGGTCGGCGGTGTCGACGGCGGCGCGGCGGCCACGCTGGTCCGAGTGCGAAGGCGCCACGACGGCGTGGCGGCCGGTCGACTCGGAGGCAGGCGCTTCGAAGTAGCCCGAGGAGTACTCGGTGGCAGGTGCCTGGTGGCGCTCGGCGGGGTGCGAATCCGGTGCGACAGCACGGGTGTACTCCGTCGGATAGTCCGCGTCAGCAGCAGGCAGCTGGTGGTAGCCAGCGGAATACGGCTCAGCGTGCTGGTACCCCGAGGCGTAAGGATCCGAAGCGGGAGCCTGGTGGTAGCCGGAGGGATACGGCTCAGCCTGCCGGTACTCCGAGGCGTAAGGATCCGCAGCGGAAGCCTGGTGGTACCTCGATGCGTAAGCATCCGCAGTAGGAGTCGGCTGGTACCCCGACGCGTACGCATCCGAAGCCGACACCTGGTGATAACCCGAGGCGTAGTCGTCAGCAGCCGGCGTCTGGTGATAACCCGAGGCGTACGCGGCATCCGAAGCAGGCGCCCGCTCGTAGCCGGCGGATTCCGGAACACGCTGGTACCCCGACGCATGAGCAGCATCCTGCTCGTACCCGGCCCCACCAGCCGGCTCTTCCACCGCAGCCAAATGCCGCCGCTCCGGAGCCTGGTAATAAGCCGAGTCCTCCGGAACCTGACGGTCCTCGTGCGTCAAGTACGACTCGGCGTCGTAGTACCCCGAGGAGGTCCCGGTCTCCTCCCAGTACCCCGACTCGCCGTCCTCGACCCACTCGTACCCGTCATCGTCGTAGTACTCAGAAGACGAAGAAGACGAAGACCCGGGAGAAGCAGGAACAGGAGCAACCGGACGAACAGGCGCAGGCGGCGGCACAGCGGAAGCAGCCGGCCGCCGGTGCGGCAGCATCGTCTTCAGCGTGCTCAGCTCGAAATGGCTCGGCGAGTCCACGCCTTCACGGTCGGTGCCCTTGTGCAGCGCGTCCCAAGCGCCCGTGTCCTGCTCGCCGAAGCCGGAGATCCTCATGTACTAACCACGCACCCCGCCCTGGAGCTGGGCGCGCAGTTCGGGCGTGATCTGCTGGCCGACGCGCTCCACGAGCAGCGTCATCTCGTACGCGACCGTGCCGATGTCGCACGTGGGGGCGGCCAGCACGGCCAGCGACGACCCGTCGGACACCGACATCAGGAACAGGTACCCGAGCTCCATCTCGACCACGGTCTGGTTCACACCACCGGCCTCGAAGCACCGTGCGGCGCCCTGAGTGAGGCTCACGAGGCCCGACGCGACGGCCGACAGTTGCTCGGCGCGCTCCTGCGGCAGACCTTCCGACGGCGCGAGCAGGAGACCGTCGGCCGACACCAGCACGGCGTGGGCGGCACCGGCTACCCGGCGCACGAAATCCGTGATCAGCCAGCTGAACGTGCCCTGGCCTTCCTGGCCGGAAACGGTCACTGTCCCTCCAAACTGGTCGAACACCGCCGAACACCGCCATGATCGCCGAGCGGGCGTGAAGAACCCGTTCCAGCGTATTCACCCGCCCGACCCTGTCGAGCCCGCGTCGGGCGAGCGCCCGTGCACTGTGCGTACTCATACGCACGCGCATCGCGCGAACCCATACGGGACCACGCATACGTGGGTCACTCGGTGGTGGCGCCGGCAACTGTGCGCAGCGGGGTGTCTGCGCAGGTCACCGGCCGTTCGGCTGCCCGTTCGGGCCTTGCCGGCCCCGACCGTACCGAAGAGCGGGCGGGGAGTCCTACCCCGGTCGGAGACACCACTCCCCGAAGCGGGTGAAGCACGTGGAGTTCACTCCAACGGCCGCACCCGGTTTCGGGTACTCGGGTTCTAGCCTGCCCTCAGTGCCGTGTCGTGAGCGATGGCGTGCTGCACGACCGAGATCAGCACCTGCTTGGCGGAGTCACGCTCGCGCGCGTCGCAGGCCATGATCGGCACCGACGGGGAGATCGTCAGCGCGTGCCGCACGTCTTCGATCTGGTGGTGCAGCAACCGGTCGAAGCAGTTGATCGCGACCACGTACGGCAGTTTCCGGTTCTCGAAGAAGTCGATGGACGGGAACGCGTCGGCGAGCCGCCGCGTGTCCACCAGCACCACGGCGCCGATCGCACCGACGGCGAGGTCGTCCCACATGAACCAGAACCGGTGCTGGCCCGGCGTGCCGAACACGTACAGCACGAGGTCCGAGTCGAGCGAGATCCGGCCGAAGTCCATGGCGACCGTGGTGGTCGTCTTGTTCGGCGTGGCCGAAGTGTCGTCGTGGCCGACACTCGCCTCGGTCATCATGGCCTCGGTGGTCAGCGGGTCGATCTCAGAAATCGCCCCGACCATTGTCGTCTTGCCCGAACCGAACCCACCCGCGACCACGATCTTGGCCGACGAGGTCGGACCTGTCACCTGCGGTGTGTTCGCGTCGGAGTCAAATTCTCCGAAGCCCACTGAGCACCCTTTCCATGAACTCGATACTGGGGCGGTCGCCCGAGGTCGTGCTGCTGCTCGTGTGCACCAGCACCAGTCCGAGACCCGCCACGTCACCAATGAGCACCCGCACGACGCCGAGCGGCAGGCGCAGCAGCGCCGCCACCTCGGCCACCGACCGGGTGTCGATGCACAGATCGCAGATGGACCGGTGCTCGGGCACGCGCACGCGGTCGAGCACGCGCCCCTGCTCGCTGGTCGAGACCAGTGCCTCGATCGCGAGGTCGTAGGTCGGCTTCGTCCGGCCGCGCGTGCGGAAGTACGGGCGCACGAGCCCGGACGTCTCCACCTCGGCCACCGGAGGTTCGTCCACGTACTCGCCCGCGGCCTGCTGCGGCAGGGCTTCGGCGAGCTCATTGGACGACGGTCCCGGCGAGCCGTCGCGCTGCGCGCTGAACGCCGCGAACTCCGCGGAGTCGTACAGCGGCCCGCTCGCGCCGCCGAACAGTTCGGCGCCCGGACCACCCAGGAGGCGGTCGCGGTACTCGCCGGTGATCGGCTGCTGCCCGGCGTTTGAGTCCGTCAGCCAGTTCGGCGGCTCCCGCACCGGGTCCGCGTCGGATCCCGTGGCGCGCCGGGCGCGCCACTCGCGGTCCACTCGATCCCGGAAGGACTTCCAGTCCTCCCGGCCATCTCCGGCCTCGGCCCAACCGCCGGTGAAATCGTCACCGAGCCGGCCATCGCCCCTCAAGCGCCCGTCGTCCACGGTCTGCTCCTGAAGTTCCCGATCCGCCTAGCGGCGGATCGCAGCGCCCTGCAGTTGCGCGCGCATTTCCGGCGTCAGCTGCTGGCCGACTCGTTCGACCAGCAACGTCATCTCGTATACGACGAGACCGATGTCGCTGTCCGGCGCGCCCAGCACCGCGAGGCACGAGCCGTCGGAGACCGACATCAGGAAGAGGAAGCCGTTGGCCATCTCGACCACGGTCTGCGCGACCGGGCCGCCTTCGAACACCTTCGCCGCGCCGCGCGCCAAGCTGGTCAGCCCGGAGGCGACCGCCGCCAGCTGGTCGGCCCGGTCCTTCGGCAGCCCCCGCGAAGCCGCGAGCAGGAGCCCGTCGGCCGAAACGACCACCGCGTGGGCCGCGCCCGGAACCCGGTGGACGAAGTCCGTGATCAGCCACGCGAAGCTGCCCGCCACGCCGCCGCCGGCCCTGCCGTTCGGCTGCGCCGAGCCGCCCCCCGGCTGCACTGCACCCGCCCGTGTCACTGTCGCTCCTCACTGCTGTCGCTCACATACCCGGACCCGGTGACTCGTACGCCTTCGTCGTCGAGCCGGGCTTCGTCGGCCGGCCGTTCCTTCAAACTGTGCCGTCCGGAGGTGTACCCACGCTGGAAGCTTGCCATCCTGTTGCGGGCCGCGGCGGCCGAGCGGGTGATAGCACCCGTTCCGGGCAGACCGGAAGTCGCGTCGGTGAACGAATTGTGCTGGTCATCCGGTGCGGAGTCACCGCCGATCGAGCCCGGCACGAGGTACGCGTTGGGCACCCGCTTGGGCAGGCCCGCCGGCGTGATCTCCTCGGCCTTCTTCTCCAGCAGCGACTGCGCGGCCTGCCAGCCCTCGTCCGACGCGCTGCTCCAGCCGTCGTCGGAACCGGGGTAGAGAGGCGTTGCTTCGATCGGCTCCTCCTCACGGCTGTCGAAGGCGCCGCCGATCCCGGCCGGCTCCTCAGCCGCCACCGAGGCAGCCGAGGATCCGTTGGCCGCTGCGGCCTCGCGGGCCCCGGCGGCTTCCCGTTCGACCGGAGCCTCGGCCGGAGCCGCTTCGGCTGCCGGGGCGCCGAGCTCGTCGGCTGCACCGGGTTCGCCGTCGTCGCTGCCCTCGCTGAACCACCGCGAAAGCACCGACTGGTAGATCGGCAGGCGCCGCGTGGGCACGTCGTCCTCGAGGGCCGACGCGCCGTCGTCCACGGCCGGCTCCTGCCGCTGCGGCTCCTCCGGCGCGACGTACTTCGGTTCGCGCTTCGGGAGCACCAGCGGCGGGAACTGGGTCTCCGCCAGGCTCGCACCATCCCCGTTGGGCTGCTGGGTGAGCGGGGCGAGATCCTCCGCCGTCGGCCACGCCGGCGCCTCGGGCAGCGACGCCTCCGGGCTCAGGAACGGCCCGGCAGCGCGGTTTCCGGCCACGAGGTCGTCGAGGCTGATCGGCTGGTCGAGCGGCACGAGGCCACCGTTGGACTGCGCCGGCACGGCCGGTGCGGGCGGAGCCGCGGGCGGTGCCGAAGGGAGCGGTGGCGTCGAGTCGAACTGCGAGTCGAACTGGTCGAACTGCTGCCGGTTGACCGGCGGCAGGCTCGGGTGCGAGACCTCGTTGCGGTTCAGCGGCGGCGGCGTGTGGCGCGGCATGGGGTTGGCCACGCGCAGCTGCGTGAGCAGCTCGGCCGGCACCACCACGCGGGCGATCACGCCGCCCTCGATGTCCTCGTTCTCGCGCAGCCGCACCTCGATGCCGTGGCGCTGGGCCAGGCGCGCGACCACGTACAGACCCATTCGCCGCGTCACCGACACGTCGAGGTCCGGCGGGTCGGCCAGGCGCTGGTTGACCTCGGCGAGGCGGTCCTCCGTCATACCGACGCCGTGGTCGGTGATCTGGATGGCCAGCGCCTTCTTGCGCGTGACGACCGCCCGCACTGTGACCTTCGTCTCCGGCTCGGAGAAGTAGGTCGCATTGTCGAGCAGTTCGGCGAGCACGTGCACGAGGTCGTGGATCGCGAGGCCCTGCACGGCGACCTCGGGGACGATGCCGACCTCGATGCGGGCGTACTGCTCGATCTCCGACACCGCGGCGCCGATCACGTCGGCCGCCGGCACCGGCTTGGGCACGGACTTCGCCAGGCCGGCGCCCGAGAGCACCAGCAGCGATTCACCGTTGCGCCGCAACCGGGTGGCGAGGTGGTCGAGCTCGAACAGGCTCGCCAAGTGGTCCGGGTCCTGCTCGTCGGCCTCGAGCCGGTCGATCACACCGAGCTGGCGTTCCACCAGCCGCTGCGACCGCCGCGAGAGGTTCACGAAGATGCCGTTGACGTTCTCGCGCAGCAGAGCCTGTTCGGCGGCCATCTTCACGGCCTGGCCGTGGACCACGTCGAACGAGCGCGCCACTTCACCGATCTCGTCGCGTGAGGTCACCGGCACCGGGTCGACGGCCTTCTTGGAGGCGTTGACCGGATCCGGATCGTCCAGAATGGACTGAACCGTCTCCGGCAGCCTCGTGTAGGCCACGTCGAGCGCCGTGGTCCGCAGCACGCGCAGCGGCCGCAGCATCAGGCGGGCGATCACGAGCATGAGGATCAGCGCCGCGATGAGGGCCGCGAGCACGATCACACCGCCGACCCACGCCGAGCGCACGGCCGAGCTGGCCAGGTCGTCGGCTTGGGTTCGCAGCTGCGTGAGCAGGTTCGTCTCGACCGCGCGCATCTTGTCGGAGGCGACGGTGCTGTCCTGCCCGAGCTGCGTCGGGTCGATGTTGAGCGCTTCGCCTTGCTGCGCGAAGGAGAACGCCTGCGTCTGGATGCGGCGCCGGTCGTCGACCTCCGGGCCCGAGACCGTGTCGGAGTACAGCTGCACCTGGTCGTCGGTGGCGTTCGCGAGGAACGCCGCGATCGACGCGTCGCCACTGGCTTCGGCGGCGCGCGTCTCGTCGAGGAGGTCGCCGGGGAAACCGTTGCGGAAGGCCGCGATCTCCAGGGCCGTGTCGCCGCGGAGCGTGAACTCCTTGGCCTCGCTGATGGCCTGCGTGCTGTTGCCCAGGCGCAGCAGGTCCCGGTCGGTGACCGCG
This sequence comes from Amycolatopsis sp. NPDC051373, assembly GCF_040689465.1. Taxonomy (NCBI): domain Bacteria; kingdom Bacillati; phylum Actinomycetota; class Actinomycetes; order Pseudonocardiales; family Pseudonocardiaceae; genus Amycolatopsis; species Amycolatopsis sp. NPDC051373. The sequence goes on along the minus strand of NZ_JBFBAE010000013.1, from coordinate 144,979 downwards.
GTGGTCACCTCGCGGCCCAGCTGGATCAGCGAGTTGAGGATCGAGGAGTAGGTGTCCAGCACCGCGACGTCCGAGTAGGAAGAGGAGCCCACGGCCGCGCGCAACGGGCGCAGCGCGTCGAGGCGCTGGATTCCGCGGGCGTACCGATCAGCGGTGGCCTGGTCATCGGGATTCAAGTTGACCAACGAGTTGCGCAGGTCCTCGACGTCGTGGTCGACCTTCGCGATCTGCGCGTCGAGCCCGGTCTGGCGCAGCGCGTCGCCGGAGGAGATCCGGGCGACGGCGAGGCTGCGCTCGCCCTGCAGGTCGTGGATGACCGCGGTCACCTTGCCCGCGAACGCGACCTGGTCCGCGGTGTGGCCGAGCTGCACGGCCTGCTGCGCGTCGTCCGCCACCCGCAACGCGCCGAGCACCAGCGCGGTGAGCGTCGGGATGATCAGGATCAGGGCGAGCTTCGAGCGAAGCCGCCAGTTGTTCAGCGCGAAGACCGAACCCCGTCGTGCGGGATTCGCCCCGCTTTCGCGCGCAGGGGCCCCTCCCACCCCCGCGGTGTCTTCGTTCGGCACCGCCGCATCACCATCTTCGTCCGGGCCCGAGGGACCTTGTGAGTTGAAGCCTGCCGTGCCCGCGACCACTACCCGCACGCTCCCGGCAGGCCGCCCGGCACCTCAGCGGCCCGGTCGGCCTGGGCCATTACACCCTTTCGGGGTAAAAGATCCACTTCCAGGTGCGGTTTCGCGCCGCCCTGGACGCGGAATCGGTTCAGTACTTGCATGGCGTTCGGTCCCCGCACTGGTCGATCACTGGTCCATTAGGCCTAAGCCACCAGTTCGCCGACGAGCGTCGGCCTGTGCAGAGTGCCTCTCAGCGAGGCTGACTCTCACTACATCGGTGGTCCACACCTCACACTGCCGGAGCAGAGGGTAGCGAACGACTCGGTGATTTGTAACCCTCTTGACAGCCGATCCAGAACACCCAAGTAGCGGATCAAGCCGATTCGTAGTTGGCTCCGACGTGCCGGATGATCTTCAACTCGACCACCTCGATCCCCTGATCGAGTGATTCGCGCCACTGTCGGACCGTTGATGAACACCCATTGTGATGGATGCGGCGCTTCTCTACAGTAGCCGCGTGACTCCGGACAATGAGCCACACCCACCAAACCCAGCACGGTCAACACCCATGTGACCTCATTCTCCAAGGAGTGGCATTGTTTGAAACAGCCGGGAGCAGCCAGGCAAGACTCGGGCGCCGTGGCTTCCTCTCCCTCGCCCTGGCGAGCGGCGTCGCACTGACCGCGAGCGGCTGCGGCCTGCTCGGGGGTTCGGACGACTCGGGCAGCACCAACGGCGCGTCGGGACTCGAGAAGACGAAGATCAAGGTCTCGATCATGCCGACGATCGACGTCGCGCCGTTCCACCTCGCCGTGCAGAACGGCTACTTTAAGGACGAAGGCCTCGAGGTCGAGTCCGTCGACGCCGCCAGCGGTGACGCGTCCGTGACGAAGCTCCTGTCCGGAGAGGTCGACGTCGCGTACGCGAGCTACACGCCGTTCTTCATCGCGAAGAGCAAGGGCAACGCGGACATCAAGTTCGTGTCCGACGCCTCCTCGGCCGGCCCGAAGAGCACCGAGATCGTGGCCATGCCCAACGGTTCGGTGAAGAGCGTGCGCGACCTGGCGGGCAAGAAGATCGCCATCACCGCGCAGAACACCATTTGCGACACCCTGACCAAGTCCGTGATGCGCGACAACGGCGTGGACTTCTCCAAGGTGCAGTGGGTTTCCCTGCCGTTCCCGAGCATCGGCGCGGCCGTGAAGCGCGGCGACGTGGACGCGGGCTTCCTCACGGAGCCGTTCATCACCGGCTCGGCGAAGACCAACGGCACCGTCCCGATCATCGACACCGCGACCGGTGCCACGCAGGACTTCCCGACTGCGGGCTACGGCTCGCTGGGCAAGTTCACCTCGTCGAGCCCGAAGACCGTGGCGGCGTTCCAGCGGGCGATGCTGCGCGCCACCAAGGAATCCGCGGACCGCTCGAAGATCGAGCCGCTGATGGTGCAGTTCTCGAAGGTCGACGAGGCCACCGCCTCGCTCACCGCGCTGCTCACCTTCCAGTCCACTCTGGACGCCCGTCGTCTGCAGCGCGTGCCGGACCTGCTGCAGCAGTTCGGGTCGATCCCGGCCAAGATCGACGTCGCGCAGATGATCGTGGCGCAGCCGAGCGCCTCCTGACGTGCGAATCGTTCGGAACCTGGTCGGCCTGCTCGGCTTCCTCCTGATCTGGGAGGTCGCCGTGCGGGCCGGCCTGATCGACCAGAACGACGTGCCGCCGCCCACGGTGGTGTTCGCGCGCATCGGCGAGCTGTTCGGCGACACCGAGTTCGTGCGTGATGTGATCGCGTCGGTGCTGGCGTGGCTGATCGCGATGGCCGTGTCCATCGCTGTCGCAGTGCCGGCCGGGCTGCTGCTCGGCAGCGTCCGCTGGCTGCGCGACGCGACCAAGGCGATCGTCGAATTCCTGCGGCCCATCCCGTCGGTGGCGTGGATCCCGCTGATCCTGATCGTGGTCGGCGGCGGGCCCGAGTCGAAGATCCTGCTCGCGGTCTACGCGGCGGTGTGGCCGATCCTGTTCAACACCATCTACGCGATGGCCGAGATCGACCCGGTGCTGATTGAGACCGCGCGCTCCTACGGCACGCCGAAGTCGCGGCTGCTGACCTCGGTGGCACTGCCGCACGCGGCGCCGTTCGTGTTCACCGGCATCCGGATGTCGGCGGCGATCTCGCTGATCCTGGTGATCAGCACGGAGTTCCTCGCCGGCGCGAAGCTGGGCATCGGGCAGTTCGTGCTCGAGGCGTCCTCCGGCTCCGGGCGGATGGACCTGGTGCTCGCGGGCACCGTCGTGGCCGGGGTGCTGGGTTTCCTCGCCAACGAAGGGCTCGAACGGCTGGGCAAGCGGCTGTTCCGCTGGAGCAGCAACGACGAAGGGGACGTCGCGTGACCGTCGTCGGCAAACCGGTAAGCGCCGCGCGCGGCCGCGTGAGCCGCGGCCTGAGCGGCTTCGCGCGCAAGTGGCTGCTGTTCGTGGTGCTCGTGGTGATCTGGCAGGTCATCACGCAGTTCACGGAAAGCGTGTTCTTCCCGTCGCCCACCAAGATCGTCGCGGCGGCGGTGAAGCTGTGGTTCTCCGGCCCGGCTTCGCACGTCTTCCTCGGCCAGGCGGTGTTCGACCACGTCCTGCCCAGCCTCGCGCGGGTGCTCGGCGGCTGGCTGCTCTCGGTGGTGCTGGGTGTCGCACTGGGAACAGCGCTCGGGCGCTCGAAGACCGGCATGGACTACGTGGGCCCGCTGTTCGCCTTCTTCCGCGCGATCCCGCCGCCCGCGCTGGTTCCGGTGTTCATCGTGTTGTTCCACATCGGACCGGGCATGCAGATCGCCACGATCATCTTCGGTTCGGTGTGGCCGATCGTGATGAACACGGTGGACGGCGTGCGTTCGGTCGACAAGGTGAAGGTGGAGACCGCGCGGGCGTTCCGCACGCCGCGGTTCTACTGGATCACCACGGTCGTGCTGCCGGCCGCGATGCCGAAGATCTTCGCGGGTCTGCGGCTCTCGCTGTCGATCTCGCTGATCCTCATGGCGATCTCGGAGCTCGTCGGCTCGCTCAACGGCATCGGCTACGCGCTGATCGCCGCCCAGCGCGCGTACGACTTCGACCAGATGTGGGCGTGGATCGTGCTGCTGGGCATCCTGGGTTACGGGTTCAACGCGGCCCTGCTCGCCGTCGAGCGCCGGGTGCTCAAGTGGCAGCCCGGCCGTCACTAGAACTTTCCGGAAGGTAGTCAGAATGTCGACCATGCTCGAGGTCTCCGACCTCAGCCACCGCTACGGCACGGGCGACAAGGCGCACGTCGCCGTGAACGACCTGTCGTTCACCGTCGAGGCGGGCCAGCTGGCGTGCATCGTCGGCCCTTCGGGGTGCGGCAAGTCGACGCTGCTGCGCGCGATCGCGGGCCTGCTGCCGCCGTCTTCGGGCACCGTGAGCCTGCACGGCGACCTGGTCACCGGCGTGCCCGACGACCTCGCCGTGGTGTTCCAGGACTACAGCCGCTCGCTGTTCCCGTGGCTGACGGTGGGGAAGAACGTCGAGTTCCCTTTGCGCTGGACCAAACTCGAAAAGGCCGAGCGGCGCAAGCGGGCCGCCGCGGCTCTGTCGGCTGTCGGTCTGGACGGGGTTGGGGCGAAGTTCCCCTGGCAGCTTTCGGGCGGGATGCAGCAGCGCGTGTCGATCGCGCGGGCGCTGGCTTCGCGGCCGGCACTGCTGATCATGGACGAGCCCTTCGCCTCCGTCGACGCGCAGACGCGCTTCGAGCTGGAGGACCTGCTGCGGCGCGTGCAGCGCGAGCAGGGCACCACGGTCCTGCTGGTGACGCACGACATCGACGAGAGCGTGTACCTGGGCGACCGGGTGCTGGTGCTGTCGAAGTCGCCGGCGTCGATCGTCGCCGATCTACCCGTGGACCTGCCGGCGGAGCGGGACCAGATCACGACGCGGGAGTCTCCGGAGTTCGTGACGCTGCGCGGCGAGGTGGCTCGGTTGCTGCACGGGCCGGCTTCAGCGGCGGTGGCGGACGAAGCCGAGCGTGAGCTGGTGGAGTCCGAGGTTGCCGAAGAGGCCGCGGTGAAGGCCGAAGCCAAGAGCTGAGGCTGTTCTTGCTGAACGGGGCACCCAGGCCTGGGTGCCCCGTTCTCGCGTCTCAGGCCTTCGCTCGCGAGTCCGGCCCGGTCTCGTCGGGGCCGATCTCCGGCAGCGTCCGCACGCCGAGCACGTTGGCGCCCACCAGCTTGCGCGTGGCGAGGTTGCCCATCGGCATGAACGTGCTCGCCTGCACGTCGCGCCACATCCGCTCGAACGGCAGCTTCTTCGTGTACGACATGCCGCCCAGCACGTCGACGAGGCGCTGCATCACCTGCACGGCGTTGTTGGCCGCCACGTACTTCACGACGGCGCAGCGGGCCACTCCGTCCTGCACGTCGCCGGTGAAGAGGCGCCGCGACATCACGTCTTCGGCGTGGCCGCGGATCAGCGCCCGCGAGCTGTCGAGCAGGATCTGGCACTCGCCGATCACGTCCTGCAGCACCGGGTCGCCCGTCTTGCCGCGCTTGCGCAGCGAGCGGACGGTCCAGTCGAGCGCACTGGCCGCGACTCCCGTGTAGACGGCCGAGAACGCCGGCATCGCCCACGACCACACGGTTTCCAGTACCCGCGCGTCGAGGTGCTTGACCGGCAGCGAGTGGACGACGGCGCTGTCCTCGACGAACACCTTGGTGAGCTCGACGTCGTTGCTCTGCGTGCCGCGCATGCCCATGGTGTCCCAGGTCTGGTGGATCCGGACCCCGGGCTGGTCGAGGGCGATCTGGCACAGCAGCAGCCGCGGGCCGCCTTCGGCGTCTTCGTAACGCGCGGTGGTGGAGCAGTGCGTGGCCACGGCCGTGTTGGTGGCGAAGCTCTTGCGGCCTGTGAGCTCGAACCCGCCCTCGACGCGGACGGCCTCGGTGTTCGAGTCCGTCATGTCGTTGCGCAGGCCCGTTTCACTGGTCACCGACGCCCAGATCAGCCGGCCCTCAGCCGCTTTCGTGAGCAACTCGGCCAGGCGCGGCGACTGCGTGCGCCGCCAGACGCTCGCCCACTGCCCCAGCGGCGAAAGGTGCATCGTGAACGCCAGCGCGGTGGCGCCGTCGCCCATCGCCAGACGCTCCAGCACAGGCAGGATCTCCGGCAGACCCGCGCCGAAGCCGCCCAGCTCCTCCGGCACGGACAGGCGCAGGAAACCCGCTTCCCGCAGGTCGTCGTAGTTCTCGTGAGGGAAGGAGTTCTCGCGGTCGTGCAGGCTGGCGCGCTCGGCGAAGACATCGGCGAGCTTGCCGGCCTGTGCGACGAGTTCCTGCTGTCCGGGAGTCAGTAGAGGCTGCACCCGGTCATCCAAACAGCGTCACCCGGTCGGGTCAATCGCGAAGATCAATACAGTTTCTGCGGATTCGGGTCCACCTTGACGTGCACGAGCGCGGGACCGTTTTCAGCGAGGGCTTCCGCGAGCGCGTCGCGCAGGTCGGCGCCTTCCTCCACGGTCCGCGCCGGCACGCCCATGCTCTGCGCGAGCTGCGCGAAGTCGATGCCGCCGAGCTCGGTGCCCGGCACCTTCTTGCCACCGGCCGACTCGCCGAGGATCCGCACGGCCGCGTACTGCGCGTTGTCCAGCACCACGAAGGTGACCGGCACGTTCTCGCGCGCGGCCGTCCACAGTGCCTGCACGCAGTACATGCTGGAGCCGTCGCCGAGGATCGCGACCACCTTGCGGTCGGGCCGCCCCAGCGCCGCGCCGACGGCCGCCGGGAGGCCGTAACCGAGCGTGCCGCTCGCGACCGTGAGGAACCCCGTGTCGGTGGACGTGATCGGCAGGTGGTCGTGGAGGCAGTTGCGGTGGCTCGGCGTCTCCTCGACGACGATCGCGTTGTCCGGCAACAGCTCCGCGACGGTGGCGTAGGCGAAGTCCGGCGAGATCGGCGTGGTTTCGGCGGGCTTGGCGGACTTTGCTTGCCGGGCTGGGATTTCCCGGCTCTTCGCGGTGACTTCTTGGGCGAGCGCCTGGATTGCCAGCTTCGGCGTGGAGCGGATGCCGGTGCCGTTGCCCGCCCGGGCGAGGATCTGCTCGTCGTCGCTCACGAGGTACAGCGGCGGCAGCGGCTCCTCCGGCTCGCCGCGGTACACGTGGTAGGTGAACGCGGGCGCGCCCAGCACCACCACGACGTCGTGCTCGCGCAGCGCCTCGGCCACCGCCTTGCGCTCGGGCTGCAGGAAGCCGAGGAACAGGTCGTGGTCCTCGGGGAACGAGCACCGCGACGACATCGGCGCGGCCCAGACCCCGGCCTTGAGCTTCTCGGCGAGCGCGACCACGTCCGGCACGGCGCCGTCCCCGTCCACACTGGCACCGACGACGAGGGCCGGGTTTTCCGCGTGGTCCAGGACTTTCGCGAGCTCCTGCAGCGCCGCGGGGTCGGGCGCGAAGCTCTGTGTCCTGCTGCCGACGGGCAGCGGCATGGTCGCCTCGGCGTCCCAGTCGTCCACGGGCACCGAGACGAACACCGGACCCTGCGGCGCCTGCGTCGCGATGTAGTAGGCGTGCGCGATCGCGGCCGGCACGTCCTGCGCCCGCGCCGGCTCGATGCTCCACTTCACGTAGGGCTTCGGGAAGTTCGCCGCTTCGACGGCCCCCAGGAACGGCTCGTCCGGCAGCAGCGAACGCGTCTGCTGCCCCGCCAGCACGATCAGCGGCGCCCGGTCGCGGAAGGCGGTGAACACGTGGCCCAGCGAATGGCCCACGCCACCCGCCGAGTGCAGGTTCACGAGCACCGGCCGGCGCGTCGCCTGCGCGTACCCGTCCGCCATCGCCACCACGGCCGACTCCTGCAGCCCGAGGACGTAGGTGAAGTCGTCGGGCCACTCGGTCAAGAACGCGATCTCCGTGGTGCCGGGGTTGCCGAACACCGTGGTCAGGCCGAGGTTCCGGAGCAGTTCCCGCGTGGCGTCGCGAATCGTGCGCATGATCCGGAGGTTATCCCGGCTCCCGGCGCGTTGTCTCACCCACCCGAGTGAACGTTGCGGGTGGTGTTCCCGGCCGGGAACGCCGGTCAGCGCGTGCCACTCACGTAGAGCACGTTGCTCAGGCGCAGGGAGTCGTCGTCGAGGGGCAGGCCGTTGGTGGAGAGGAGTTCCGCGATGGTGGCGCCGCTCAGCTCCCAGCCTCGACTGGTCAGGTAGGGACCCGCTTCGTTGCGCGCGCCGTAATAACGCACCTTCGCCATGTCGGTGTCGAAACCATGCTCACGCCAGCGTTGCGCGATCTGGTTCAAGCCGGCTTTGGTCTTCTCTTCGTCACCCGGCTTCGGGTTGGGCCGGCTCTCGGTGGCCACGCGGCTGCCCGGCGCGCTGAGCTCGGTGATGGTGTCCAGCAGCCGGTCCTGCGCCTCCGGCGGCAGGTACCCCAGCAGGCCCTCGGCGCTCCACGCGGTCTTTTCGGTCGCGTCGAACCCCTTGCCCCGCAGCGCGGCCGGCCAATCCTCCCGCAGATCAACCCCGACGACTCGGCGCTTCGCGGTCGGCTCCGCACCGAGTTCGCCCAGGGCCCGGGTCTTGAACTCGATGACCTCGGGCTGGTCGAGCTCGTACACGACCGTTTCGGATGGCCACGGCAGCCGATAGGCGCGCGAATCCAGGCCGGCGGCCAGGATCACGGCTTGCTTGATGCCCGCTTTGGTCGCTTCTCGGAAGAAATCGTCGTAGAACTTCCCGCGCACCTTGGCGACCTCGATCGCCACCCGCCCGACCAGGTCTCCCGGCGGCTCTTCGCCACTCGCCAGCCGCGTCAGCAGGTCGATGCCCACCGCCCGCACAAGCGGCTCGGCGAACGGATCCGCGAACAGCGCGCTGCCCTCGCGCGTCGCGATCGCCCTCGCCGCCGCGGCCATGGTCGCCGTCGCGCCGACGCTGGACGCGAGGTCCCAGGTGTCTCCGTCTCTCCGGGTGGAAGTCATGCGCCGCCTTTGCCTTTCCGTTAACCCACAAGCCTTCTCTTGCACCGGGGGCAGCCACCCTCCGACACAAACCCCCTCCCTAGGGGGGCGCGCCCATGTCCAGCCTATCGGCCACCCCCGACAAAAACCGGGCCGCAAGCCGTTGAGGCATCGAGTTGTCCACAACTCGCGATCGCTGTGGACAGCTGGGTCACAGTCGGCGGTCAGCCCAGCGGAACGCGGCAACCTTCGAGCCCTCCTTTCGGGCCTGGTGTCGCCCGCCGTAAACAGCGAAGCGGGCCCCTCCCAACCGGAAAGGGCCCCGCCGCAACGAAAAGAAGGAAAACTCAGCCGATCAGACCCGAAAGCCCAGTGCCCTTGAACGAGCCCCAGCCAGTCACCTGGTCATAACCCGTACCGGCCGTGAAACCGGTGGTGCCGTTGAAGGTGTTGTTGCCGGTGGTCACGTCGTGGAAGCCCGTGGAGTACGAGGAACCGTTGCCGATGCTGTAGAAGGTCGGGTTCAGGTTGCCGAGCGAGCCGCCGTGGACCTGGTTCTGCAGGGCGGTGAAGGCGGCCCACAGCGGGGCCGCGCCGGAGGTGCCCCAGACGTTGCCGCTGCTGCCCTCGCTGACGATGGTGTACGCGGAGCCCGAAGCGGCGTCGCCGGCCACGTCGGGGACCTTGCGCTTCGTGGTGCTCTGGTGCGACTGCCAGGACGGCGCGTTGAACAGCGTCGAGATGCCGCCGCCGCCGGCGCCGGCCGAGGCGCCGTCGTTCCAGGCCTTCTCGCTGCTGTAGGCGTTGGTCGAAGTCACGGTGAGCTGGGTGCCGCCGACGCCGGTGACGTTGGGGCTCGACGCCGGGAAGTCGACGGCCTTCGACAGGCTGCCGGTCTGGCGGGCGCAGTCGGTGGTGCCGTCGTCGCCCGCGGCGGCGAAGTACGTGATGCCCTCGGCGGTGCCGGAGGCGATCGCGTTGTTCACGCTGTTGGCGGCCGACGAACCCTCAGCCGGCTCGCACGAGCCCCACGAGATGGAGACGACGTTGACCCGCGCGTCCGACGCGATCTTCTGGTACATCGCCAGCTCGCCGGCGTTGGAGTTCGGGGCCTCGTAGACGTACGAGCTCACCTTCGACGCGAGCGCGTGCACGACCTCGATGTCCAGGTCGACCTCGACCTCGCCGTCGCCCGGGCTCGAGTCGTAGTTGGCGCCGCTCACCGGGACGGTGGTGACAGTGCCGCCGGACAGGCCGTACTTCGAGTCGTAGCTGGTGATGTCGGACTTGCGGTAGCCGTCGAACTCGACGAAGCCGACGTTCACGCCCGAGCCCGTGGCCGAGAGGCCGCTGGTGGAGTACGCCGTCTTCAGAATGCTCGGCGTCACGGCCTTCACGACCTTCGGAGCGGCGGTGGTGGCCGAGTGCTCCTTCACGGCGTGGTTGTCGAGGCCGACCACGGCCTGCACCACCGAGGAAACGGAGGCGGGCAGAGCGGGGGCGGAGTCGTTGGCGAAGAACTTGCGACCGTTGGTGGTGTCGGTGTAATTGCCGAGGCGGGTGTGGAATGTCGATTCAAGCTGTGCGGCCGAACCGGTGAACGTGATCGCCTGCCGGTTACCGGAAACCTCGATTCCCTTCGCGCCGTTTTGTTTCAGGAATGAAACGGCCTTCGCCACGTCGGCCTGCGTTGGGCCGAATGCCGTATTGAATTGCTCCGGAGTGAGGAAGTGGTCGTACTGCGGCGAGGCCGGGTTCTGGACGTCGGAGAGGAACTGCTGGAGGGCCTGCTGGTTGTGCAGCTTGAGCGACAGGGCGGCGTTGATCTGCTGACCAGCGTCGACGTCGCCACTGCGGGCGCTTGACGCGAGCGGCGCGGTGTTGGCGCTCATGGTGATCAAGGGATCGGCGTGGGCCACGCCGGCCAGGGAAAGGCACAGCAACGCCGGCAGCGGGACCGCTGCGGCGACGAGCTTGCGCAAGCGCATGGCAATTCCTCTCAAACGGTGGGGGACCTGGCCGAAACACATCGTGTCCCGACCCGGGAAGGAGCATAAGCCGCCGAGGAACCTACTTTTGGCTGAGCTTTTCACAGTCCGTTTATGTTTCACGGAAGCAATTTCGCGACGTTTATGGCAGTACCGATCGGTAACTCCCGCATTGCCGCTTTACTCGTTATTGACGCTTTTGTCGGATCCTTCGCCGGTTGCCCGATGAGCCTCCCGGCCCTGGCCAGACGAGCCATCCACGGCTAGGGATGGCGCCCAGGCCAACGCGCGGCACATCGAACCCGACGACGGCAGCGTCGACGCTTTCGCTCGCGAACTCGGCCGGGCCGGAAGGGCGAAGTGCTTCGTCTGGCGGCTCCGGGGAATACCTCTGGCCGCGCGGAATCCCTTTGACGTCTTCGTGGAAGGCGCGAAGACACGCGAGTGCCCGAGGTCGTTTTGCATTGGACAATCCGGGCCCTGCGGAGCAGGCTTTCGTTCGGCCCGCGAAGCGTCCCCAGTCCCCGGTTGTCTAGCGCGCTCTCCCGTCGCGGCACTCCGGTCCGGCGGCCCGCTCGACCTGGGAAACGATGTGAATGGCCACCGACGAGCGCGCGCCCTCGCCGCGTCCGGACAGCCGGCTCGTCGCGGCTGCCGTGGCGGGCGATCGCGCCGCGGTGGCCGAGCTCGTGAAATTCTTACGTCCCTTCGTGCTCCGTTATTGCCGCGGCCGGCTCGGCATGCGCGGAGCCGACGGGGGCGCCGAGGACTGCGCGCAGGAGGTGCTGCTCGCCGTGCTCGTGGAGCTGCCGCGCTACCGCTACGAGACCGACAGCTTCCTGCCGTTCGTGTTCGGCATCGCGGGCCACAAGGTCGCCGACGAATTCCGCCGCCGCTCCCGCAACCGCGCCGACCCGGTCGCCGACGCGGGCGACGAAGACAGCCCCGGCCCCGACGAGTTCGCCCAGACCGATTCCCGGCTGCAGATCGAGGAGTTGCTGGGCCACCTGCCGCCGGAGCAGCGCGAGCTGCTGACCCTGCGCGTCGTCCTCGGCTACTCGGCGGAGGAGACGGCGGCCGCGCTGGGCCTGCCGAGCGCCGTCGCCGTGCGCGTGAGCCAGCACCGCGCGCTCACGAAGCTGCGTCGCCTGATGCACAACGGGCCGGCGCCCAAAAAGAAGGACGACTGACCCGTCAACGCCGGCTCCAAGCCCGGTGATGCGAGAGCCTTCGGATCAGCCGCACACCCACCACAAGCGGGTGCGCCGCGATCGAGGAAACCCCTCGCCGATTCCTCGAGCGCACACCAAAGCTGATCCGCACGGCCATCACGCGCCTCCCCGCACCTGCCGGACCGGAACCGATTTCCGCCGGGGTCCAGGACGAAGTAACCGACGTTAGCGCCGAAACGCCGCCGTGCACTCCACCGACCGGTCGAAACGTTTCAGTGCACGGGCGGCGTTTGGAACAGCTCGCGCGCGCTCTCGGACCGGTTCACGACGTCGGCCGCCACCGCGCTCAGCTTGCGGCTGGTGCGCCGCGCGAACCGCCGCAGCAAGGCGAACGCCTCGTCCGTCTCCAGGTTCAGCCGCTCCGCGATGAACCCCTTCGCCTGTTCGATCACGACCCGGCTGCTCAACGCGGTCTGCAATTGCTCGACCAGCACCTCGTGCTGCTGGATCGTGCGCGCCTGCAGCAGGCCGATGGTCGCGACGTCGACCATCGCGCGCGCGATCCGCAGGCTTTCCTCCGACAGCTCGCCGGGGCCTACCGAGAAGAGGTTCAGCGCGCCGATCACCTCGGAGCGCAGCAGCATCGGCAGCGCATGCACCGCGCGGAACCCGTGCCCGAGCGCGGCCGCGGCGAACGACGGCCAGCTCCCGGTGTCGCGAGCCAGGTCGGGAACGGTCACGGAGCTACGCTGCCGGTATGCGTCGAGACAAGGTCCTTCGTCTCGCTGGAGCTGGAAGAGCTCCAGCATCCGTACCTGCTCGTTCGAACTCGCGACGAGCTGCAGGTCACCGGCCGGGCCGGCGACGAGGAGCCCCGCTGCGTCGATCGGCAGCAGCTCCACGCTGCGCGCCGTCAGCAGGTGCAGGAAGTCGATCACATCGAAGTCGTCCGTGAGCGTGTCCGCCAATTCGACGAACGTGTCGACCAGGCGTCCGTCAATCACCGGCACCATCTCCCACCACACCACGCCACGCACAACACGCGACCATCATCGGGTTCCCCCCTCGCGTTCGAACCTAAACCGTCTGGCCACTACATCTGCCGCAACTTCCGATAGGGGACGCTGCTCGGCGAACGCCCGCGCGCGCAGTGCGGCAAATGCGTCGTCGAGACTCACGTCGAGTTGCGCCGCGACCATGCCGGTGGCCTGGTGCACGTACGTGGATTTCAGCGAGAGGCCGACGGGTTCCGTATGCGCCGCACCGGACTGTTCATCAAGCAGGAGCAGGAGCATTAGTTCACCGTAGGCCAGCGCGTCGGCCAGCAGAACCGGTTCCAGCGGAGCTGGGTCCTTTCGGTGGAACACAAGTGTCCCGACATCAATGAGACCGACGCGCAATGGCAGCACGAACTGGGCGTGGACGCCCGCCTGCACGGCGAGCGGAGCGTACAACGGCCAGCGGCGCGACTGCTCGGCGCCGTCGAAGTCACCCACGAGTACCGGCGAACCGAGTTTGCGGGCACTGCGCATCGGTCCCTCCCCGACCGTGGTCTCGAGCTCGGCGAGCACTGCGGCGAGGTTGTCGGTCGCCACCCTCACTTCCTGTGTTCCCGGTCCGGTATTAACCAACAAACAGCCACCCTCAACACCGAGCCACGAGACCGCCGATCGGCACAAGATCGACACGTTGACATCGCTGCGCAGCCGCCGCGCCTGCTCATTGACCCGCTTCCAGGCACGAGAAAGTGCGGTCTCGTTGCTTCGCCCGTGCTGACTCGCCTCCACAGCCCGCGCTTTCGGCTCGATTACCCGGATGCCCCGGAGAACTGCCGAAACTTTAGCTCAGCCCCTGACCAATTCGGCCCACTCGCGAACGGCGGCGACACCTACGGGGGACCCCCAGCCATCCGGGCGAACGGCGCTGCCGACGTGGAACCCGCGGACGCCCCCGGCGCGCAAGAGGTGCACCTGCTGCGCTCTCAGGCCACCCCCGACGAGCAGTGCGGGGCCATCAGTCCGCCGCGCGAGCTGCTGCAACACCGACAGCCCGCTGCCGACACCGTGCGGGCTGCCCGCCGCCAGCACCGTGTCGCAGCCGAGCTCGGTGAGCACGTCGAATGCGGCGAGCGGGTTGTGCGCGCGATCGATCGCGCGGTGAAAAGTCCAAGGCGAGCCGTTGATCTCCTTCAGCAGCGCTTGGCACGCGTCGATGTCGATCTCGTTGTCCTCGGTGAGGAACCCGAACACGAACTCGCGCGCACCGGCGGCCACAAGCTTGGCGGTGTCGGCGCGCAGCGCGTCGAGATCACCGGCAGCGAAACCGGCGCCACCACGCAGCATCACGCGCACCGGCAAGTCGGTGGCGGCGAGCACGTCGCGCACCGTCTGCTCCGAAGGCGTGAGCCCGTCCTGGGCCATGTCCGCGACCAGTTCGAGCCGGTCCGCCCCGCCTTCCTGAGCGCGCTGCGCGTCTTCCGGCCCCAGCGCGATCACTTCCAGCAGGGCGGTCTTCGAGCTCATGGGTCATCCGTTCGATCAGGTCGTGGGGTTCTCGTCCCCCCGGGCGTGGCGACCACGCCTGAACCCGCCTTGAAGGCTCGTCATCCGCTCGCGCACCGCTTCGGGGGAAAGCGAGAGTATCGGCCGCTGCTCGGGCACCTGCCCGGGGCTGGCCTCCATGCCGTCCTCGCCGTCTTCCCCGCCTGCGTTTTCGACATCGGAGACGCGCAGGAACGGCCAGGTTTCCTCTGCGCCGTCCTCCTGCGCCAGCTCGTCCGACGTCGGCCATTCCGGCGGGGAGGGGTTCTCGTCGGGGTCGGTGGTGGGGAACTGCTCGGCCGGGAACGCGGGCTCGACGTAGCCGGGTTCCGGCGCGGCGCGGGCGTGGCGCGCGGGTTGCTCGGGTTGTGGGAGGGCTTCCGGAGCTGGGGGTTCCGGCACTGGTTCCGGCTGCGGTTCCGGCCGGCGTACCGGCTGCGGTGCGAGTCCGCGTTCCGGCTGCGGTGCGAGTGCCGGCTGCGGTTCCGGCCGGCGTACCGGCTGCGGTTCCGGCCGGCGTTCCGGCTGCGGTGCGGGTTCCGCCACCGACAGCGGTTCCGGCGGCGCGGGCGCGCGTCCCTCGGGCGGCGGCGCGGCGGCGTCGAACCACCGCGACAACACGTCCCGGTAGGCCGGCATGCGTTCGGTGGGCGCGTCGAGATCGAGATGCGACCGGTCCTCGGGCGCCGGCCACGGCGTGCTCTCCACCACCGGCGCGCGCCGCGGCGGGCCGGGCTCCAGCACGGGAACGATCGGCGCCTCCGCCGGCGGCTCGGGTTCTTCTTCCTCGACGACGGGCGCCGCGACCAGCGGAGCGAGCGGCGGCAGCAGGTCCGGAGCCGGTTCAGGTTCGGCGGCGACGGGCGCGGGCGGCTCGGGCAGCGGCGGCGCGTCGACGATCAGTTGGGTGGGCACGAGCACCGTCGCGGTGATGCCGGTGCCCTCGGCCAGCCGCAGCGAGACGTCGATGTGGTGGCGCTGAGCCAGCGTCGCGACCACGTACAGGCCCATCCGGCGCGAGACCTCGACATCGACGTCCGGCGGGTTGGCCAGGCGCGCGTTGGTGCGGTCGATCTCGGCCTGCGGCATGCCGGCGCCGCGGTCGGTGATCTCGATGCGCCAGCCGCCGTCTTCGGTTTCCGCGCTCTCGACGGTGACGCCTGCGCGCTCCGAGGAGTAGCGCGTGGCGTTCTCGAGCAGCTCGGACACCACGTGCACGAGGTCGTTCACGGCCTCGCCGCGCACCGCGAGCGTCGGCGCGGAGCCGAGCTCGATGCGCTGGTAATCCTCCACTTCGGACAGTGCGGCGCCCACGATCTCGTCGGCCACCACCGGCCCGCTGTCCTCGCGCACGAGGTCGGTGCCCGAGAGCACCAGCAGGTTCTCGCTGTTGCGGCGCATGCGCGTGGCGAGGTGGTCGAGCTCGAACAGGCCCGCGAGCGTGTCCGGGTCCTGCTCACCGGCCTCCATGCGGTCGAGCACGGACAGCTGTCGTTCGACGAGATCTTGGCTTCGCTGGGAGAGGTTGACGAACATCGAGTTGACGTTCTCGCGCAGCATCGCCTGCTCGGCCGCCAGCCGCACGGCCTCGCCGTGGACCGCGTCGAACGCGCGCGCGACCTGGCCCACCTCTTCGCGCGTGAACACCGGCACGGGCGCGACGGCCGCGCGGTGGCGCAGGTTCTCCGGCGCCGGATCGGGATCGGTCAACAGCCGCTGGACGGCCTCGGGCAGCCGGTGGTCGGCCACGTCCAGCGCCGTGCGCCGCAGCACGCGCAGCGGCCGCAGCAGCGAGCGCGCGATGACCACGGACAGGATGCCGGCCACGAGCAGCACGGCGAGGACCACGCCGCCGTCCCAGATCGTCGACGTGCGGGCGCGCGCGGCGAGCGAATCGGTCTGCTCCTGGAGCTGCACGAGCAGCGCTTCCTGCACCTGGTGGGCGAGGTTCACGGTGTAGGTGGCGGCGGTGTCCCACTGGTTGGGGTCCAGACCTTGCAGCGACTGGCCGTTCTCCGCGCGGGTGAGGGCCGATTCGACCATGTCGTTGCCGATGTCGACGACGAGGCCGATCACCGTGTCGTCGTACATCCGCTGCTGGTCGGGCGAGGCGAAGGTGCGGTAGTCGTTGCGGGCCGCGTTGAGCTCGGCCTCCGCGCCGAGCAGCGCGCGCGTGCGGTCGCGGTTGAGGCTGCCCTCGGCGAGCGCCTCGGACATGATCGCGCGCTTGACCGACATCTGGTCCTTGATCCGCGCGAGGGCGTTGCCGGCCAGGCGAAGCCGGGCGAGATCGGGATCGGACACGTCGGCGGCGGCCATGTCGCTGATGTCGAGCAGGCCGGAGATCAGTTCGCTGTAGGAGCGGAGCACGGCATCGGCGGGGAACGCGGAGTGCTCGGCGGAGTAGCGCAGGCCGCTGAGCACGCGCAGCCGGTCGTCACTCTGCTGCAGGCTGCTGGCAGCCACGGCGTCGAGGCGCGGCTTGCTGTCGGCGAGCGTCTTCTCGAACGTGCCGATCGCCTGGTCCACGCGCGTGCGCTGGCCCGTGAGGTCGGTGGTGGCGCCCTGGCGGTTGCCGGCGACGAACCGCACCGTGACGTCGCGCTCGCGCTGCAGCTGGTGCAGGACCTCGGCCACGGTGCTGTCCACGCGGCCGCGGGCGGCGAACTCGGCGAGCTGCTGGGCGTCGCGCAGGTCCGTGCTCACGCGCAGGCCGACGAGCCCGATCACGGCGAGCGCGGGAATCAGCAGGACGACGAAGAGCTTGGTCCGCAGGTGCCAGTTGCGAAGGCGCCAGCGGCCCCCGACCTGTCTGGCGGCAGCGGGATCCGTCGCGTCGCCCGTTCGGGGACGCTGGTCGCGACGGCTCACCTAAGCTTCCTTTTCCACCGCGGCACCTCATCCGCGGACGACATCGGGGGTGTCCGAATCGAGTCTACTCGGCAGTAACTTGGCTCGATCGGATCGGGAAGCCGCACTGGCGGGGTCACGGCCCTGTCGGGGATCGTATGGGCAGCGGCCCATACGATCCAGCGTGATGCCGAGATTCTCCCGGTAGGTGAGAGCGGATGAACGTGCGTGCACTGGTGTTGCCGCTGGTGGCGGTCTTGCTGGCCATCAGCGGCTGCTCGCTGTTCGATTCCGGTGACGCAGCGGCGCCGGCGCCATTGGAGCGGACCACTCTGCGCGTGGGCGTCGGCGGGCCGATCGACACCGCGCCGCTGCGCATCGCGGCGGCCGCCGGGAAGTTCCGCGAGGCAGGGCTGAACGTGACGCTCGTGGACCTCGGGACCCAGGACGGCCTGGCGAAACTCAACTCCGGGCAGCTGGACGTGACGTTCGCCAGCGACGTGTCGCTCTTCCGCGCCGCCAACGCCGGAACCGCGTTGCAGCTGCAAGGCGAGGCGTACACGTCGGGCAACAACACGATCGCGCTGGTGACGCTGCCGGACTCCGACTACACCGAGCCGACGGCGAAGAAGTCGCCGAAGATCGCGGTGGACGATCTCGACGACATCGGCGCGTTGACCGCGCGTTCCGTGCTCGCGACCGCGGGCGTCGACGCGGCGAAGATCCACTTCGTGCCCAAGCCTTTCGACCGGATGCCCGACGCGCTGCAGTCCGGCGACGCCGACGCGGCGCTGATGGTGGAGCCGTACATCACCCGGGCGGAGAAGGAGCTCGGCGCGCAGATCCTCGCCGACGGGTCCAGTGGCGCCACCCTCGACTTCCCGGCTTCGGGCTACGCGGCGACCGGCGCGTTCGCGCGCGACAACCCGCGCACGCTGGCCGTTTTTCGGCGCGTGCTCATGCAGGCGCAGCAGACGGCCGCCGACCCGGCAATCGTCCGCGACGCGCTGCCCACGTTCTCCGACATCGACCCGACCACGGCGGCGCTGATCTCGCTGGGCACCTACCCGACCACGTTGTCCGGCATCCGGCTGCAGCGCGTGGCCGACCTCATGCACACCTCGGGCCTGCTCCCGAGCCGGCTCGACGTGCAGGCGATGCTGCCGGAGGAGGACCAGCCCTAGATGTTCTCGCCGGCGGGCTGCAGGCAGACCGTGCGCTCGGGTGGGCCGGCGTAGACGAGGGCGGTGTCGGCGGCGCCGCACGAGTCCTCGTCGCTGCTGCCCTGGTGGACGACCGCGCGGGCCTCGGCGTCGGGGTCGCTGCAGGTGACCTTGCTGATCTCGGCCTCGTCGTCGACGTCGCGCAGGCAGTCGCCGGACGAGACGTTGAGCGCCAGGCACAGCGTCTCGCGCGGTGCGCTGGTGCGGCTCGAACTACTGGAGCTGCTGGTGCCGCGGAAGAGCTGGAAGCGCACGTAGTCGCCGCCGTGGCAGCTCGAGGTGCCGTCTTCGACGTCGTCGACGCGGTAGGTGGCGCGCTGCTCGGAGCAGCTCACGCCGTGGTAACTCTGCGTGCTGACGCTCTCGTCGGACAGGTACAGGCAGCTGCCGGCCACCGGCGTGCCCGATGAGCGGGCGATCGCGGCCACGCCGAACGCGGCGAGCACGCCCACGCCGAGCGCCACCACGATTCCAGCTGCGACCAGCACCTTCGCGGTGCTCGAGAACGCTCGGGGCGCGCCAGGCCGAGGCGGCTTGAACGAGCCGGTGCCCGGCGGCTGGAACGGGTTGGCGGCGGACGGCACGCCGAACGGTGGTGTGGTCAAAGGTCCCCTCCAGCTTTTCCTGCCGATCATCTTGGCACCCGGACGGCCGCGACGGGAGGGGACGGCTCGGGGGAACGTATAAAGGACGGGTGACTGATGGCCCCCTGATCGTCCAGTCCGACAAGACCGTGCTGCTCGAGGTCGACAACCCTCAGGCCAACGACGCGCGGATCGCCATCGCGCCGTTCGCCGAGCTGGAACGCGCGCCCGAGCACGTGCACACGTACCGCATCACGCCCCTGGCGTTGTGGAACGCGCGCGCCGCCGGGCACGACGCGGAGCAGGTGGTGGACGCGCTCACCACGTACTCGCGCTTCCCCGTGCCGCAGCCGCTGCTGATCGACGTGGTCGACGTGATGGGCCGCTTCGGGCGGCTGCAGATCACCAACCACCCGGCCCACGGCCTGGTGATGTCGACCACGGACCGCGCGGTGCTGGAAGAGGTGTCGCGGCACAAGAAGATCAGCCCGATGCTGGGCGCCCGCATCGACGAGGACACGATGCTCGTGCACCCGTCCGAACGCGGGCGGCTCAAGCAGGCGCTGCTGAAGGTCGGCTGGCCCGCGGAGGACCTCGCGGGCTACGTGGACGGCGAAGCGCACCACATTGATCTCGACGAGCAGGACTGGCACCTGCGCGACTACCAGCGCCAGGCCGCGGAGGCGTTCTGGGCCGGCGGCTCGGGCGTGGTGGTTCTGCCCTGTGGCGCGGGCAAAACGCTGGTGGGCGCGGCGGCCATGGCGCACGCCAAGGCGACCACGCTGATCCTGGTGACCAACACCGTCGCGGGGCGGCAGTGGAAGCGCGAGCTGGTGGCGCGCACTTCGCTGACCGAGGACGAGATCGGCGAGTACTCCGGTGAGAAGAAGGAGATCCGCCCGGTCACGATCGCGACGTACCAGGTCGTGACGCGCAAGACCAAGGGCGAGTATCGGCACCTGGAGCTGTTCGACTCGCGGGACTGGGGCCTCGTTGTGTACGACGAGGTCCACCTGTTGCCGGCGCCTGTGTTCCGCATGACGGCGGATCTGCAGTCGCGCCGTCGCCTGGGTTTGACGGCAACCCTGGTGCGCGAGGACGGCCGTGAGGGTGACGTCTTCTCGTTGATCGGACCCAAGCGGTACGACGTTCCCTGGCGGGACATCGAGGCGCAGGGGTGGATCGCGCCCGCGGAGTGCACCGAGGTCCGCGTGACCCTGACGGACGCCGAGCGGCTCGCCTACGCGACTTCGGAGCCGGACGAGCGGTACAAGCTCGCGGCGACGGCGATGACGAAGATGCCCGTGATCAAGTCCATTGTGGAGCGCCACGTCGGCGAGCCCACCCTGGTGATCGGGGCGTACCTGGACCAGCTGGAGATGCTGGGCGCGGAGCTGGACGCACCCGTGATCCAGGGATCGACGCGCAACAAGGAGCGGGAGGAGCTGTTCGACCGCTTCCGCCGCGGTGAGCTGCGGACCCTCGTGGTGTCGAAGGTGGCGAACTTCTCGATCGACCTGCCGGAAGCGTCGGTGGCCATCCAGATCTCGGGCACCTTCGGCTCCCGGCAGGAAGAGGCGCAACGGCTCGGCCGGCTGCTGCGCCCCAAGGGCGACGGACGGCAGGCGCACTTCTATTCGATCGTTTCCCGGGACACAGTGGACACCGAGTACGCGGCGCACCGGCAGCGGTTCTTGGCGGAGCAGGGGTACGCGTACCACATCGTGGATGCGGAGGACCTGCGCCGACCGCTGTAGTCACCGGTTCGGCGTGAGCAGGACGATCGGGATGACGCGCTCGGTCTTCTGCGCGTATTCGTTGTACAACGGGAAGATCTCGGCCATCTTCGGCCAGAGCTTCGCGCGCTCTTGGTTGCCGGCGATCCGGGCGCGCGCGTCGAACCTCCGCGCACCGACCTCCACGCCGACGCTCGGCTCGGCCTCGAGGTTCTTGAACCAGGCCGGGTGGTCGTCGTCCCCACCCTTGGAGGCGACCACGACGAAGTCCTCGCCGCTAGTGCCGTAGATCAGGCAGGTGCGGCGGGGCTCGCCGGTCTTGCGGCCGGTGGTGGCGAGGATGAGGGTGTAGACGCCGTTCTGCTCGTGCCCCTCCCGGCCGCCCGAGCTCACGTACTTGCGCGTCTGCTCGGCCACCCAGTCCCACTTCGAGTCGGTAGCGCGGTCGATGTCCTCGGCGACGGCCATGGTGGTGGTCCTCTCGTGTTGCTCTGGGTTACGGCCTCGGCGGCCGTTCGTGCCCGGGAGACGGAGCCGGTGGCGGGTTCTCGACATCGGGTGGACGGGAAATTACCGGTTCTTCGCTCGTGGTGATCGGGGATCGCGCCGGCCTGTGGGTTGAGTTGGCGCTTGTCGTTCGGTTGGCCTGGGCGGATGGCGTGGTGCGGGTCCGGGCTCGCGCGCGCATGGGCGTGGACGTGGAAGCCGAACTCGCGGTGGTGAACGAAGATCGGAGTGCCCCTCGCCGCGCTGGTGCCACTCCGCGACTTGCCTGTGGTCGCGCCCCACGCACCATTGGTCGGCCCTGCCCTGCCCGCGCCGCGCACCCCACTCGCCATGCCCACACCGCTCGCCGCCGCGCACCCCACCTGCCATGTCCCACACCCCTCACCGCCGCGCACCCCACCCGCCAAGCCCCACACCGCTCGCCATCGCGCACCCCACCTGCCATGCCCCACACCCCTCACCGCCGCGCACCCCACCCGCCATGCCCCACACCCCTCACCGCCGCGCACCCCACCCGCCAAGCCCCACACCGCTCGCCATCACGCACCCCACCCGCGATGAACGCGCCAGCACCGCGTCGCACTCGCCGCGCCGCGGTGCCTCACAGCGCCTAGCCGCCGGTGAACATCGAACTTTCGCGTCACCCATCTGCCGCAGTGACCTCATCGGTCACAGCAGCCCCTCGCGACTCACCCCGACCTGCACTTTTCCACATTCACTCGAACGGATGAGCGAAACTCTCCCTGGAAATTGTCGGTCCCTCGAACTACTGTTCGACATGCAGGACCGAACACCAGTTCGAGGGGAAGCTCATGACGATCGCACCGTTCCGCCCCGGCCTCGGGGCACCGCCGGTCCAGACGTTGCCACCCGGGCAGTGGCACGGGCGCATCTGGGTGTCCGAGGAGCCGCTCGCGCGGCCGCACCGGTACCTGGAGTGCGTCGCGGAGTTCGAGCGCTCCGGGCTCTGGCCCGTGCTCATCCCGCACGACCAGCGGTTCGCCGCACGCGGGGAAGACTGGCTCGACGACCGCGGCCGCCTCGCCCCGGCGGGCCACCGCGTCGACTCCGTGGACCCCGCCGACGCCCTCGCGCGCTGGTGGGACACCTCGTGCTGCGACGGCGCGTGCCTGCGTCCCTTCGGCGCCCGCTTCCCCGGCCTCGCGCGCCGCTCGCACCGCCGCGCCGACCCCCTCGCCGAGGCGGGCAACACCGGCTCCATCCTGGCCAACCGCAGCGCCCACCGCCTCGGCCTGGTCCAGACCGACCGCCCGGCCGACATCCCCGCCCTCCTCGGCTGGACGGGCATGATCAAGTCCACCGACCAGGTCGCCGAGCTCTCCGCCGTCCTGCGCAGCTGGGAAGACCGCTTCGGCGCCACCCTGCTTTCCCTGGGCTTCGACTCCCTCACGCTGTCCGTCTCCGCCCCGCCGCGGACGCAGGCCCGCGCCCTCACCGTGGCGGCCGAGCATCGCGCCTTCAGCCTCCCCACGTACCTCTCCCAGCCCGGCACCCTTCGCGAGTACGCCAGCGGCCTCGTGCAGACCCGCCTGTGGACCTTCTCGTGGGCCTGACACCACCCCACCCGCGCCGGCCGGGCCTCCTGGTCCCCGAGGCCCGGCCGGCGCACCCAACGTCGCCGTCGTTTCCCGGCGGCGGGGCGAGGCGGTCCACCGCACTTTCCACCACACTGAGCAAGACAGGACGTGAGACAGATGTCCTCTCGGTTGGGTCGGCTGTCCCGAAGTCCGGTGCGGGTGTCCGGGCGGCGGTTGCGCGGGCGGGTTTACCGGAATCTGCCGAGGGGAATCACGCCGCGGAGGAAGGCGGTGAGGGAGATCGCCGGGATTCGGATCGGGACGTCGGGGTGGCGGTACCCGCCGTGGCGCCGCGAGTTCTACCCCGAGGGGCTGGCGCAGCGCCGCGAGCTGGAGTACCTGTCGCGGCGGCTGAACTCCGTGGAGCTCAACGGGTCGTTCTATTCACTGCAGACCCCCGACCGCTACCGCGCCTGGGTCGACCAGACCCCGGCCGATTTCGTGTTCGCCGTGAAAGGCGGGCGCTTCATCACGCACCTCAAGCAGCTGCGTGACGTCGAGCCCGCCGTCGCCAACTTCTTCGCCTCCGGCGTGCTCGCGCTCGGCGAAAAACTGGGCCCGGTCCTGTGGCAGCTGCCCGCGCGGCTCGAGTTCGACCCCGACCGCGTCGAGACCTTCCTCGGCCTGCTGCCCCGCACCACCACCGAAGCCGCCGCGCTCGGCGCGAAGCACGACGACAAGCTCAAGATCCCGCCCCACCTCGAACCCGGCAAGAACCGGCCCATCCGGCACGCGTTGGAAGTCCGCCACCCCAGCTTCGTCACGCCGGAAGCCCTCGACCTGCTGCGAAAACACGACGTCGCCCTCGTCGTCGCCGACACCGCCGGCCGCTGGCCGTACCGCGAGGACCAGACCACGGACTTCACCTACGTCCGCCTTCACGGCGACGTCGAGCTCTACACCAGCGGCTACACCGATTCCGCCCTGCGCACCTGGGCCACCAAGATCACCGCTTGGCACACCGACGGCCACCGCGACGTCCACGTATACTTCGACAACGACGTCAAAGTCGAAGCTCCCCGCAACGCCATCACCCTCTCGAACCTCCTGCACCTCAAGCCGCCACCGGCACAGTGAGCGCACAGTGAGCGCACAGTGAGCGCCATCCGGTTGGCTGAGGCGTACGGGTGCAGGTGGTCTGCCTGCTGTCTCTGGGGGTCGGCACGCAGACCACCGCACCACGTGCCCCTGGCAACTTGCCACGCCCCACGGCAATCCCCACCATGATCCGGCAACTCGCAACCCGAACCGGCAATCCACGGCAAGCCCTGGCAAGCGCCAATGCCCCCGGCAACATGCCAGACATCGCGGCAACTCCCACAGCCTGACAAACCAGCGACCGTCGCCAAGCCCACTGGCAATTTGCCAAACCCCACAGCAACATTCCCCGCTGACCGGCACATCGCCTGCACCGGCGGCATCTCGCCACATCGAACGGCACGCTCGCCGCTCACCGCGATACATCCCGGCCAACTTCGCATGAACGCCGGACGGCGGCATGGGAGCGAGTGGCACCACGCCGCACCAAATGGCAAGCCGGCCGCCACCGGCAGCTCGCCCCGAGACCACCACCGCCAGCTCCGCCCAGACGTCTGCCGCGGCGACGCCAGGAGCACGTGGCATCTCGCCACACTCAATGGCAAGCCCAGACGCTCGCTCCGAAGCAACTCGGCCAAGTTCGGGTGCACGTCGGCCGCGGCCTGGCTCGAGCGGATGGCAGCCCGCCGCACCGACCGGCACGCCAACCACAGCCGACAACTCACCCCGAGACCATCGCCGCCAGCTCCGCGTGACGTACGACCCCAACTGCGCAGGAGCACCTGGCACCACGCCACGCCAACCACAGCCGACAACTCACCCCGAAACCAACACCGCCAGCCCCGCGCGACGTCCGATCCCAGCAGCACACCAGCGACCGGCACCCCACCACCGAACGACACCCCAGCCACGGCCGGCAACTCAGCCCGAACCATCGCCGCCAGCCCCGCGCGACGTACGACCCCAGCAGCGCAGGAGCGCCTGGCATCACGCCACGTCGAACGGCAAGCCAGCCACGGCCGGCAGCTCAGCCCGAAACCATCACCGCCAGCCCGCGTGACGTACAACCCCAGCAGCACACGAACGACCAGCAACCCACCACACCGAACAACACCCCAGCCACGGCCGGCAACTCAGCCCGAAACCATCGCCGCCAGTTTGGCCCGGACGTCGGCCGCGTCGGGGTGGGCGAGGTCGGTGAGGAGGTGGACCGAGCGGAGCCAGCAGTCGCGGGCGGCGGCGGGGTGGCCGAGGCGCAGGTGGGCCGTGCCGAGTTGGGACAGGACGTCGGCGGCTTCGTAGTGCTCGTCCATCGCGAAGAACATGTCCACGGCGTCCGACATGCACTCGATGCCCTCAGCCGACCGGCCCACGCCGAGGAGGGCTTTGGCGCGGGTGGTCAGGGAGAAGCGGCCGTCACGAGGAGAAGGCGACAAGGCCAAGGCCTCGTCTGCCAAAGCCAGCGCTCGGGGGAAATCCCCGAACCGGCAGCACAAATCCCCCAGCGCGCGCAGCACGTTGGCCTCGAAGCCGGTCATCCGCAGGTCCCGCACGATCTCCAGCGCCCGCGTGCCGTGGGCGAGCGCCGCGGGGAAGTCGGCCGACGAATCGGCCGCCATGGCCAGGTTGTACAGCGCCCGCGCCTCGCCCTCGCGCGAGCCGAGCTCGCGTTGCAGCACCAGCGCCTGCTCGAGGTACCGCCGCGCCGACGCGTAATCGCGCACGACCCCGTCGATCACGCCGAGACAGTTGAGGATCCCGGCCTCGCCAACCCGATCGCCGGACAGCCTCGTGCCCCGGAGGGCCAGCTCGTTGAGCGCCCGCCAGTCGTCGGCGCCCGCACGGCCGGCGAAGTAGGTGAACATCAGCCAAGTGAGCTTCCAGCAATGCGCGTATTCCCGCAGCCGGAACGCCAGGTGCACTGCCGCGACGAGGTTCCCGTACTCCGCGGCGAACCACGCCAGCCCGGCGTGGTAGTCGGCGAACTCGAGGCCACCGTCCACACGCAACTCCAGCGACCCGTAGATCCGCTCGGGCCGCATCGCTCGCGAAGCGTTCAACGCCGAAGAAAGGTAGAAATCCAACAGTCGCAACCGCGCCGCCGACGTCTCCTCCGAACTGTCCACATGGTACGCGAGCTCTGCCGCGTACGCCCGAATCAGATCGTGGAACTGGTAGCGCCCCGGCTGCGGCTGAGTAAGGAGGTGCGCGGACACCAGGGCGTCCAGAGCGAACCCCGGCGGCGACCCCAGCAGCACCGCGGCGACGGCGGGCGTCGCATCCGGGCCCGAAGGCAGGCCCAGTAGCCGCAACAACCGCGCGGCATCCGGCGGCAACGCCCGGTACGAGTAGGAGAACACCGAGCGGATGTTCGTCTCCTCGCCATCACCGAGGTCGAACAACCCGAGCCGGTCAGGCTCGGCGTCCAGCGCGTCCACAAAGGAACCCAGCGGGTAGTCCGGGAACTGCGCCGCCCGCACGGCCAGGATCCGGATCGCCAGCGGCAGCCCACCGCAGTACTCCACAAAGCGTGACGTGGCACCAGGATCCGCGTTGACCCGGTCGACGCCGATCGCCGAGGCCAGCAGCTCGACGGCGCCCGCCTCGTCCAGCTCCTCGAGCGCGATCCGGCGCGCGCCGTGCGTCGCGACGAGGCCGCGCAGCTGCCAGCGGCTCGTCACCACGACCAGGCAGCCCGGCCCCGGCAGCAGCGGCCGCACCTGATCGGTGCTATTGGCGTTGTCCAGCACCACGAGCAGCCGCCGCCCCGCCGTGTGCGTGCGCCACGTCGCGGCGCGACCGTCCACATCGGCCGGCATCTGGTCACCGGGGACACCCAGCGCCGACAGTAAAGTTTCCAGCGCCGACAACGGTTCCACCGGCTCGCCAGGGCCGTACCCGCGCAGGTTCAGGAACACCTGTCCACCCGGGAACGCATCCGCTATCTCGTGTGCGAAGTGTACGGACAGCGTGGTTTTCCCCATGCCACCCATGCCTTCCACGGAGGCGATGGGCGTCGACGTGCTGTCCTCCGCCGGAAGCAAAGCACGCAGCGCCTTCAAATCCGCCTCACGACCGGCAAAAGCGCCGAGGTCGGCCGGCAACTGGTGCGGCACCTGCGGCTCCACCGCCGGCTGATAAGGCGCCCCACCCAGCACGAGCCGGTGCACGCGCTGCAGGCCGGCGCCGGGATCGAGGCCCAGCTCCTCGGCGAGCACCGCGCTGATCCGCCGGTACACCTCCAACGCCTCGGCCTGCCGTCCGGAATGGAACAACGCGAGCACGAGCTGCTCGTGCAGCCGTTCCCGTAACGGGTGTTCCCGGGTCAGCCGCGTCAGCTCCGGCACGACGGTGCCGAACTCGCCGACGGCGATCAGCGCGTCGGCCCACAGCTCGCGCACCCGGATGCGTTCCTCGGCGAGCTGGCCGGCCTCATCGCGGTGCAGGGCGTCGGACTCGACGTTCTGCAGCGCCGGCCCGCGCCACTCCGCGAGTGCGTCGGCGAACAACCCCGCGGCACGACGGTGTTCGCCTTGTTCGAAAGCTGCCCTCCCCCGGGCGGCGAGTGTGCGAAAACGACCAAGATCCGTTGCCAACGGATCAAGCTCCAGCAGATAACCACCACGCTCTGTGCGAATCGCAACACCCGGGCCCAGCGCGCGCCGCAGCCTCAGCACGTACGTCTGAAGGGCGCCCTTCGAACGGCGCTGGTCGTCGTCCCACAGCCAGCGGCCGAGCTCGTCCACGGACACCACGCGGTTGGCGCGCAGCAGCAGCCCGGCGAGCACGATCAGCGGGCGGCTCCCGCCGAGCGGCACGGCTCGGCCCCCGGCCACGACCTCGGCCGGGCCGAGCACCCGGAAGTCGAGGCCGTCCACACGTCTCATTCTGGCCGGTCGCCGCCCGATCGGCACGTGACTTCGCCAGTGGCATGATCTGCGGTGATGAAGGTCTACGCGCTGCCCCTGCACAACCGGTTCCGGGACATCACCGTCCGTGAAGGCGTCCTGCTCGAAGGACCCGCCGGGTGGGGTGAATTCTGCCCGTTCGCGGACTATTCGGACGCCGAGAGCGTGCCGTGGCTGGCGAGCGCCCTGGAGGCGAGCGAGCAGGGCTGGCCCGCCGCGGTGCGCGAACGTGTCGAGGTCAACACGACCGTCCCCGTCGTGCCGCCGGACCGCGCCCACGCGCTGGTCCGCGCCTCCGGCTGCCGCACGGCGAAGGTGAAGGTCGCCGACAAGCGCTCCACGCTCGCCGACGACTGCGCCCGCCTCGAAGCCGTCCGCGACGCCCTCGGCCCGGCCGGCGCCATCCGCGTCGACGCCAACACGGCCTGGGACGTCGACACCGCCGTCACCGCGCTCGCCGCCCTCGACAAGGCGGCCGGCGGCCTCGAGTACGCCGAACAGCCGTGCCGCACCATCGACGAGCTGGCCGCCGTCCGGCGCCGCGTGTCCGTGCGCATCGCCGCCGACGAGTCGATCCGCCGCGCCGAGGACCCGCTGAAGGTCGCTGTCGCCGGGGCCGCCGACATCGCCGTGCTGAAGGTCGCCCCCCTCGGCGGCGTGCGGCGCGCGCTGGAGGTGGCCGAGGCGTGCGGGCTGCCGTGCGTCGTGTCGTCCGCCGTGGAGACCAGCGTGGGCCTCGCCGCCGGCCTGGCCCTCGCGGGCGCCCTCCCGCAGCTCGACTTCGCCTGCGGCCTGGGCACGATGTCCCTGCTGAACGGCGACGTCAGCACGACGTCGCTGTCCCCTGTAGACGGTTACCTCCCGGTCCTGCCGCAGGCACCGGTGCCGGATCGGTTCGAGGAATTCGCCGCAGCGCCGGACGTCACCGAGGCCTGGCTGGCGCGGTTGGACCGGGTGCGCGCGCTGCGCTGACCTTCAGCGCCACCGGCCCGGGTGAGCACGGGCCCCCGCCCACTCCTGGTCCGGCTCCTCCGCCAGCGGAGACGCACCGGCGCGGCGGCGGGCCTTGGTGCGCACGCGAATTTCCCTGACCTCACCTCAGGGTCGGAGTCCAGGGTCGGCCTCCGGGCCGTTCCCCGATGTGCCGAGGGGCCGCGCGGCGGAGTATTCATGGCATGACGAACAGCGTGTACACCCCGGAAACCAAGAAGCTCTTCCGCAGCCGCACCGACCGGATGTTGACCGGGGTGTGCGGGGGTTGGGCCGACTACCTCGGCGTCGACCCGACGATGGTCCGCATCGCGGTCGTGGCCGCGACGGTGCTGTCGGCCGGGATCATGTTGCCGGTTTACGTCGCCGCTGCCGTGCTGACGCCCGAAGCGACCCAGCTGACCGAAGCCGCCTGACCCACCGCGGCCGGGGAGGGCCGCGGCACTGGGGGAACGGGGTGGCACAACCAAGGGGGACGGCAAGACCCGGGCGTGGGGAGCGCCCCGGTCTTTTCGTATGTCCACATCGGACGAGACGCGCGAATGCGCCGGCCGGCCGGCCGAACACCAGACGACACGAACCGACTCGCCTCGCCGGCTTGCGTGTCACTGCCGCCGACGACCCGATCGATACCGGCCGATCTCGCACCCACACGATGCCAGGTAACCCGCACATCGGCACCGACGACGACCGACCTCCGCCGGCCGACTGCCTCACCGCCACCACCCGCAACCGACCCACGGCAGTCAAACCCGCGCCCACCCGCAACACCACACGGGCCGACGCGCACATCGGAACGGCTCACACGCCACAGGCACCAGCCAGACCAACGCCCATGCCCACAGCCGACCGCTACATCGCGCCGCAGGACCGGCACCGATCGAAGCCGCCGAAGCCCGACCGCAGGCACGAAACCGTGGCCGACAAAGGGAAAAGCCCGGCCCACCGAAGTGGACCGGGCTTTTCCGGATCTAGCGTCGAACAGCAGCCGAACTCAGAAGTCCATGCCACCCATGCCGCCGGACGGGTCGGCCGGAGCGGCGGAAGCCTTCTCCGGCTTGTCCGCGACGACAGCCTCGGTGGTCAGGAACAGCGCCGCGATGGAGGCGGCGTTCTGGAGCGCGGAGCGGGTGACCTTCGTGGGGTCCGGCACGCCGGCGGCGAGCAGGTCCTCGTAGACACCGGTGGCGGCGTTGAGGCCGTGGCCCTGCGGGAGGGACTTGACCTTCTCCGCCACGACGCCGCCCTCGAGGCCGGCGTTGATGGCGATCTGCTTGAGCGGCGCCTCGACGGCGACCTTGACGATGTTGGCACCAGTGGCCTCGTCGCCCTCGAGCTTCAGGCCCGCGAAGGCAGCCTCGGCGGCCTGGATCAGAGCCACGCCACCACCGGCGACGATGCCCTCTTCCACGGCGGCCTTGGCGTTGCGCACCGCGTCCTCGATGCGGTGCTTGCGCTCCTTGAGCTCGACCTCCGTCGCGGCACCGGCCTTGATGACGGCGACGCCGCCGGCCAGCTTCGCGAGGCGCTCCTGCAGCTTCTCACGGTCGTAGTCGGAGTCCGAGTTCTCGATCTCCGCGCGGATCTGGTTGACGCGACCCTGGATCTGGTCGGCGTCGCCCGCACCCTCGACGATCGTGGTCTCGTCGCGCGTGATCACGGCCTTGCGGGCGCGGCCCAGCAGCGACAGGTCCGCGTTCTCCAGCTTGAGGCCGACGTCCTCCGAGATCACCTGGCCACCAGACAGGATCGCGATGTCCTGCAGGATGGCCTTGCGGCGGTCACCGAAGCCCGGGGCCTTGACGGCGACGGACTTGAAGGTGCCGCGGATCTTGTTGACGACCAGGGTGGCCAGGGCTTCGCCCTCGACGTCCTCGGCGATGATCAGCAGCGGCTTGCCGGACTGGATGACCTTCTCCAGCAGCGGCAGAACGTCCTTGACGTTCGAGATCTTGGAACCGAAGAGGAGGATGTAGGGGTCCTCCAGCTCGGCTTCCTGGCGCTCCGGGTCGGTCACGAAGTAGCCCGACACGTAGCCCTTGTCGAAGCGCATGCCCTCGGTGAGCTCGAGCTCGAGGCCGAAGGTGTTGCTCTCCTCGACGGTGACGACGCCTTCCTTGCCGACCTTGTCCAGCGCCTCGGCGATCAGCTCGCCGATGGTGCGGTCAGCGGCCGAAATCGAGGCGGTAGCAGCGATCTGCTCCTTGGTCTCGATCTGGACGGCCATCTTGTGCAGCTGCTCGGTGATGGCCTCGACGGCCGCCTCGATGCCGCGCTTCAGGCTGATCGGGTCGGCACCCGCGGCGACGTTGCGCAGGCCCTCGCGCACGAGCGCCTGGGCGAGCACGGTGGCGGTGGTGGTGCCGTCACCCGCGACGTCGTCGGTCTTCTTGGCAACTTCCTTGACGAGCTCGGCCCCGATCTTCTCCCACGGGTCCTCGAGCTCGATCTCCTTGGCGATGGAGACACCGTCGTTGGTGATCGTCGGCGCGCCCCACTTCTTTTCGAGCACGACGTTGCGGCCACGCGGGCCGAGCGTCACCTTGACGGCTTCGGCGAGGGTGTTCAGGCCGCGCTCGAGACCGCGGCGGGCGTCCTCGTCGAACGCGATCAGTTTGGCCATTGCGGTGTGGTCCTCCGGTATTGGGCGCCACCGCCGCGCTGTGTCGTCAAACGACTGTCAGCGGCGGCAGCAGGACACGTCCTCGGCCAGGCTCGGTGCCCGCGACGGACGACTGACCTGGGCCAGCCTCACCGTCCCGACCTTCAAGCGCGCAGTCGGTGACCGCGTGCTTGGCACTCAACGGCGTCGAGTGCCAATGCCGTGTTTAGCACTCCCACGGTGAGAGTGCAAGAACCGCAGGTCAGTGGCGGCTGATCTCGCTCGTCAAGGTCACCATCGGCGATGGTCGTCGAGTTGGCGGGCCGTCCGGGTCAGCTATCGGTGCACGAGGGCCATTTGTCTGCCGCCCATTCCAGCCAGCTCGGCCAGCCCGCCGGTGCGGTGGGAATCTCGCCGCCGTCGAGTTCGGCGGCGTCAGGCACCTGGAACTGCTCTCGCCACGCATCCAGGTCGGCCTCGCTCATCGGGAACGTCTGATGCGGTGTCGTTTCCTGGCGGTGCACGATCCGGGCGAGCTGGACGTCCTTGTCCACGGGCAGGTAGACCACCTGGCATGACGCCCCGACCGACCGGGCCAGCCAGCGCAGTGCCGACCGTTCATCGCGGCTCCAGAGCCCGAAGTCGAGTACGACGCTGGTCCCCAGCCGCAGCGCCTGAAGGGCGACCGAGATGAGCCGCCCTTCGAGCACCCAGCGCTTGCCGTCGGCCATCGAATCGCCGAACAGCGGGATCATCCAGTGATCCGGGGTCAGCCGCAGCGCCCGCCGGGTTGCGGCGAACTCTTTGGCACGGGTGGTTTTCCCAGCACCGGGGAGCCCGACCATCAGGAGCAGGGTGGCGGCACGCAGGTGCTGTGCAGTGCTGGGTCCGGCTGTGTGCGGGTGCTGTGAATCGAAGCGCTGCGACTGAGACATGACTTCCCTGATCAGGCAGGATGACCCGGCATCACAGGAATACGAGTGACTGCCGGCAGGACACTGATCCGGCGGTACGTCATGGCGCTGCCCCGCGCGAGGGGGCAGGCAATGGCCGCGGTTGCAGCAACCGCGGTACCGCCGCTAAGCGGCGGTTGTCGTCGTGGGTGCGCAGCAGCACATGCCTTGACCATAGCGGACAGCCGATCCTGTGGGGACGGATATCTGCCCTGTGCTTGCCGCAGGTCAGTGATCACGCTTGTCAGGGCGTGACGATGGCGAAGCCCGGGTCGTCCGAGTCCAGGAGGGCGAGCAGGCGCCCGAGGAGCGCGGGGTCGCCGGTGTGGTCGAGGTCAGCCGGGTCGCCGCCGGACAGGAGGCCGAGCAGCTGTTCCTTGGTCAACGTGAGGGTCAGGTCGACGTCCGCGGCGGACGTCGGGTTCGCGGTCTGGATCAGCGCCCCGTTGGACAAGGTGGTGCGGATCGTGGTGGCGAGGTCGGTGAAGCGCCACTCGATCGTGAGCGGGTCGGCGGCGGCGCGGGGACCGTCGACGCGGATGGCGAGGGAGTCGAAGAGCTGCTCGACCGTGAGCGCCGCCGTCATGCCGCTGCCGATGTCGAGAGGCGGCGGGGTGATGCCCTTGCGGAGCTCGAGCGCGCCGACGAGGTAGAAGTTGCGCCAGGTCGGGTTCTCGGCGCCGTAGCCGAGGCGCTGGTAGACCTCGGCCAGCGCGTTCTTGGCGACAGAGCTGTCCGGGTCGGCGAACACGGCGTGCTTGAGCAGTTCGGCGGCGAAGCGGAGGTCGCCGGCGTCCGCGTACTCCTGAGCCTTGCCGAGGACGGCGGGCACCCCGCCGAGGACGTCCACGTAGCGCGTGGCCAGCGCCTGCGGCGGGTGCTGCCACAGCGACGTGGGGTGGCCGTCGAACCAGCCGAGGTAACGCTGGTAGATCGCCTTGACGTTGTGGCTGACCGAGCCGTAGTAACCCCGCGCGTGCCACGCGTTCTCCAGCGCCGGCGGCAGTGTGAAGTCCTCGGCGATCTCGATGCCGGTGGCGCCCTGGTTGAGCCGGCGCAGGGTCTGGTCGTGCAAGTACGCGTATAGATCTCGTTGCTGTGAAAGGAACTTCACCACGCGGGCGGTGTCCCAGGTGGGCCAGTGGTGCGAGGCGAACGCCACGTCGGTGCGGGCGCCGAAGAGCTCGATCGCCTCGTCCAGGTAGTGGGCCCAGACGCGCGGGTCGCGGACCAGAGCGCCGCGCAGCGTCAGGAGGTTGTGCAGGTTGTGCGTGGCGTTCTCGGCCAGGCACAGGGCGCGGTGGTCCGGGAAGTGGAAGTTCATCTCGGCCGGTGCCTCGGTGCCCGGCGTGAGCTGGAAGACGACGCGGACGCCGTCGAGTACCTCTTGCTGCCCGGTCGCGGTGATGTCGACGGTGGGCGCGAGCAGCCCGGGCCGGCCCGTCGACGTGGCGATGCCGAGCCCGCCGCTGACCTGGCCGGTGGTGCTCACGTCGAGGGTGATGCCGTACATGTAGGTGGCGCGGCGGCTCATCGCCGTGCCCGCGTACACGTTCTCCGCCACGGCGTTTTCGAGGAAGCCCGCCGGGGCGAGGATCGGGACGTCACCCGCGCCGCCGGGCAGCACGCCCAGCACGCCGCCGAAGTGGTCGACGTGTGAGTGGGTGTAGATGACGGCGGTGACGGGCCGGTCACCGCGATGGGCGCGGTAGAGGGCGATCGCGGCCGCCGCGCATTCCTCGGAGATCAGCGGGTCGATCACGATCACGCCGCGCCCGCCTTCGACGAGCGTCATGTTGGAGATGTCGAAGCCGCGGACCTGGTAGATGCCGGTGGTCACCTCGTACAGCCCGTTGGTGCGGCACAGCTGCGCCTGCCGCCACAGGCTGGGGTTCACCGTGTCCGGGCAGTCGCCGTCGAGGTAGGCGTACGGGCGCAAGTCGAACACCGCGCGGCCGTCGGCGCCGGTGATCGTGACGGGGTCGAGCGTCGCGACGAACCCGCGGGCGGCATCCTCGAAGTCCTGCCGGTCACCGAAATCCATGGCTGGCCCCCTCGACCTCCGGCGTGTCCCGGGAGTCGAACACAGCCGGGATTCGAGGTGGTCACCTGCCGGAGATGAGATCGCGGGTCAGCGGCTCGGCTGGATGGGGATCGACGCGGGCGGCGGCTTGAGCGACGGCGAGCCGGACTGCGAACCGCTGGGTCCGCCGGGGCCGACGGGGATGTTCGGCGCGGTCGTGGGGGTCGTCGTGCCGCCGCCGCTGTCGTCGCCGCCGAAGAGGAAGATCGCGCCGACGATCAGGCCGGCGAGCACGACGATCCCGAGGCCGATCCACAGCCACTTCCGGCCGCCGCCGCTGCGCGACTGCTGGAACGCACCGGCGCCACCGGCGGGCGACGGCGGACGCAGCCGCATCGGGTCGCCGGGCGGGCCGTAACCCGGGTGCATGCCGGGGTAACCCTGTTGCTGGTTGGGGTAGTTGCCGTAGCCGGGCGGTGGGCCGGGTTGTCCCGGGTGACCGTGCTGGCCCGGATATCCTTGCGGTACTTGATGTCCTTGCGGCGGCAGGCCGGGGTAGCCGTAGCCGGGGGGTGGGCTTTGCGGCGGGGCGCCGTGGGGCTGACCGGGGTTCTGCGGGGCGCCGGACCAGCCGCCGGGGCCGCCCCACGGGTTTCCCTCGCCGGGTCCACCTTGCCCGAGTCGACCTTGGCCGGGTGTGCCCTGGCCACCGGGTCCGGTTTGGCCTGGTCCACCTGGGACACCAGGTCCGCCGGGACCGCCCTGGCCGCCGGGTCCCGACCACTGGGCGCCGTGCGCCGGGTCGTTCGCCTGACCACTCTGACCACCAGGCCCACCGGGACTCTGCGGGCCGCCTTGGCCGTATCCCGGTTGCTGTCCGAAGGGCGGCATGCCGGCTCCCTCCCCCTGAGGACCGGGAGCACCCTGACTGCCCTGGCCGGCCTGACCACCGGCCGCACCCGGACCACCGAGAGCACCCAACCCGGCCAGTCCGTTCTGTATCCCGGCCCCGCCCGAACCCGGCGGCCCCGGCGGCGTGTCCGACGTCGCGAGCGGTCCCAGCGCCACGCGGGCGGCGGCGATCATCGCCACGCAGTTCGGGTACCGGTCGGCGGGGTTCTTCGCCATGCCCTTGCGGATCACGTCGTCGACGGCGGCCGGCAGCGCGACCACTCGCGAAACCGAGGGCGGCTCACCGTTGAGGTGGCCCTTGATCACCGTCGGCACGTCGCCCTTGAACGGCGGGGTGCCGGTGAGGCACGCGTAGAGCACGCACGTGAGGGCGTACTGGTCGGTGCGCCCGTCGAGGGGCTCGCCGCGCAAGTGCTCGGGCGCGGCGTAGGTCGGGGAGCCCAGGAAGTCGCCGCCGCGCGTGCGGTGGCCGGTGGCGCCGCGGCGGGTGAGACCGAAGTCGGCGACGTAGACGTGCTCGCGGGAGGTTTCCTTGCTGGTGACGAGCACGTTGGCGGGCTTCACGTCGAGGTGCACGAGGCCGCGGTTGTGCAGGGTGTCCAGCGCGTCGGCGACCTGGTCGAGCAGCGCCAGGGCGCGCGCGGGCGCGATCGGGCCCGAAGAGATCAGCCCGGCGAGGTCGCCGCCGTCGACCATGCGCATGGCGATGTAGAGCATGCCTTCGAGCTCGCCGAAGTCGTACAGGGGCACGATGTTGGCGTGGTCGATCGCGGACGTGTTGCGGGCTTCGTCCACGAACCGCTCGCGGAACTCGGCGTCGGTGCCCAGGTGGTCGCCGATGACCTTCAGCGCCACCTTCCGGCCGAGCCGCACGTCGGTGGCCTGGTAGGTCACGCTCATGCCGCCCTTGCCGAGCACCGAGTCGATGCGGTAGTTGCCCAGCCGGCGACCGGTGAGGTCCCCCGACACATCGCCTGTCACGCTGCGCAGCTTAACGCCCTGCATTCCGCAGCGATGGGCGGTTCGCCCAACCGGTCGGCTACCCCGGAATCAGGAGACCTTGCGGACGTCCGCGGCCTGACTGCGGCCGTCGCGGCCGGACTGGACCTCGAACTCGACCCGGTCCCCTTCGTCAAGCGTCCGGAATCCTTCGGCCTGGATCGCCGAATAGTGGACGAACACGTCAGGCCCTTCGGCGGATTCGATGAACCCGTAGCCCTTTTCCGAGTTGAACCATTTGACGGTGCCGACAGCCACGGCGCCCTCCCTCAGGACAAGATCCGCTGTCCGTAGCGGCTGGAAGTGCAGTTCACGCTACCGGAATTACGCCCTTCGGCAATGGTTGATTCGCAGATTTGTCAGCCCCGGGAAACCCGCCTGTTGCGTGCTTGCACGAGAACGGTGCCCGGTCCGGCGAAATCGAGGACCAGACCTTCGCCGGTGCGCAGCGACTGCGGGCCGCTCGGGTCCACGGCGCGCAGCCGGCACTGCAGCGTGTCCGGGTAGGCCAGCACGTAGTCCGGCCGCACGGTGACCAGCTCACCGGCCGACAGCTCGAACGAGTCGACGGGTCCCGGTGCGGTGAGCACGAGTGGACCGGTGCCGCTGTAGTGGTCGAGGAACCCGGCGTCGGCGCCGAAGAGCTGCTGCAACGGCGCCCACGTCTGGTCGTGACGCACGGAAGACGGCCGCGCGAGCACGGCGTCGCGGTGCACCGACCAGCCGGTATTGCCCGTGAGCTCCAGCGGGTAGACGTCGCCGGGCCCGAGCGGGGCGAGGTCGACCCAGCCGCCCTCGACGGGCGCGGTGAACACGGAGACGCCGGGCTTGCGCGCGCCGCCCCGCGCCGACGGCGGAGCGCCTTCGCGCACGCCGAAGCTGGTGGCCAGCATCGTGTCCGACGCCGACTGCACGGCCTCGCCGGGCGCGAGGTGCACTCGCGCGACGCCGAAGTTCGGGGTGTGCCTCGTGTGTACGCGCATGTCAGCGGGAGGGGACGTGCGAAAGGATCCAGCTGATCAGCGAAGACGGGTTGCGCGTCTGCGTGAGGATCTGGCCGGGGCCGGCGAAGTCGAACACGAAGCCTTCACCACTCTTCATCGACTGGATCACGCCCTGCGCGACCTTGCGGAGCTGGTACTGGACGGTGTCGGCGTAGGCCACCACGTGACCGGTGTCGACGGTGATCGCCTCGCCCGGCTGCAGCGTGATGACGTCGAGGGCGCCGTAACACGAGACCAGCACCTGGCCCTGGCCCGTGGCGTGCGACAGGAAGCCGCCTTCACCGCCGACCAGGTTCTTCATACCTCCCCAGCGCGTCGGCGTCTTCACGCCGTGCGACGAGGCGAGCCAGGAGCCGCGCGTGACGCACCAGCCGGTCTGGCCGTCGAGGGTCACGACCTGGATGTCGCCGGGCAGGTTGGCCGCGACGTCGACCCAGCCGCCGTTCTGGGGTGCGGTGTAGGTGGAGATGAAAAACGACTCGCCGCCGAGGAACGCGCGGCCGAGGCCCTTCATGATCCCGCCGTTGGCCTGCGACTGGACGGTCACGCCGTAGCTCGTCGCCATCATCGCGCCCGACTCGACCTGCACCGGTTCACCCTGCGCCAGCTCCAGCCGCGCAACCGCGAACGACGGCTGGTGGCGGACTCGTACTTGCATCAGAACTCCCCTGATCCCCGACTCTTGCCGCGGGAGAGTGTTGCACGCCCGCGCGCGAGGGGGAGGATGGTCCGCGTGATCTCCGTCGATGCCTACCGCGAGACCGTGACCGAGCTGCTCGGCCGCACGCCCGTGACGACCCTGCCCCTCGCCGAAGCCGCCGGGTTCGTCCTGGCCGAGGACGTGCACGCGGGGGTGTCACTGCCGCCGTTCGACAACTCCGCGATGGACGGCTACGCCGTGCGCGCGGCCGACGTCGCCGGCGCCGGGGCCGAGTCGCCCGTGACGCTGCCCGTGGCCGACGACATCCCCGCCGGGCGCGTGGACGTCGCGACGCTGGAGCCGGGCACCGCGCACCGGATCATGACGGGCGCGCCGCTGCCGCCGGGTGCCGACGCGATCGTGATGGTGGAGGACACCGACGGCGGCACTGTCGACGTGCGGATCGCCAAGGCCGCGACCTCGGGCGACCATGTGCGGCGTACCGGCGAGGACGTGGAGCACGGCGTGGTGGCCCTGCGCGCCGGCACCGTGCTCGGCCACTCGCAACTGGGCCTCGCGGCGGCCGTCGGCCTGGCCGAGCTCGCCGTGCACCGGCCGCTGTCCGTGCTCGTGGTGTCGACCGGCACGGAGCTCGTCGAGGCGCCGAACCCGTTGCGGCACGGGCAGATCTACGAGTCCAACAGCGTGATGCTCGCCGCCGCGCTGCGCGAGCTGGGCTGCCACGTCGCCGTGGTGCGCAGCGTGGTGGACGACGTCGAGGAATTCCGCAAGATCATCGAGCCGAAGCTCGCGGACGCCGACTTGCTGATCACTTCGGGCGGCGTCAGCGCCGGCGCGTACGAGGTGGTCAAGGACGCGCTGACGGGCCAGGGTGTGCGGTTCCAGAAGATCGCCATCCAGCCCGGCGGGCCGCAGGGCTGCGGCCACTGGAACGGCGTGCCGGTGGTGACGCTGCCGGGCAACCCTGTGAGCGTGCTGGTGTCGTTCGAGGCCTTCCTGCGGCCGGCCTTGCTGTCGGCCATGGGCCACACCGACGTCGACCGCCGCCGGGTGCGCGCGCGTCTTTCCGAGGCGATGACCTCGCCCAGCTCGCGACGCCAGTTCCGCCGCGGCTTCTACACGCCGACCGAGGGCGAGGTTACCGGCGTCGTCGGACCGCGGGGCGGGCCGGGCTCACACCTGCTGGCGGCGTTCACCCAGGCGAACTGCCTGATCGTGCTGCCGGAGGGGGTTGGTGAGGTGGCTGAAGGGACTGAAGTGGACGTGCTGCTGCTGTAGGGAAGTCCTTGTCGCGGCGCAGCGGGCTCCTGAGGAGGATCACCAGCGAGGCGAGCTGGACGCCCGCCATGATGAGCATCGTCTCGCGCACACCCAGCGCTTCGCCGAGGACACCGCCGAGGAACGCGCCCAGCGGGATGGTGCCGTAGTTGACGACGGCGGAGCTCGCGGTGATGCGGCCGAAGAGCTCGGGTGGGCAGTAGGTCTGGCGGAAGGTACCGACGAGCACGTTGGACCCGACGATCCCGGCGGCGACGCCCATCCCGGACAGCACGAACACCGTGAGCCCGGCGCCCGGGGTGGCAAACGGCCCGAGCAGCATCGCCGGCGCGGCCAGCGCTTCGCAGAGCAGGAACGCGCGCGCCGCCCCGACGCGCTTGCCCAGCCGCGCGGCCAACGGCGCGCCGGCGACACCGCCGACTTCCGCGATTGCGAGGACCACCCCCACGGCTCCCGGCCCGGTGCCCAGGTCGCGGACGAGGAACACGACCTGAATGGCGGCGTACCCGTCGAGCGCGAGGTTCGCGACGGCGGCGGCTCCGATGAGGGACCGCAGGTACCGGTCGCGCGCGATGAAGCCGATACCCTCGGCGATCTCGGTGCGCAGGCGTTCCTCGCCACGGGGCTTCAGGGTTTCCTTCGCCCGCACGGAACGCAGGCACAGCACAGAAATGCCGAAACTCACAGCGTCGGCCAGCACCCCGGTGACAGGTCCCGCGACGGCCGCGAGCAGCCCCGCCAGCCCGGGCCCACCCACCTGCGCGGCGGACTCGCTGCCCTGGAGCTTCACGTTGGCCTCGAGCAACTGCGCTTTGGTCACGATCACCGGCACGTAACTGCGGTAGGCCAGCGAGAAGAACACCTTCGCGAACCCGCCGACCAGCGCCGCGCACAGCAGGTACGGCACCGTGAGCCACCCGGCCACGTACCCGACCGGGACGGCCGCGAACGCCACCATCGACACCACGTTGCAGGTCACCATCACGCGCCGCTTGCGCCACCGGTCCACCCACGCCCCGGCCGGCAACCCCACCACCAACCACGGCACCCACGCGACCGCGGTCAGCAGCGCCACCTCGAACGTCGAGGCGTGCAGGACCAGCAACGCGACGAGCGGCAACGACGTGCCGGCGACTGCGCTGCCAAGCGTGCTGATCGTCTCGCCGGTCCAGATGAGGCGGAAGTTGCGGTCTCGCCGTAGGGCTGTGGTCATTTTCGCGTCAGTCATGGGTTATCGGGGTGGTTCGGGCGGTTGCGGACCTTTTGCTGCTTGGTGTGGATTCGGTTGGTCGCCGAGGGTTTTGTGCGGATGGGCGGTATTTGCGTGCCTGCAGGGTGTTGCTCGCTTCGGCGGCTTTGTCTGCCTGAAGGGCTTTGCTGGGTCGAAGGGCTTTGCTGGGCCGAGCGGCTTTGCTGGGCTGAGCGGCTTTGCTGGGCTGAGCGGCTTTGCGGACCCGAAATGCGCCGTCGGCCCGAATGGCCTTGCCCGTCCAGGTTTGCCCATCCAACGGAGTTCGCTGGTTGGAGCGGCTTTGAGTGCACGGGGGCCGCCGGAGCAAGCGGCTTTGCCCGCACGCGGCTTGGAGTACTCGAAGGGCCTCGCTGGAGCACGCGCCTTTGCCCGCCTGCGCCGCTTGGCGTATTCGAAGGGCCTCGCCCGAGCAAGCGGCTTTGGCCGCCTGCGCGCGGCTTGGCGTACCCAAAGGGCGTCGCCGGAGCCTTCGGCTTTGCTCCCCAACGGGCTTCGCCCGCCCGACCGACGTTGCGTACCCGAAGCGGTTCCACCAGCCCGAGCGGCTTTGCCCGTCCGAAGGGGTTTTGCGCCATCACCAATCGGCTTCGCCCAACTGACGAAGCTTTTCGAGCGAAATCGCGGCCGAGCCGCTTATGCCCCCAGTAACTCACCTTGGGAAAGCCCGCACCCATCCTCGGGGGAGCGGCCCTTGGCCAGTCTACCGCTCCCCACCGACAAAACGATCCCCGAAGCCGAGTTGTCCACAGCGAACCCCGAGTTGTGGACAACAACAGAAAACCCGACCCCGCAACAAAAAGCGCGCGGCGCAACACCGATCAGGGTTGCGCAGGAAAGCCTCGGGTGAAAAGGAAGACCGGGCGGCGCTCGGCGGAGTCGTCAGGGGTCGGGCGGTCGGTGTACTCGGCGAACAAGGCCAGGATGCGGGAGCTCAGCTCCATCACCTCCGCAGGAGACAAGCGCGCCCAGGTTTCGTTGGTGAACCAGGCGTCGCGCCACTTGGGGGGTTCCGTTTCCAGGTCCGAGAGCCACGACCGGGACAGCGAAGCCTGCCGGTCGAGCGCGACGACCTCGGCCGCGTCGCCCACGGGATCGCCGACGAAGTCCGAAGTGGACCAGGGCAGGCTTCGGGAAGGGCGGCGCCACCAGCGTTCGCGGCGGTCGCGGGCGAGTTCGGGGGCCTCTTCGACCAGGCCGGCGGCCGAGAGGACCTTCAGGTGGTGCGAGATGTTGCCGACGGCGGAGGTCGTGCGTTCGGCCAGCATCGAAGCGGTGGCGGGACCGTCGAGCTTCAGGACGTCGAGGAGGCGCCGGCGCAGAGGGTGGGACATCGCGGCCAGCACGTGGGAGTCGCGGATCTGCTGGACGTCAACGGGATCAGACACAATCCACAAGAGTAGTTGCACAAGCAGCATTGCACAACACCCCTTGTGGAACCGCGTCCCAGGTATCCTCACCCCCATGGGCTTCTTCACCTGGATCGTCTTCGGTGCGCTGGTCGGCTGGCTCGCGAACCTGGTCGTCGGCGGGCCGGACCGGCGCCGGCAGGGGTGCCTGGTCAGCGTGCTCGTCGGGGTGCTCGGGGCGGCGCTCGGCGGCTTCATCTACCGGCTGGCGACGGGTGAGCAGCAGCGCTTCGAGTTCGACTTCCCGAGCTTCGGCGTCGCGATCCTGGGCGCGATCGTCCTGCTGGCGGTGCTGCGGCTGGTCAGCTCGATCGGCCGGCGGTCCCGGCGCGACGACTATCCGCACGACAACTACCGGCGAGACAACTACCGGTAACGGTTTACACACGAACCGTCAGTAACCCCCGGAAACCGCCTAAACTGATCAGTTCCGCGTCCGGGTGCATGCGTCGTCGGGGGACGCATGCACCCGGCCCGCCCGGATCGCCTCCCGGACCACGCGCACAGCGTGCGCCGTGTCCACCAGCACAGGCATGGGCGCGGCGGAGATCTCCCGTCGCCAGGCGCACAGCAGCTCGGTGAGCGGATCGGGTACGGACATCGCTTCCTCGGCGGACTCAGGCCCGGGCACGGCTCCCGAACGGCGGGTACTACTGAGAGTTGTCGAGGAATTCGATCAGTCGTTACCGGTTTGTGGGCACGCCCACCCGTGTCGGGGAAACCCTTGCGGGGGAGCCGCCACCGGCCCTAGACGTGTCCGTCCGCCGACGGGCGGTAGCGTGGTGATTCCCAAATCGGACGTGAAACCCGTCCTCTCCCTCCGAACGCAACGAACAGCGGGGAACCGATCCATGAGCGGCAAGCCCACCGGCAATCCCCTCACGCACGCAGTGCAGCTCGCGCGGGAGACCATCCCGCCGATGCACCCCGCCGGACGCCCGTTCGTCTTCGGCGGGCTGGCGGCAACGCTGGTGCTGCGCCGGTTCTCCAAGCGCCTCGGTCTGGTCGGCGCGCTCGCGACCGCGGCCACCGCCGCGTTCTTCCGCGAGCCCGCCCGCGTCGCGCCGCAGCGGGACAACATCGCGGTGGCCTCGGCCGACGGTCTGGTGTCGCTCATCGAGGAGGCCGTGCCGCCGCCTGAGCTGGGGCTGCCCGCCGAGCCGCGGATGCGCGTGAGCGTGTTCCTGTCGGTGTTCGACGTGCACGTCCAGCGGATCCCGGCCCCCGGCGTCATCGAGAAGGTGGCCTACCGGCCGGGCAAGTTCCTCTCCGCGGACCTGGACAAGGCGAGCGAGGACAACGAGCGCAACTCCGTGCTCATGCGCACCGTCGACGGCCACGAGCTCGTCGTCGTGCAGATCGCCGGCCTCGTCGCGCGCCGAATCCTGTGCGAGATCCACGAGGGCGACAAGGTGGCCGCGGGTGCCACCTACGGCATCATCCGGTTCGGCTCCCGTGTCGACTTCTATCTGCCGCCCGGCAGCCGCGTGCTCGTCGAGAAGGGCCAGCGCACGGTCGGCGGCGAGACGGTGATCGCCGAACTCCCGGCACTGGCAGAAGGCTGATCTCATGGTCCGCGTGACCACCCCGAGCATTCGGCTGCTGCCGAACGCCATCACGGTGCTGGCGCTGTGCGCCGGGCTGTCGTCCGTGCAGTTCGCGCTCGCGGGCAACTACGCCATGGCCATCGCGGCCATCGGCATCGCGGCGGTGCTCGACAGCCTCGACGGGCGCATCGCGCGCCTGCTCGACGCGACGTCGAAGATGGGCGCCGAGCTCGACTCGCTGTCCGACGGCATCTCGTTCGGCGTGGCGCCAGCGCTGGTGCTGTACGTGTGGCAGTCGCACGGCGACCGCATCGGCTGGGTGGCTTCGCTGATCTTCGCCGTCTGCATGATCCTGCGCCTCGCGCGCTTCAACACCCTGCTCGACGTCACCGACAAGCCGCCGTACGCGGGGGAGTTCTTCGTCGGCGTGCCCGCGCCAGCCGGCGGCCTCGTCGCCATGCTGCCGCTCATCGCGACGCTGCAGTGGGGCGAGGGCTGGTGGTCCGAGCAGTACGTGGTGATCATCTGGACGATCGCCGTCGCCGCGCTGCTGATCAGCCGAATCCCGACGTTGTCGCTGAAGACCGTCAAGGTGCCCGCCAGGGCCATCGCGCCGCTGTTGGTGGGCGTCGGCCTGCTGGCCGCCGCGATCATCCAGTTCCCGTTGGTGGCGCTGGCCATGGCGCTGGTGCTGTACCTGCTGCACATCCCGTACGCGGTGTACCGGAACCGTTGGCTCGCCGCGCACCCCGAGGCGTGGACGGTCCCGCCGCGCGAACGCCGCGCCATCCGCCGTGCGCGTTCGCAGCGGCGTCTGCGGCTGCGCCCGGCGTCTCGCCGGGTCGCGGGCGCGGCGATGCGCGCGGTGCGGCTGCCGCGCAACAGCTCGGACTTCGTGCGGGCGACGCGGGCGTTGCGGGACCGGGACCACTCGGGCACCGGCAACTCGAGCTCGAGCTCGACTTCCGGCCCGAACCAGCGCCGCCGCAGCTGGCGGCGGATCGGGATCCGGCGCCGCTGAGGCCCGCGACCGACCTAGCGTGCGGCCGCGCGCAGGCCGGTGAGCAGCAGGTCGAGCTGGTCGTGGAAGTCCTGCACGCAGTCGACCTCCGCCAGTGACGGCAGCACGCGGTACAGATTCGGCAGTTCCTCCGGCGTGACCATGCGGCTGAACCAGTCGCCGGCGGGCTCGTCCCGCCGGGCGACGCCCCCGGCGGCGGAGTCGGCCAGCGCCGCGCCGAACGTGAGTCCCATCAACGACCGGT
The DNA here is from genome assembly GCF_040689465.1 of Amycolatopsis sp. NPDC051373. Taxonomy (NCBI): domain Bacteria; kingdom Bacillati; phylum Actinomycetota; class Actinomycetes; order Pseudonocardiales; family Pseudonocardiaceae; genus Amycolatopsis; species Amycolatopsis sp. NPDC051373. The sequence goes on along the minus strand of NZ_JBFBAE010000013.1, from coordinate 100,368 downwards.
AGCCGCGGGCCGCGGCTTCCTCGTCCAGCCCGGCGTCGAGCAGCGCGCCCAGCAGGGCGTCGATCACGCGCAACGCGCCGGGCGAGCGTGGGTTCGCCTCCTCGGCCGCCAGTGCGCGCACCACGGCCGGGTGCCTCGTGAATGCCGTGTAGAGGCCTTCAGCGAGCCGGCGGACGCGGGTTTCCCAGCTCCACGAGGGCACCGGCAGCGGCACAGACTCGAAGACGCGGGCGGTGAGCGCGTCGAGCAGATCCCCTTTGTTCTTCACGTGGTTGTAGAGCGACATCGCCTCGACGCCGAGGCGGGCCGCGAGCTTGCGCATCGACAGCGCGCCCATGCCGTCGGCGTCCACCAGGGCCAGTGCCTCGTCGAGGACCTTTTCCCGCGTCAGGGTTTCGCGCACCACGGCCGAATCGTAGCTTACGGCGTAAGTACTTACGGTGTACGCTTACGCTGTAAGTATCGATCTGGAGGGACGCCATGGACGCCGAAACACTGCTCACGACCACCCGGTCCGTCCGCCGCAAGCTGGACCTCGGCCGGCCAGTCGACCCCGCGGTGATCGAAGACTGCCTGCGCATCGCCCAGCAGGCGCCCGCCGCCGGTGGGCTGCTGAAGGCGCAGCGCTGGGTCGCGGTGCTGGACCCGGAGCTGCGCGCCGAGGTCGCGGCGATCACCAGGAAGGCCGCGCACGAGGTGTGGCAGCACTACGCGCACCTGGCCGACACGAGCATGTTCGCCTCCGCCCGCCACCTCGTGGACAACCTCGACCGCGTGCCGGCGCTGGTGCTGCCGTGCATGCCGGGCCGGCCGCCGACGTCGGCCGCGGAGCAGTCGTCGTTCTACGGCTCGATCTACCCCGCGATCTGGAGCTTCCAGCTCGCGCTGCGCACGCGCGGCCTCGCGAGCTCGCTGTGCAGCTACCACCTCGCCGGCCACGAGCCGGACGTCGCGCGCCTGCTGGGGATCCCGGCCGACGTCACGCAGGTCGGCCTCATCGCCGTGGCGCACTCGACACAGCGTGAGTTCTCCCCCGCCGCGCGGCCACCGGTGGGCGAGATCCTCTCGTTCGACGCCTGGACGGCGTCCGCGTCGCTAGGGTGAACAGCGTGAGCGACCCGCAGATCACGCTGACCGTCAGGCACACGCCGTCCGCGCTGGATTCCCGGCGCGGAGTCGTGCGGATGCACCCCGAGGTGCTCGACGCGCTGGGCCTGCGCGCCTGGGACGCCGTGCACCTCACCGGCGCCCGGCGCAGCGCCGCGCTCGCCGCGCCGGCCGAGGAGGGCACGCCGGGCGTGGTGCTGACCGACGACGTCACCATGTCGAACCTCGGCGTGTCCGAGGGCTCCGAGATCGTGGTGACGCCGGCCGACGTCGCGGCGGCCAAGACGGTCACGGTCTCCGGTTCGCGGCTGGCCAGCGTGTCCGTGCCGCCGCAGACGCTGCGGCTCGCGCTCACCGGCAAGGTGCTCACGCGGGGCGACGCGGTTTCGCTGCTCCCCCAGGACCTCGCGCCCGCGCCGGGTTCGGACGTCGCGGCCGTGCGCGGGCAGCTGTCGCGCGCGATCGGCGCGACGTGGACCAACGAGCTGCTCACCGTCACCGCCACGGAGCCCGCGGGCGTGGTCGTGGTGGGACCGTCCACTGTGGTCAGCTGGCGCGACGGCGCCCGCACGGGCGAGACGCCGACCGACACCGTCCCCACGCGCAGCGCGACGGCACTCGTCCGAAGCACGGCCGTGACGGCGGCCGAGGACTACCTCGACGCGGAGGTCGTCGAGGAGGCGAAGCTGGAGGAGCTCACGGAACCGATCCCACCCGTCGCCGACCTGGTCGGGGCGGAAGGGGCCGCGCGCAAGCTCGCCGAGTGGTTCGACCTGGCGTTCCGGCGGCCGGAGCTGCTCGAGCGGCTGGGCACGTCGGCGCACCTGGGCGTGCTGCTGTCCGGGCCGGAGGGTGTCGGCAAGGCGACGTTGGTGCGGTCCGTCGCGCAGGCCGAGAACGTGCGCGTGGTGTCGCTGGTCGCGCCCAACATCGCCGTGCTGGAGCCGAACACGGCCCACGCCCGCCTGCGCGAGGCCGTGACCCGTGCCGCCGACGGCGACGGGCCCGGGGTGCTGCTGATCAACGACGTCGACGCGCTCCTGCCCGCCACGCAGCCGCCACCGGTCGCCACCGTCGTTCTGGAGGAACTGCGCGCGGCCATGCGCCGCGAGGGCCTCGCCGTGGTGGCGACGACGCAGCGCGCCGAGTCCGTGGACCCGCGGCTGCGCACCGCCGACCTGCTCGACCGCGAGCTCGGCCTGCCGCTACCCGCCGCGAAAACCCGCGTGGAGCTGCTACGGATCCTGCTGCGTGACGTGCCCGTGGAACCGGGCGCCGACCTCGGCGTGCTCGCCGAGAAGACGCCCGGGTTCGTCGCCGCCGACCTCATCGCCCTGCGCCGCGACGCCGCGCTGCGGGCCGCGCTGCGCCAGCGTGACGTCGCCGAGCCGCGGATCTCGCAGCACGACCTGCTCGACGCGCTCGCCACCGTTCGGCCGATCTCCCTGTCCACTTCGGACAACCTGGCCACGGGCGGGCTGACGCTCGAAGACGTGGGCAACATGGTCGACGTCAAGCAGGCCCTCACCGAGACGGTGCTGTGGCCGCTGCGCTATCCGGATTCCTTCGCCCGCCTGGGCATCGACCCGCCGCGCGGAGTGCTGCTGTACGGCCCGCCCGGCGGCGGCAAGACGTTCCTCGTGCGCGCGCTGGCCGGCACGGGCGCGCTCAACGTGTTCGCGATCAAGGGCGCCGAGCTGCTGGACAAGTGGGTCGGCGAGTCGGAGCGGGCGGTGCGCGACTTGTTCCGGCGAGCCGCCGACGCCGCGCCGTCACTGATCTTCCTGGACGAGATCGACGCGCTGGCGCCGCGGCGCGGGCAGTCGTCCGACTCCGGCGTGGCCGACCGCGTGGTCGCCTCGCTGCTCACGGAGCTCGACGGCGTGGAGCCGATGCGCGAGGTCGTGGTGCTGGGCGCCACGAACCGGCCCGAGCTCGTGGACCCGGCGCTGCTGCGGCCGGGCCGGTTGGAGCGGCGCATCTACGTGCCGCCGCCCGACGCGGAGTCGCGCACCGCGATCCTCAAGGCGACGTCGAAGAACACGCCGCTGGCGTCCGATGTGGATCTGGCGGCCATCGCGTCCACCCTGGACGGTTACTCCGCCGCCGACTGCGCCGCGCTCATCCGCGAGGCCGCGCTCACGGCGATGCGCGAGTCGCTCGAGGCGCACGTGGTCACCGCCGCCCACCTGGCGAAAGCGCGCGAGGTCGTGCGGCCGTCGCTGGACCCGGCGCAGCTGGCGACGCTGGAGGCGTACGCCCAGGCGCAGCAGGAACGCTGACGAAAACGGGCCCCACCTTCGCGGTGGGGCCCGTTATTTTCGCTGGTCAGCTGCCCTTGTGGCCGCTCTGGTAGTCCTTCGTGATGATCACTATCACGCCCGGGCTCGAGTTCTGGATGCCGTCGAACCGCGGCTGGGCCTGGAACCCGAACTCGGCGGCCAGCTGCTTCGCCGCGGCCTCCTCGTCGGTGCCCGGCCGGAAGTAGGCCGTGGTGTGCGGGATCACGCCCTGCGGGTAGTTGCCGACCTCGGGCACGTTCCAACCCGACGCGCGGAAGTCGTCGGCGGCCTGCTCGGCGAGGTGCGGGATCGTCGAGTTGTTGTAGACCCGCACGGTCACCCACTTGTTGGACGCCTGCTGGCCGTTGCCCGGCTGCCCCGGCTGACCACCGGGCTGGCCGGGCTGACCCGGCTGACCGGGCTGTCCGCTGGGCTGGCCAGGCTGGCCCGACTGGCTGGCCGGCGGCGGCGAAGGTGCCGACGAAGCCGGTGAAGACGGGGCCGAAGACGAAGGCGGCGTCGCCGGGGACGACGAGCCCGGCGCCGACTGCGACGACGAAGGCGACCCGCTCGAGCTGGTGGGCCCGGCGTTGTTGTCGCTCGATCCATTACCCGACAGTGCGGTGACGCCGCCGACGATCGCGGCGATCACGGCGACGCCGATGAGCGCGACGCCCGCGGCCCGCATGGGCCGGGACAGTCCCGAGAAGAAGCTCATGACAGTTCGATCCCCAGCCGCCTGGCGCCGCGCTTGCGCTGCCGGGCGGCGCGCGTCTTGCGCAGCCGCTTCACCAGCATCGGGTCGGCCGCCATGGCCTCAGGCTTTTCCAGCAGTGTGTTCAGCAGCTGGTAGTAACGGGTCGAGGACAGCGAGAACCGTTCCCGGATGGCGTTCTCCTTGGCACCGGCGTGCCGCCACCACTGACGTTCGAACGCGAGGATCTCCACCTCACGCTCGGTCAGGCCGCCCACATTCTCCGGCGGCGACGGCTGCTCCCCAGCCATCGACTCCGCGGCGTCCATGCGGTCCTCGCAATCGGTTTCGGCTGTCCTTCCGCGGGCGCCATTCAACCACGGAACCCACTCTCGACATGGGCATCCGGCGCGGCGCGTCACGGTCCGATCCAGGTGTATCAGACGGGTCCGACTAAACTCGCTGCTCGTGACCGTCCACCCCATCCGCATCGCCGGCGATCCCGTGCTGCACCAGCCGACCCGTGAGGTCACGGAGTTCGACGAGCAGCTGCGCACGCTGACCGAAGACATGTTCGAGACGATGTACGCCGCCGAAGGCGTCGGCCTCGCGGCCAACCAGATCGGCCTCGACCTGCGCCTGTTCGTCTACGACTGCCCTGACGACGAGGGCGTCGAACACCGCGGCCTGGTGGTGAACCCCAAGCTGGAGACGTCCGAGGTCCCCGAGACCATGCCGGACCCTGACGACGACTGGGAGGGCTGCCTCTCGGTCCCCGGCGAGTCCTACCCCACCGGCCGCGCGTCGTGGGCGCGCGTGAGCGGTTTCGACGTGGCGGGTGAGCCGATCACCGTCGAGGGCACCGGCTACTTCGCCCGCTGCCTGCAGCACGAGACGGACCACCTCGACGGGTACCTGTACCTCGATCGCCTGGTGGGCCGCCACGCCCGGGCGGCGAAGAAGATGCTGAAGAAGAACAAGTGGGGCGTGCCGGGGTTGAGCTGGCTGCCGCCGAAGGACGAGCCGGCCGAGGCCTGATTTTCTTTGTCGACGAGTCTCCCGGTCCCGGGTTGGGGCCGGGAGACTCGTCGTTTCAGCGGGTCAGCGGTCGAGGAAATGCTCGCGCACGAGGGCGGGTTTTCATCCCAGACCTGCTCCGGCATGGTGTCCGGCGAAGGCACCGAACTCCGGCGGTTCGCCTTTTCGCCCGGGGCTTTCCTGCGCAACCCTGATCGGTGTTGCGCCGGCGTGTTTTTTGTTGCGGGGTCGGGTTTTCTGTTGTTGTCCACAACTCGGGGTTCGCTGTGGACAACTCGGCTTCGGGGATCGTTTTGTCGGTGGGGAGCGGTAGACTGGCCAAGGGCCGCTCCCCCGAGGATGGGTGGGGGCTTTCCCAAGGTGAGTTACTGGGGGCACAAGCAGCTCGGCCGCGATTTTCGGCAGTTGTGGGCCGGCGAAACGGTGAGCACGATCGGGAGCCTGGGCTCGGCAATGAAGACGGAGCCGTGCGCACGATAAACGGATAATCGCGCCGGCCGCGGGAGTAGTCGGCGGAAATCGCGCGGAAACCACGGAGAGCAGTGGCCTGGGCCTCTTGACCGCTTCGGAACCGGAAGAATCGGGCCGCGCTCATCGCCGACACCGCCACCAGTCCGGCGAGCAGAGCTTTCCTCACGAGACGCCCCCGAAGTCGGCGCAGCTGACCGTCACGTGACCGTCTGTCGACCGGATGCTCCGATCCGGTGAAGAACACACCGGACACGGGGTCGCCTTGTGCTCGCGTGATCCGCCGTGGCATGGTCGAAGGACAACCTCATAACCAACGCGGGAGCTCGCGCCTTGGCGGGCTGAGAGGGTGGCTGGTGTCTGTCTGTGGACACCCGGTGCCGCCGACCGCATGAACCTGACCGGGTAATGCCGGCGTAGGGAGTGAACGTCGTTGACGACGCTGGAGAACGAGCCTGCCATCACGCCTTCCGTGACCACGGGGCCGATCACCGGTTCGCACAAGGTCTACCACCGCACCGAGTCGGGCCTGCGGGTTCCGGCGCGGCGCATCGACCTGTCGAACGGTGAGCACTTCGACGTGTACGACACGTCCGGGCCGTACACCGACCCGGACGCGAAGATCGACGTCCACAATGGACTTAACCCGCTGCGCGCGGGCTGGGCAGACGGCCGCGCGCACAACACCCAGCTCGGCTGGGCCAAAGCCGGTGTGATCACGCGCGAGATGGAGTTCATCGCCGCGCGCGAGCGGTGCTCGCCCGAGTTCGTGCGCGACGAGGTCGCGCGCGGGCGGGCGGTGATCCCCGCCAACCGCAAGCACCCGGAGACCGAGCCGATGATCATCGGCAAGAAGTTCCTGGTGAAGATCAACGCGAACATGGGCAACTCGGCCGTCTGGTCCTCAGTGGAGGAAGAGGTCGACAAGATGGTGTGGGCCACCCGCTGGGGTGCCGACACGATCATGGACCTGTCCACCGGCAAGCGCATCCACGAGACGCGCGAGTGGATCGTCCGCAACTCCCCCGTGCCCGTGGGCACCGTGCCGATCTACCAGGCGCTGGAGAAGGTCAACGGGGAGCCGGAGAAGCTGTCGTGGGAGGTCTACCGCGACACGATCATCGAGCAGTGCGAGCAGGGTGTGGACTACGTCACCGTCCACGCGGGAGTGCTGCTGCGCTACATCCCGCTCACCGCCCGGCGCGTGACCGGCATCGTGAGCCGCGGCGGCTCGATCATGGCCGCGTGGTGCCTCGCGCATCACCAGGAGTCCTTCCTGTACACGAACTTCGAGGAACTCTGCGAGATCCTGCGCAAGTACGACGTCACGTTCTCCCTCGGCGACGGCCTGCGCCCCGGTTCGATCGCCGACGCCAACGACCGTGCGCAATTCGCCGAGCTCGAGACCCTCGGTGAGCTCACGCACATCGCGCGCGAGCACGACGTGCAGGTGATGATCGAGGGTCCCGGCCACGTGCCGATGCACAAGATCAAGGAGAACGTCGAGCTCGAGGAACAGCTCACCGGCGAGGCGCCGTTCTACACCCTCGGTCCACTCGCGACGGACATCGCGCCGGCGTACGACCACATCACCTCGGCCATCGGCGCGGCGCAGATCGGCTGGTACGGCACGGCGATGCTGTGCTACGTCACGCCGAAGGAGCACCTCGGCCTGCCCAACCGCGACGACGTGAAGACCGGCGTGATCACCTACAAGATCGCCGCGCACTCCGCCGACCTCGCCAAGGGCCACCCCCACGCGCACGAGTGGGACGACGAACTGTCCAAGGCCCGCTTCGAGTTCCGCTGGAACGATCAGTTCAACCTGGCGCTCGACCCCGACACCGCGCGCTCGTACCACGACGAGACGCTGCCCGCGGAGCCGGCGAAGACCGCGCACTTCTGCTCGATGTGCGGCCCGAAGTTCTGCTCGATGCGGATCACCCACGACGTGCGCAAGTACGCCGAGGAGCACGGTCTGTCCACTGTGGAGGCCATCGAGGCCGGCATGGCGGAGAAGTCGGCCGAGTTCGGCGAGCAGGGCAACAAGGTCTACCTCCCGGTCGTCGGGCAGTAGCTCCACCCGCTATTAAAGGCAGCAGTCATGACCGAAACACCCCGCACCGCCCTCACCATCGCCGGATCCGACTCCGGCGGTGGTGCGGGTGTGCAGGCCGACCTGCGCACGTTCTTCGCCCACGGCGTCCACGGGCTGGTCGCGCTCACAGCCGTCACGGTGCAGAACTCGCTCGGTGTGCAGGGCTTCACCGAGATCCCGGTCGAGGTGGTCACGGCGCAGATCAAGGCCGTGGCCGGCGACATGGGCGTGAACGCGGCCAAGACCGGCATGCTCGCCACGGCCGACATCATCCAGGCCGTGGCGAGGACGCTCGACGAGGTCCACATCGGACGCGACACGGATACCCCGTTCGTCGTCGACCCGGTGGCCGCATCGATGACCGGCCACGCGCTGTTGCGCGAGGAAGCGCTGGAAGCCATCCGCACGGAGCTCTTCCCCCGCGCCACGCTGATCACGCCGAATCTCGACGAGGTGCGGCTGCTCACCGGCATCACGGTCACCGGCGCGGAAACCCAGCGCGCGGCGGCCGAGGCGTTGCTGGAGTTCGGCTCGCGGTGGGTGCTCGTGAAGGGCGGGCACCTTTACGAGGCCGAGGACTGCGTGGACCTGCTGACTGACGGAACGGACGTGCTGGAGCTCAGCGGCGTGCGCATCGACACCGACAACACCCACGGCGGCGGTGACACGATGGCCTCGGCCATCACGTCGTCGCTCGCCAAGGGCGCCGACGTGCCGACGGCCGTGACCGAGGCGAAGCAGTTCATCGAACGCTGCGTCGCCGAGGCTTATCCGCTCGGCGCCGGGGTGGGGCCGGTGTCCCCGTTCTGGCGGCTGGCCGACTGACCGGCCACACTGGACCCGTGACCGACGACGCCGCCGCCCGCGCACTGTGGGCCCAGATGCCTTTGGACCTGCAGTTCGAGGTCGACCAGCTGGTCTCGGCCAACAAACCGGCCGCGGCCCTCAAGGTGATCCGGAAATGGGGCCTGGACCCCAAACCGGGCATCGCCGAATCACGTGCGGTGACCGACTACCGCAAGAACGTGCTGAAGCCACCGCCGCGCTTCACCTGAGTCCGAACTGGACGTTCCGTGCGTTACGGGAGGAAACCCCCCGTACCGCACGGGATCAGTTGACGGGTTCGAGCGAGCGCGTGTCGTAGGTGCTGCGCGCGTCGCGGATCCGGTCGAAGTTCGACTGCGACCACGTGCTCAGCGCGACCAGGTGGGCGCTGACCTCCGCACCCATCGGCGTGAGCGCGTACTCAACCGTCGGCGGAGTGGTCGGGAAGACCTTGCGGCTGACGAAACCGTCGCGTTCGAGGTTGCGCAGGTTCTGCGTGAGCATCTTCTGGCTGATGCCGCCGACGGCGCGGCGCAGCTCGCCGAAGCGGTGCGGCCGCTGCTCCAGCACGCCGAGCACGAGCGCCGTCCACTTGTTCGCGAGCAGGTCGAGCACATCGCGGCAGGGACAGCTCTTCAGGTAGACGTCCCAGGATCCGTGCTGGTCACAGGTGGTTTCCATCAGGTACCTACTTTACCGGGAAGTGCCTTCTGGCGAAAAGTGACTACCGGCACGAGCATAGGGAAGACCGAGCGAACCGACCAGAAGGAGAGATCCGAGATGCGCGTGGTGACCCAGCGGGAGTTCGGCGGCCCGGAAGTGCTGCGGGTGACCGAGACCGACCGCCCGGCGCCCGGCCCGACCGAGGTGCTGGTGCGCGTGCACGCCGCCGGCATCAACCCCGTCGACTGGAAGACGCGGGCGCACCCGGTGTTCCTGGGCGAGCCTCCGTACACGCTGGGCTGGGACGTGTCCGGCGTCGTCGAAGAGGTGGGTTTCGGGGCCACCGGGGTGAAGCAGGGCGACGAGGTGCTCGGCATGCCGTGGTTCCCGCGCGAGGCCGCGGCCTACGCGGAGTTCGTGACTGCGCCGTCGCGCCAGTTCGTGCGGAAGCCGGCCGGGCTGTCGCACGTGGAGGCGGCCGGGTTGCCCCTGGCGGGGCTCACGGCATGGCAGGCGCTGGTGGACGTGGCGGAAGTCCGGAGTGGACAGCGGGTGCTCGTGGACGCGGCGGCGGGCGGGGTTGGACACCTCGCCGTGCAGATCGCGAAGGCGCGCGGCGCTTACGTGCTCGGCACGGCCAGCGCGGCGAAGCACGATTTCCTGCGGTCGCTCGGCGTGGACGAACCGATCGACTACCGGGACGAGAACGCGGTCCCGGCGGATCTTGACGTCGTGCTCGGGCTCGTCGGCGAGGACAGCGACCTGCGTTGGCTGCCGTCGCTCAAGCCGGGCGGCCTGCTCGTCAGCGTGCCCGGTGGCGTCGGCGCGCGGGCTCAGGAGGAGGCGGCCAAGCGAGGCGTGCGGACGGCGCCGATCCTCGTGGAGCCCGACCGCATCGGACTGCTCGGACTGGTGGAGCTCGTCGAGGCCGGGCAGCTGAAGGTGCACGTGGACCAGACGTTCCCGCTCGAAGACGCGGCGAAGGCCCACGAGGTGGGCGAAGGCGGCCGGGTCACCGGGAAGCTGGTGCTCACCGTCTGATGCGGACACACAATGGCCCCTCGCGCGAGCCAGGGGCCATTGTGGACTGTCCGGGTGGAACTCAGCCGCGGGCGTCGACCTGCGGCAGCACCGTGGTCAGGCCCGTCCAGTCGGACGTGACCACGGACGCGTGCTGCGCCGCCAGCTCGGCCACGCGCTGGTTGGCCTGGTCGACGGTCGGGTTGTGGTCGTCGATGGCCGGGGCGACGTTCTGGCCGTCGGTCATCACCACGTAGTAGTGGTTGGCGTCGTACCACCACGGGCCGGTCTGCGTGACCCACGCGTTGGCGTCGCCGTCGAAGACCACGAACCACGGCTTGAGGTTGGCCGCGTACTTGTCGCGCGGGTCGCCGCCGACGGCGCCGTGCACGGTCGGGAAGATCTGGACGTCACCGAGCTTGCCCGCGTTCTTCTGCGCCAGCAGGTAGTTCGCGTACTCGACGTCCGCGTGGAGCGTGTCGGTGGGGTTCTGCTCCTCGACCGTGCCCGGGATGATCTCGGTCATCACCTTGCCGTGCAAGGCGTCCACGGTCGGCCAGTTGTCCGCCTTGGCCGCGTCGTCGAGCGTCGCGTAGCTGCCGAGGAGGTCGGTCGGTTTGAAGACGGCGCTGCCGAGGTGGGCGCGGAAGGCCGCGTCGAGCTCGTCCGGGCCCATGCCGGTGTTGTCCGAGAACCCGGTCTTCATTTCGAGCTTCAGCGTGAGCGGCGTGTGGTCCGAGTGGGCCGCGAGCCAGATGCGGATGTCGTCGAGGCAGTACTCCAGATTCTTGTTCGTGCCGCCCTTGTAGAGATCGGCCGTCGTCGACGCCGCGACGCAGTTGTTGCTGTTGCCCAACGGGTTCGAGTGGCTGACCTTCCACTCGTGCGTGATGAAGTCCGGCCACACGTCGAGCTCGATCAGCGACGAGCCGTTGTCCAGCGCCTGCGCAAGGAACGGGTACGCCGCCGGGTCGTAGGTGTTGTGCACGCCGACCGTGGTCACGTGCGAAAGTTTCGGGCTGTCCGCGTTCGCGACGGCTGCCCCGGACAACGACGCGGCGACGAGCGCACCGACCGTCACGACCACTGAAGCGAGTTTCATCCTGACCCCTTCACCCACCGATAGTGCGATGGCACTCACACTGTGCCACCGTGATGGACTGTGGATGAAGGACAGCTGACCAAATGGACTAGACCAGAAGTCGGAAAGTGCCCATGACTGAAATCCCGAGCCCGCCGTCGGCGTTGACCATCGCCGGTTCCGACTCCGGTGGCGCAGCCGGACTCCAGGCTGATTTGCGGACATTCCTCACTTGTGGGGTGCACGGGCTCGTCGCCGTGACGGCCGTGACGGTGCAGAACACGTTGGGAGTCCACGATCGCGCGGGCATCCCGCCGCACGTCGTCGGCGGCCAGATCGAGGCCGTCGCGTCGGACATGGGTGTGGGGGCGGCGAAAACGGGCATGCTCGCGTCGGCGCAGATCATCCACGCCGTGGCGACGGCTTGCGACAACGCGGGCATCGGACGCGATCACGAGGTGCCGTTCGTGGTCGACCCGGTGGCGGCGTCGATGACCGGCCACCCGCTCTTCGACGCCGACGGGCTGTCCGCGCTGCGCGAGGAGCTGCTGCCGCGCGCGACCGTGCTGACGCCGAACCTCGACGAGGTGCGCCTGCTGACCGGCCTGACCGTGACCGACCGCGAGGGCATGCACACCGCGGCCGTGGCGCTGCACCGGCTGGGGCCGAAGTACGTGCTCGTGAAGAGCGGCCACCTCGTGTCCGACCCGGAGTGCGTCGACCTGCTCTTCGACGGCTCGACGTTCGTGGAGCTGCCCGGCCCGCGCTTCAACACCCCGCACACCCACGGCGCCGGCGACACCATGGCGTCGGCGCTGACGGCCGGGCTGGCGAAGGGGATGTCGGTCGTGGAGGCCGCCAGGTACGGCAAGTGGTTCGTGTCGCGCGCGGTCGAACACTCGTACCCGATGGGGGCGAAGGTGGGGCCGGTGTCGGCGTTCTGGCGGCTGGCGCCGGAGGACCGTTAGCCGGTTGCCGCGGCGATGGCGTCGGTGCTGTTGGAGCCGTTGCCTGTGAAGCCGGATTCGGCTTCACAGGCCCAGCGGAGCGCGCCCGTGCCGAAGATTTCGCAGGCCGCGTAGAGCACGCGTCGGCGCCGAAGAGGATCGCGGGATTGGCCCACTAGGGCTTTGCCGACTACCACATCGTCGGGCGCGAGTGCCGCCAAACCGCTGATTTGTCCACAGCCCCAACGCCCGTCCCGACGTTGTCCACAGATTCGCCGAACCCCGTTTTCGGGCCGCCGACCTCGGTAGACTGGAACAGGGACGCCCCCCTTGGGAGGGTGGGGGCACGTTGTCTCTCCGGGCGGCGGCGCAGCAGCAGTCCTGCGGGCTGGTGGTCGGTGGTCGGTGGTCGCGACAAGTTGTGTCAGGTGTTTGGCGGACCAGTTCTGGCCGCGGTCGGCCGAGCGCGAGGCGACCGCCCGCGAGGAGGCGCCTGGCGTTGCTCGTGCGCTGACGAGCTCACACCCGCAGTGCCTTCCCGTCCGGAAGTGGTAACCATGGGCGCGCCGCGGCAGCTAGCTGTCGTCGGAGATCAGGGCTTCCAGGGCCGGCAACGCGATCGTGAGGGCCTCGCGGTATTCCGGGCTCAGCTTGTCGAGGCGGCGGTTCAGCTCCTGCACGCGGGTGGACCGCACGCCGGACACGAGCCGCTCGCCCTCCTCCGTCGCTCGGGCGAGCCAGGCTCGGCGGTCGACGGGGTCGGATTCGCGCGTGACGTAGCCCGCCTCGACGAGGGTGGCGATTATGCGCGACATCGTGGCCGCCGCGACGCCCTCCTTCGCGGCGAGGTCACCGAGGCGCAGCTGACCGAAGTGGACGAGCGTGGCAAGGGCCGAGATCGCGCCGTGGCCGGGCCCGGGGACCCCCGCCTGCCGCAACGAGCGCGACAGCCGTCCCACGGCCAAGTACAACCTGCCCGAGACGTCCTGGACCGAGGATAGAGTCACGGCTGGCTCCTCCTACCGCTGTTGCCCGCCGCCTTTGCGCCGGAAAGGTGTCGTCCACCATAAGGCCTGACGGTGCACGTTCAGCGTTAAGCGCGGACGAAATCACCAACCGGGTCGGCAAACGCGGCCCACTTGCACCAGGCGGCTTACCCGCGTTTACCCCGGCAGGGCGAAACGAGCCGCCTACGCACAGCCGCCGAGGCCGGGATGGCATTCCGCCGCCGCGTCCGACGCCGATCGCGACGCGCGGTCCGGCTTGCCGGCCGCCACATCCGCCGCCGACCGGTCCGGCGCCGCCGACGCGGCCGGCAGCCTTCACCGAGAGCGGCCCTCCGCAATCAGCGCCGATTGCACACGTGGGGCGGCTCGCGGCGAACCGGCCCGCGAAGTCGCCGGGTCACCCCAGCACGGACCGCATCCCGTCGGCGAGTGGGCTCCGCCGAGGCACCCAGTTCAGCGTCGTGCCCGTGGCCCACCTGCGCCGGCACCAGCACGGCAGCCGTCAGCGGAGCGGAAGCGCGCAGGCTCCACAGCCGCACCCAACTCGCCATCGCGCCATGGCCCACCTGCACCGCGCACGCACCGCAGCCGCCAGCAGGGCGGAAGCGCGCGAGCTCCACAGCCGCACCCAACTCGCCATCGCGCCGTCGCCCACCTGCACCGCGCACGCGCGGCAGCCGTCAGCGGGGCGGGCTCGATGCGTGCGCCCAGAAGCGCTGCGGTACCCGGCCCGCGTCGCGGGCCAGGCGGCCCGCCTCGACGCCCGCGCGCATGGCCGCGGCCATGCGTTCCGGGTCCTTGGCGCGCGTCACGGCGGTGGACAGCAGGACCGCGTCGCAGCCGAGTTCCATGGCGAGGCAGGCGTCGGAAGCGGTGCCGATGCCCGCGTCGAGAATGACGGGGACCATGGCGCGCGCGACGATGAGCTCGATGTTGTGCGGGTTGCGGATGCCGAGGCCCGTGCCGATGGGGGCGCCGAGCGGCATCACGGCGGCGCAGCCCGCCTCCTCGAGCCGAAGAGCGAGCACGGGGTCGTCGTTGGTGTACGCGAGCACAGTGAAGCCGTCGGCCGCCAGTTGTTCCGCGGCGTCCAAGGTTTCGAACGGGTCGGGTAGCAGGGTGCGGTCGTCGGCGTGGACCTCGAGTTTGATGAGGTCCGTGTCGAGCGCCTCGCGGGCCAGCTGCGCGGTCAGCACGGCCTCCGCGGCGGTGCGGCAGCCTGCGGTGTTGGGCAGAAGCTTGATCCCGAGGCGTCGCACGAGGCCGAGCACACCGGTGCCGCCGTCGGCGTCGGCCTTGCGCATGGCGACCGTCGTCAGCTCGGTGCCCGACGCGACCAGCGCGCGTTCCAGCACCGACAGGTTTCCGGCGCCACCGGTCCCGATGATCAGCCTCGACGACAGCTTGTGTTCGCCGATGACCAGAGCGTCGTCCATCGTCAGCCTCCCTGCACCGCGGTCAGCACGTCGATGTTCGCGCCCTTCGGCACCACCGACGCCTCCCACTCGCCCCGGCGCACGACCTCGCCGTTCACCGCGACGGCCACGCCCTGGCGGGTCACGTCGAGTGCGTCGAGCACCTCGGACACGGTGGCGCCGTCGGGGAACTCGCGCCAGCTCCCGTTGACCTTGATCTCCATCAGACTCGCTCCTTCTGCAGCAAACGGGCGGGCGCGGCCGCCCCGATCTCGTCCGGTGGGGCCTCGCCGGCCAGCCACGCGACCACGGCGTCGGCGGTCACGGGGGCCATCAGCAGACCGTTGCGGTGGTGCCCCGTCGCCGCGTACACGCCTTCGCTGAGCTCCCCGATGTACGGCAGCGCATCGCGGCTCCCCGCGCGCAGCCCGGCCGCGATCTCGACGAGCTCGTACTCCGTGATGCCCGGCAGGATCCGTTCGCCGCCTTCCAGCAGCTCCCGCACGCCACGCGCGGTCACGGTCTCGTCGAAGCCCGCTTCGTACTGCGTCGCACCGAGCACCAGCTCGCCGTCAGCGCGCGGCACGAGGTAGATCGGCCGGCCCTCCACCATCGCGCGCACCGTGTACGGCGGGGGCGGCAGGCAGCCCCGACGCGGCCGCAGTCGCAGGATCTCGCCCTTGAGCGGCCGCACGGCGTCGGCCAGCAGCGGGTGCAGCTTGCCCGTCCACGCGCCGGCAGCGAGAACGACGGGACCGGTCACGTCGTCGAGCGAAGTGATCCGCAACGAAGAGAACTCAACCCCCCGCTTCGCGCACGCGGAGAGCAGCGCCGTCAGCAGCTTCCGGTTGTCGACAGCCAGGTCACCCGGCACGTGCAGCCCGCTGCGCACCGCACCTAGGCCGGGCGCGAGCCGCCGCGCCGCCCGCCCGGTGAGCCGCTCGACGTCCCGGCCCAGGGACGTCAGGTACTCCGCGAGGATGTCGAGGTGCCCGGCGTCGGCGCTGTCGAACGCGACCACGATCGTGCCGTGCGAAGCGAGCCCAGGGTCCGTGCCCTCGGCCGCGAGGTCCCGCGCGAACGCGGGCCAGCGCCGCAGCGACTCCTCGCCCAGGCGGAGCACGTGCTCCTCGCCCGGCCACGCCTCCGTGACCGGCGCGAGCATGCCGCCGGCCAGCCAGGACGCGCCGCGCGCGGGGGCCGGATCGACCACCGTGACGCGATGGCCGCGGGCCGCCGCGCGCCAAGCCGCGGACAGGCCGATGACACCGCCGCCGACGACGGTGAGGGTCTCATTCATGGAATCACGCTCCCTGCGCCGGCATGACCCGGATCAGGTTCCACGGTCGGAGCGGCAGCTCCCTCTCAGCCCGTGCCTCGGGCTCCCGTGCGGACCACCCCACCGTAGCGCGCGGGTAACGTGCCCGCCATGCCCGCCCTGACCGGATCACAGATCCGCACCCGCCTGGCCGATTCGCGGCTGTACCTGTGCACCGACGCCCGCTCGTCGCGCGGCGACCTCGCCGAGTTCATCGACGCGGCGCTGGCCGGCGGCGTCGACATCGTGCAGCTGCGGGACAAGACCAACGGGGCCCCACTCGAGGCCGCGCAGGAGATCGCGGCGCTCGAGGTGCTCGCCGAAGCGTGCGCGCGCCACGGTGCGCTGCTGTCGGTCAACGACCGCGCCGACGTCGCACTCGCCGTGGGAGCCGACGTGCTGCACCTGGGCCAGGACGACATCCCCGTGCCGCTCGCGCGCCGCATTCTGGGCGACGACGTCGTGATCGGCCGCTCCACGCACTCGCCTCAGCAGGCCACGGCGGCCGCAGCAGAGGACGGCGTGGACTACTTCTGCACCGGCCCGTGCTGGCCGACGCCGACCAAACCCGGCCGGTACGCACCGGGCCTGGACCTCGTTCGGGCCACCGCGAAAACCGGTACCGACCGGCCGTGGTTCGCGATCGGCGGCATCGACACCGAACGGCTGCCGGAGGTGCTGGCGGCCGGCGCGACGCGGATCGTCGTGGTCCGCGCCATCACCGACGCGGAAGACCCGAAGGCGGCGGCGCAGGCGTTGAAGACCCAGCTCGGCTAGGGGCTCGGCGTGCCCGAGGGCGCGCCCTTCGTCTGTGGCGCGCTCGGCGTGGTCGACGGCGCCCCACCCGTGCTCGAAGGCGGCGGGGCGCTGTCCGAGCTGCTTGAAGACGTCGGGCTTTCGCTGGTGGACGTGCTCGAAGACGAGGTCGAGGGCGGCGGGGTGTTCGACTGGGTCTCGCTGGGCGGCGGGCTGTTCTCCGACGTCGCGGGCGGGCTGTCGTCCTGCTTCTGCTGCTGGCTCGTGCCCGAGTTGCCGTGGTAGACGAACCCGCCACCGACGCCGCCCTTGGTGGCCAGTTCGACGCCGACCATCACGGCGATGGCGATAGCGGTGGCGACCACGCTCGTGCCGATGATGATCGGCCAGCGCAGCTTCCGCAGCTTGTCGCCGAAGGATTCCTCGGGCTCGGCCGGCGCGGTCAGCTTCGAGATCCGCACCGTCGGCATCTCCGACGGGTCGAGCGGCAGGAGCACGGTCGGCATCTGCGCCGGGTCGTCCACCGGCGACAGCCCGGGCTTGCTGCCACGGCGCTGCCCCGCCGTGACGAGCGCGGCGCGCGCCTTCACCGCGGCTTCGCGCGTGCGCTGCAGCGAGCGCAGGTACAGCTCGGCGCCGACGGTGGTGATCACGCTCGCCACCCCGGCCCCCACCACGGTGCCCGCCACGCCGAGCGTCGAACCGAGCAACGCGGCCGTGACGGCCGCAAGTGCCGTCGCCACCACCTGCGCGGGGCGGAAGCTCTTCTTCTCACCCTGCTCCGACGTCTTTTCCTGCTGCTGACTCATGATCCCGATCTACTAGTACCCGGCGACTTCCCCCACTGCGTTCAACGAGTAAGGCGCGCGAGGAACTCCCCGCGTTGCCCATCCGTGAGCGAGGACACGTCGACCGTCCACAATGGATGGACTACGGCTCACACTTTCCTGACATACTCGCCACATGCGATTGGTGACGATCTCCGACATCGAGGCCGCGGCGAAGCGCGTGGCCGACCACGCGGTGCGCACGCCGCTCCTGCGCCAGCCCTGGGCCGAAGGACAGCTGTGGCTCAAACCCGAGAGCCTGCAACAGATCGGCGCGTTCAAGATCCGCGGCGCGTACAACGCGATCGCCTCGCTCGACGACGCACAACGTGCGCGCGGCGTGGTCGCGTATTCGAGCGGTAACCACGCGCAGGCGGTCGCCTACTCGGCGAACGCGTTCGGCGTTCCGGCCGTGATCGTGGTGCCGGACGTGGCGCCGCGGCTCAAGGTCGAGGCCACGAAACGCTGGGGTGCCGAGGTGGTGGAGGTCCCGATCGCCGACCAGGAGCCGCGCGCGAGCGAGCTGGCGCGCGAGCGCGGGCTCACGTTCATCCCGCCGTTCGACCACCTCGACGTGATCGCCGGCCAGGGCACCGCGGGCCTGGAAATCGCCATCGACCTGCCGGACGTCGACACCGTGCTCGTGCCGGTGAGCGGCGGCGGGTTCGCCTCCGGCGTCGGCACG
Organism: Amycolatopsis sp. NPDC051373; assembly: GCF_040689465.1. Classification (NCBI taxonomy): domain Bacteria; kingdom Bacillati; phylum Actinomycetota; class Actinomycetes; order Pseudonocardiales; family Pseudonocardiaceae; genus Amycolatopsis; species Amycolatopsis sp. NPDC051373. The sequence continues at coordinate 82,137 of NZ_JBFBAE010000013.1, read as the reverse complement.
GCGATCAAGGCGCTGTGCCCGGGTGCGAAGGTGATCGGCGTCGAGCCCGAGCTGGCGGGCGACACCGCCGAGAGCCTGCGCGCCGGCCGGCGCGTCGAGTGGCCGATGGACCGGCGGGCCCGCACGATCGCCGACGGCCTGCGCGCCCAGCCGTCCGACCTCACGTTCGCGCACTTGCAGAACGTGCTGGACGGCATCGTCACCGTGACCGAGGACGAGATCCGCGACGCCGTGCGCGTGCTGGCCCGCCGGGCCCGGCTCGTGGCCGAGCCCAGCGGCGCCACGGCCACGGCCGCGTTCCTGCACCACGCCGGCGAGCTGCCGGGCGGCAAGACCGTGTCCGTGGTGTCCGGCGGCAACGTCGACCCCGCGATGCTGGCCGACCTGCTCGCCTGAGGTTTCGTCGGATCCGCGTGCGGACCCGCAGCATTGAGGAGGGCAGAATCGGGCAAGAGGCCAGGAGGATTCTTCTTCTCCCGAGGACGGTGACGCGGTTGCCTTGGGGTGTCACACCCCGTACGGAGCCTTCAAGCTCCGGATGTCCAGGAGGCACAACAGATGAAGGTAGCCGTCGTCACCGGCGCCAGTTCCGGCATCGGCCAGAGCGCGGCCGTTCAGGTCGCCAAGCGTGGGGCCGGTGTCATCCTGACCTACAGCTCCAACGAGCAGGGCGCCAAGGACACCGTCCGTGAGATCGAGCAGGCGGGCGGCACCGCCGTGGCGCTGCACCTGGACATCGGCGACACAGCCGGCTTCCCTGCCTTCCACGACGCCGTGGCCGACGCCCTGCGCGAGACCTTCCACCGGGACTCCTTCGACCAGTTGGTCAACAACGCGGGTTTCGCCGGGATGGCGCTGATCGAGCAGGCCACTGAACAGGAATTCGACAAGCTCACCGACGGCCTGTTCAAGGGCCCGTTCTTCCTCACCCAGACCCTGCTCCCACTGCTGGCCGACCGCGGCGCCATCGTCAACCTGACCAGCAACTCCACCCTGCCCCACGTGACCGCGCCCGGCTACTCCATCTACGCGGCTCTCAAGGGCGCCATCGTGGTCCTCAGCCGGTACATGGCCAAGGAGTTCAGCGCCCGCGGCATCCGCGTCAACTCCGTCGCCCCTGGCGCCACCCGCACGCGCTTCGCCGATGACGCCTTCGCCAAGAACCCGGAGATCATTCCGGACCTGGCGAAGACGTTCGCGCTCGGGCGGATCGGCGAACCCGACGACATCGGCATGGTCATCGCCATGCTGGTCTCCGAGGAAGGGCGCTGGATCACCGGCCAGGACATCGAAGTGTCAGGCGGCCAGAACCTCTGACCAGGCACCCCGCGATGAACCACCGCGAGCACGGCCCTCCCCCACGCCGAAGCCATTGCTGCCGCCCGGTGGCACCTCGCGCAGGCCACCGTGCTGCGCTCGCCACACGCTGCCCCAGTACGCGCACATCCTTGCCTGATCCTGCTGCGGCCGAGCACGGTGTGACCGGTCTGCGCAAGACTGAAGGCATGCCTTTGGACGAACTGCGCGAGCTGGTGAACCGGCATGCTCGCCCCGATCTGACCACAGCGATCGACGGCATCCAGGCATGTCGGTTCGACCAGCGCAGCGCACCTGCGGCGGGCATGTCCGGCACCGTGCTCGCGGTCATCGCCCAGGGCGGCAAGCGCCTCGCCCTGGGCGAGCGCCTGTACGACTACCGACCTGGTCAGTACCTCGTCACCTCGGTCGACCTCCCCGTCACCGGCCACGTCATCGACACCGGGCAGCCCACCCTCGGCTTCGGGATGACCCTCAACCCTGTCGAAATCGCTCAGCTGCTCCTGGAGGCCGACCCCCGCGACCTGCCGGCCCCGACACTCTCCGCACCCGCAGGCATCGCGGTCAGCCAAGCCCCCTCGGAACTGCTGGATGCCATCGTCCGGCTGCTGCGGCTGCTGGAGCGTCCCGCTGACCGCAAGATCCTCGCCCCGCTGGTCAAACGGGAGATTCTCTGGCACCTGCTCCGCGGCGAACAGGGCCCCGCCATCCGCCAGCTCGGCCTGGCGGACAGCGGACTGGCCCACATCAGCCGGGCGGTCCAGCAGATCCGAAAGCACTACGCGGAGTCATTCCGAGTCGAAGATCTCGCACGGACAGCGGGCATGAGCGTGTCCGCGTTCCACCGCAACTTCCAGGCCGTGACCGGAATGAGCCCCATCCAGTTCCAAAAGCGCATCCGCCTGCAGGAAGCCCGGCTGCTCCTGGTCGGCCGGCCATCCGACGTCACCGGCGTCGGCCACACCGTCGGCTACGAAAGCGCCTCACAGTTCAGCCGCGAGTACCGCCGCATGTTCGGCACACCACCCAGCCGGGACGCGGTCGGTCTCCGAGCCGAGCCACCCGTACCCGCCACCGCCCTGCCCTGAGAGTCGGCAGTTCTGATCGGCATCGAAACCCCGGGGCCCGAACCACCCCGATGCGGCATTGGTTGCTCCATCCATGCCCCCGCCACCACCCTCCGCGGAGGCGCTGCGCGCCCATGCCCCATTCCACGCACCCGATGCGGCGCGACGTGAGGTGGGGTCAGGAGTGCGGGGGCCCGGGGCGGACGTGGGTCGGCGGTCCGTCCACCCCGCACGAGAAGCACTCGCCGAGGTGCGGCGACTCGTCGTCCACGGTCCGCTTGGCCTCGGGCCCGGCCGTGCCACCGGAGGTGTCTCCGGAATCGTCCGGCGAACCGAGCACGCCGTTGTGAATCCCCAACGCGATGAGGCCCCCGGCGATCGCCAGGACGGCGCAGATGAGGAGTGCCATACGCCAGCCGGCCGTCAGCGCGACGGGGTCGCGGTAGGCCGAACCGGTGAGCCCGGCCGCCGCGGGGAGCACCGCGACCGCAAGAAGACCACCCGTTCGGGCGATCGCATTGTTTACTCCGGACGCGACACCGGCGAATCGGTCGGGTGCCGCGGCGAGCACCGTCGCGGTCACCGGCGCCACTGTGCAGGCCAATCCGAGGCCGAAGACGACCACCGCGGGGAAGACCGAACCGAGGTACGAGGACCCCGGTCCGACGCGGATCAGCAGCAGCATGCCGACGCCGATCACGATGGGTCCGACCACCAGCTGCAGGCGCGGGCCGATGCGCTGGGCCAGCGCGCCCGAGCGGCCCGAGAGCAGCAGCATGATGATCGTGATCGGCAGACCGGCCAGGCCGGCGAGCGTCGGCGGGTAGTTCAGGGAGACCTGCAGCTGCAGGACCAGCAGCATCATCACGGCGCCGAGGGCGGCGTAGACCACGAAAGTGAGCGCGTTGGAGAGCGTGAACGTCCGGTCGCGGAAGAGGCTGGGCGGCACGAGCGGCTCGTGGGAGTGGTGCTGCAGCCAGAGGAACACACCCATCCCGGCGATGCCGGCGACCAGGGCGATCAGCACGATCGGGTCGCCGATGCCGCGGCCGGGGGCTTCGACCAGCGCTCCGGTGATCCCCGCGAGCCCGATCGCGCCCGTCGCGGCGGCCGTGAAGTCCGGGTGGCCGGTGGCCGTCTCGTCGCGCGACTCGGGCACGAACTTGAGCGCCATCAGCACCACGACGACGGCCAGCGGCAGGTTGATCAGGAACGCCAGCCGCCAGGACCAGACCTGCACCAGCACCCCGCCGATCAGTGGTCCGACCGCGGCGGCCAGACCACCCAGCCCGGACCACGCGCCGATCGCGCGCGCCCGGTCGTTGTGCGCGAACGACGACTGCAGGATCGCCAGCGAGCCCGGCGTCAGCAGCGCGCCGCCGATGCCCTGGATGATCCGGAAGACCACCAGCTCCGTGGTCGAGGTGGCGATCGAGCACAGCCCCGAGGCGACGCCGAACCAGACAACGCCGATCAGGTACACGCGGCGCCGGCCGTAGCGGTCTCCGAGCGAGCCGGCCACGAGGATCAGCGCGGCGAGCGCCAGCATGTAGCCGTCGAGGATCCACTGCAGCCCGGCGACCGTCGCGCCGAGCTCTTCACCGATCCGGGGCAGCGCGACGTTGACGATCGTCCCGTCGAGCATGGCCATGCCCGAGCCGAGGATCGTCGTCCACAGCACCCCGCGCGCAAGCGGGGTGCCCCAGCGGATACCGCTGTCCGTCGTCGTCACGGTGCGCTCACCACGCACGCTCGAAAGTCATGCGCACACGGTGTCGCGACGCCGGTCCGGGCGCAACCACCCGCGCCCGGCCCGGCGACTGCTCGCGGGCCCGCCGGCCCGGCTCACGGCAGCAGCGTCGTGACGAACTTGTAGCGGTCGCCGCGGTACACCGAGCGCGCGAACTCCACCGGCTTGCCGTCGGTGGCGAACGAGTGCCGCGTCAGCATCATCACGGGCATGCCGACGTCCGCGCCGAGCATCTCGGCTTCCTGCGGGCCGGCGAGCGACGTCTCGATCGTCTCCTCGGCGCGCTCGAGCTCGACGCCGTAGTGCTCACGAAGCACTGCGTAGAGCGACCCTCCGGCCGAAATGTGCTTGCGCAGCCCGCGGAAGCGCCCGAGCGGCAGGTGCGTTGTCTCCAGCGCCATGGGCTGGGAATCGGCCAGCCGCAGACGACGAAGGCGAAGAATTTTCGCACCCTGGCGGATCGCGAGCAGTTTCGCGAGTTCGCCCTCCACGGGCAATTCCTCGAGTTCGAGCAGTTTCGACGACGGCTTCAGGCCTTGCTTGCGCATGTCCTCCGTGTACGAGGACAGCTGCAGCCGCTGCGCGAGCTTCGGCTCGGCCGCGAACGTGCCCTTGCCTTGAACGCGGTGCAAGCGGCCCTCGGCCGTCAGGTCCGCCAGTGCCTGCCGCACGGTGGTGCGCGACACGGTGAACTCGCCCGCCAGCGCCCGTTCCGTCGGGATCGGCGAACCCGGCGGCATCGCGTCGAGCAGATCGAGCAGGTGCTGTTTCAGCGCCCAGTACTTGGGTTCGCGCTGTCCGCGCACACCCGCCGTCCCCGCCTCACTCGCGGGGGATGTCTCCAACATGACCGGCTCCCTCAGCTTTCCCTCACTATCGCGCCACTTCCCCGTCAAGAAACGTACCCTTCACCACAAACGCTCCGCCCGGCTAGCATTGGTCTAGACCTGACCGCACGCCGCTCAGCACACCCGGGGCTCCGGTCCCGGCGGAGAGGAAAGTGATGACCCAACAACATCCCGGCGAGCACATGGCCGCGGAAATCTCGGAGCAGCCTGCCGTACTGGCCGGGCTCGTCGAGCGGCAGGGGGAAATAGCCGAAGTAGCTGAAAAGATTTCACAAAAGCCGCCCCGTTTCGCCTTGCTCGCCGCGCGGGGTTCGAGTGACCACGCCGCGTTGTACGCCAAGTACCTGATCGAGGTACTCCTGGGTCTTCCCGCGGGTCTCGTGTCACCGTCCACCGCGACGCTGTACGGCGCACGGCCAGACCTGAAGGACGTGCTCTTCGTCACCGTAAGCCAGAGCGGCGGCTCACCCGACCTCATCGAGGTCACCGAAGCCGCCCGGCGTCAGGGGGCGCTCACGGTGTCGGTCACGAACACGCCGGACTCGCCGCTGCGCGCGGCGGCCGAGCTGGGCGTGGACATCGGCGCCGGTCTGGAGAAGGCGGTCGCCGCGACCAAGACGTACTCCGCGACGCTGCTCGCGCTGTACCTGTTCATCGACGCCGTGCGCGGTGGCAAGGCGGCCGACGCGCAGAAGCTCGGCGACCTCGCCCAGCAGACGCTCGACGGAGCGGCCGAAGGCGTGCAGCGCGCGGTGGACCGCTACCGCTTCGTCGACCGCGTGCTCACGACCGGCCGCGGTTACTCGTACGCGACGGCGCTCGAGGGTTCGCTGAAGCTGGCGGAGACGAGCTACCTCGCCGCCCGCGCGTACAGCGGCGCGGACCTGCTCCACGGCCCGGTCGCGGCCGTCGACGGCGAGACCGCCGTGCTCGCGGTGACGAGCGCGGGCCACGGCGGCGAGGCGATGGGCGAGGTGCTCGACGCCGTCGGCAAGCGCGGCGCCGACGTGCTGGCGGTCGGATCCGCGTCGGCCGACGTGCCCGCGGCGCTGCGGATCCCCGTGGCGCAGACGGCCGAGGAGCTCGCGCCGATCCTGGAGATCCTGCCGATCCAGCGGATCGCGCTCGGGCTTTCGCTCGCGCGCGGCGGTGACCCGGACAGCCCGCGTGGGCTGCTGAAGGTGACCAAGACCCGGTGAGTCTCGTCGTGGGCGTGGACGCCGGTGGCACGTCGACGCGAGCGATCGCGGTCGACGCCACCGGCGCCGTGCTCGGCTCGGCGACGGCCGCCGGCGCCAACCCCAACTCGCACCCGCCGGCAGAGGCGGCCGCGCGCATCGCCTCGGCGATCGAGCGGGCACTGGGCGGGCGCACGGACGTGCGCGCCGCCGTGGTCGGGCTGGCCGGGGTGAGCAAGCTGTCCGACCCCGCCGTCGCGGCGGTGTTCGCCGGGGCGTGGGCACGGATCGGTTTGGACGGTGCGGTTCGGACGGTGGCCGACGCCGAAGTCGCGTACGCGTCGGCGACGTCGGCCCCCGACGGCACCGTGCTCGTGGCGGGCACCGGCTCGATCGCCGGCCGCATCCGCGAACGGCGGATGACCGCCACCGCGGGCGGCTACGGCTGGCTGCTCGGCGACGAAGGCTCGGCGTTCTGGCTCGGGCGAGAGGCGGTGCGATCCACTTTGGAGGCGCTCGGGCGCGGGGCGGAGCTCACCGGGCTGCCGGGCGCCGTGCTCGCCGAGGCGTTCGGACCGTCTCCTGTGGACTCCCGGGACGACGTGGCCACTTCAGACAATCCCAGTTTCCCCAATTCGCTTGTCACGGAAGCGAATCGGTTGACCACCGCGCGTGCGCTCATCACGAAGGTCAACGCCGAAGCGCCCGTCCGGCTCGCCCGGTTCGCACCCCTCGTGAGCGCCGCGGCGGCCGCCGGAGAAGCCTCCGCAACGGAAATCGTGGCCAGGGCAGCCGATCTTCTGGTCGCCACGGCCCTCGCCACGCGCGACCCGGGCGAGAAAACTCCCGTGGTGCTCGTGGGCAGCGTCCTCACGGGAACGGGACCGGTGGGACCGCTCGTGAAGGCCGGGCTGTCCGGCCTCGACGTGCTGACCAGCTCCGACGGAGTGCTCGGCGCCGCGTGGCTGGCCGCCGTCGACGCCTGGGGAGAGGCGGCGGCGCGGCCTTCGGCAAGGTGAATACGACCAAAACCTGGTTCGAAGTGTCCAAACCGTCGACTCAACCCCTCCGGTCCGGGTACCGTAGACAGCGGCCCCCGGACCCTCCCCCCTCGCCGGGGGCCGCCTTATGTCCTGGGTCCGTCTTCCGAACTCGGTTCCGGCGTGAGCCGCAGACCCGGGTGCCCGGCCGGCAGCGCCTTGTACAGCACCCAGCCGCTCACCGCCACGGTCGCCGCGACCAGTGGCCACGAGAGCGCGGTGCGCGCGATGCCGAGAGCCACCACCTGCCCGGCCCACCACAGCAGTCCGTAGACCACCACGCGGATCAAGTACTGCAGCACCCACACCCAGCTCGCCCACGAGTACGCGCGCAGGAGCGCGGGGTCACGGCGCCAGCGCGTCTTCTGTCCGATCAGGAGCCCCACGATCACGCCCAGCAGCGGCCAGCGCACCACGATGCTGGCGGCGAAGAGCAGGGCGCTCGCGGCGTTGGAGAGCAGCTGCAGCAGGAAGAAGTCCTCCGCGCGGCCGGTGTGCAACGCGATGAGCGCGGCGATCACCACGGCCGCGAGGCTCACGACGACGGCACGCGCCTTTTCCCCTCGGATCAGCCGGTAGGCGCCGAGCACCACCGCAACCCCGATGGCGACGATCGCGCCCCACGAGATCGACTGCCCGGTGGCCAGCCAGCCGACCACGAAGGCCACCGGCGGGATGCTGGCGTCGATCGCCCCGCGGCGGCCACCGAGGATCTGCGCGAGCGACTCGCGCGCAGGCGTCGTCTCGTCCGTCACATCCCCAGCCTGCCGGATACCGGGGTGGCAGGCCCGAAGCGGGAGACCTTCGCCACACAGCGTGTCCGATAAGTGCTCAACTGAGCGGTTCATCACCCCGGATCGAGGTGAAGTTCGCGTAATACGGGCGCGCGAGGAGACGACAAGATAAGAGACTGTGTCTTCCGGCTGAATCAGGGGTGGCAGCCGGGAAGGATACGGGGACGTCCGATTGTTAGTTGTGGTGTACAACTTAACGCGGGCGAGGCGCGGTCAGTCCGGGGAAGGGGATCCCAGCGTGTACGGAATCGACAGCTACGTGGCCATCGGTGACAGCTTCACCGAAGGCCTCAACGACGAGCTGCCCGACGGCTCGTTCCGGGGCTGGGCCGATCGGCTCGCCGAGATGCTCGCCGCGGGGCGGCCGGACTTCCAGTACGCCAACTTGTCGCTGCGCGGCAAGATGCTCGACGAGATCATGGACGAGCAGCTGCCGATCGCCCTCGAGATCAAGCCCGACCTGGTCACGCTGTGCGCGGGCGGCAACGACGTGATCGTGCCGGGCGCGGACGTCGACGCCATCGCGGCCCGGTTCGAGGCCGGCGTGGTGAAGCTGCGCGAGGCCGGCATCCCGGTCGTGATCTTCAACGGCCCCGACACCAAGGCGCTCTCGGTGATGAGCGTGCTGCGCGGCAAGATCGGCATCTACAACACGTATCTGTGGGCGATCGCGGCCCGCCACGGCGCGAAGATGGTCGACCTCTGGACCATGGGGCCGCTGCACGACCGCCGTGCCTGGAGCGACGACCGCCTGCACTTCACGCCCGACGCGCACCGCCGCATCGCACTGCTGACCGCCGAGGTGCTCGGCCTGCCCGTGATCGAGGACTGGCGCGAGCCGTACCCGCCGACCACGGAGCCGGCCACGTGGATCACCTCGCGGCGCTCGGACCTCAACTGGACCAAGGCGCACCTGCTGCCGTGGATCCGCCGCCAGCTCAAGGGCGAGTCGATGGGTGACGGGCTGTCACCGAAGCGTCCGCAGCTCTCGCCGCTGGTGCAGGCCGAGGCCGCCGCGCTGGAGCTCGACGTGCGCGACTTCCAGGGCAACGCCACCGCGTCCTGACCCGGTCCCGGTTCGGGTCAGCGCCACCCGAATGGCGCGCCTGACCAGGTCGCCAACGGGCCGTGACCGGCCTATGGTCCCTTTATGTCCGGTGCTCGCGGTTGGCTCCGCCTGATCCCCGTCGCGCTGCTGGTCACGGCTGTGCTCGCCGGGGTGGTCACGTGGGTGCGGGCTGACGGGATCGAAGGCGACCTCGCCGGACGATCACGCTCCGCGCTCGCCGCGGCCGGGATCCGGGGCGGCGACGTGTCGTTCTCGGGCCGGCAGGCGACGTTGTCGGGTTTCGCGGCCGACCAGGCCGGGCGTGCGCTGGGGATCGTGCAGGGCGTCGAAGGGGTCGAGTTCGCGGAGGTTTCCGGTGGGGCTACGCCGAAGCCGCCGTCCGTGACACCCACGCCGCCGTCGACGACGAGCCCGCCGCCCAGTACTAGCAGTGCGCCGCCGACCACGACTTCGTCCGCGCCGCCGACCGATCGCGCCGGGGTGCAGAAGGAACTGGACGCGCAGCTGGCGGACGCGCCGATCGAGTTCAAGCCGAACACCGCACAACTCACGCCGGCGGGAACGCAGGCGGCGCGCGCCGTCGCGAAGCTGCTGAAGGGCGCGCCCGACGACCTGCGCTATCGGATCACCGGGCACGTCGCCGCGGGTCCGGGCGGGCGCGCGGCGGCGGTCCGGCTTTCGCAAAGCCGGGCGCGAGCGGTGATGCGACTGCTGACGGCCGGCGGAGTGCCGGCCAACCGGGTGCTAGTACGGGGAAGTGGAACGGCCGCGCCGGGCGAAGGTGGGGACCGGCGCGTCGAGATCACAGTCGAAGAGAGGTGATGGGGATGCTCTGGCTCTTCGGGCAGATCTGGCTGTGGCTGCTTGTCGCGTTCCTGCTGGGGGCGCTGGTGATGTGGCTGATCATGCGGGCGGGGCGGCCGAAGCGTTCTCGTGAGCCTGCCGCTGCGGCTGCGGGCGCGGGCTCGACGTCGGGTTCGTTGCCTGCCGTCCCGGAGCCGAGCGACACCGAGCGGACGCAGTACATCCCGGTGCCGAGCTACGACTACGACGAGCAACCCGAACGGGTCTACAACGACTACCCCGCGGTGGACCCGGACGAGCCGTACGCCCCGGACGAGCCCTCCGGCCACCGCATCGGGCGACTGCCGGACCCTGAAGCGCACCTCTCGGGTGACCTGAACTGGCCGGCCGCCGAGGAGCCCACGCACGAGTGGCCGCACAACGACGAGCCCCGCGAGTCCGCGCCGCGCCGACCTGGGCGAGGTGGCTGACACCCACCTGGTAAGTTCGGCTACGCACTGTGAGCAATGGTGTGAGCGGGAGCCGTGGGCCTCTCGTCGAGGTTCGCGAGGTCAGGAGGTCCGATGGCGCTCCCGCACTGGACGCCGCAGAACCTGCTGCCGCCGGGCCGTCACCAGGCCGATCTCGCCGACGTCTACGAGCGGCTCGTGTTCGACGCCCCGCACCAGAACGATCGCGAGATCCTGTTCAGCGCGCTCAACAGCTACCTCGGCGTCGCCCGTCAGGTGATCTCTTCAGGCCGTGCGTGGATCGGCGGCGCGTTCGTGACGCGCACGGGCCACCCGCCGCGCGGCCTCGACGTGGTGCTTCTGCCCGACGAGTGGGGCGCGCTCAAGCGGCTCGACGACGAAGGGCGAACGGCGCTGTACGGCCTGCTCACGCTGCGCGGAGTCATCGTCGGGCAGCCCGCGATGTACCTCGAGCAGGTGCAGCCGGTGGGCGGGATGCTCGACGGGTTCCTGTGCCGTCCCGGCGACGAGGACGTGTGGGAGACCGTGTGGGCCGAAGGCGGCAAGGGGTTCCCGGAGATGGTCTGGTGAGGAACGAGTTCCGGCGCATCGCCGACGAGATCCCCGGCGGCACCTGGCTCGACGACCTCGCGCGCGCGTCGGCGATGGCGGCCAACGCGAAGTTCGAGCGCACGTCGCGCTCGCCGCTGCTGCACGTGTCGGTGATCGGCGAGACGCACATCGATGCGTACACGTTCTCCGACATCAGCCGCGCGCTGCAGGACGCGACGGCGAAGATCGGGCACATCATCCGCAACCCGTCCAACGAGGTCACCTTCGTCCAGCAGGCCGACCGCGACAAGGCGCCGCTGATCCAGAAGGGCCAGGCGGGCAACGCGATCTTCTTCGGCTTCCCCGAGCCGGCGCTCGACGACGCGCTGATCCACGACGGCATCGAGACGCTATCCGAGCGCGCGGTCAAGGAGCTCTGCGATTTCCTGCCCGCCAACGGTTCCGACGACGGCGCGCTCGACGCGGTGCTGCTGCAGCGCGACACCGTGCGCAACGCGGTGAGCGACATCGTCAACGCGGTGAGCAAGCACGCCGGCATCGGCATGGCGCTCACCCCCACCACGGGCGAGCACGTGACGCGCAGCGTGACGACCGAGCAGGCGCGGATCCTGAGGGAAAGCCTGCGCGAGTCGCGCGAGGCCGTGGGCTACGAGACCGTCTCCGGCCGCCTCGACGGCGTCCGCACGCGGCGGCGGATCTTTTATCTGGAGCGCGAGTCCGGCGGCACGATCCAGGGTGCCGTCGCCGAGGATCTGCTCGACCAGATCAAGGAGAACCTCGACCGCCCGGTGACCGCCCGCCTGCGCGTGGTCCGGACGACGACCATCGACGGCCGCCGCGGCCGCCCGGTGCACGAACTGCTCGAGATCACGCCCGAAGTGAGCTTGTTCGACCACTGATTTCGCGCGGTTTGTTCATCAATCACGCCGATAATCTGTATACGCGGCGCATGCTCAATTGTGGTTTCCGTAGGCCGACCAGGTCACCTGCTGGGGCACGGGATAGTAAATGACCGCTGCGCGTTCATCGAGGTGAATAGATGACGTTTTCTGCTATGTAACGATTTCGCCTTCCACTGGTCGGCGTGGGTTAACGTCGTCGCACTTCGACCCGGAAGGCCCCCACGCATGACCTCCCCCGACCCGCGGCACCCGCCCGCCCCCGCGCGCCACGGCCGCTCTTCCGGACGTGCTTCCGCGCCGCCTGGCACCGGTTCCGAAGACCGGGCGCGGGGCGGTTCGCGTGATGCCTCCGGGGGTCATGATTCTGCGGATTCTTCACGGCAGGGCAGGGGATCTGCGGATTCGCGCACTGCCGCTTCACGCGGTGGCGGATCCGGATCTTCCGGCGAAGGTGCCGGCCGTCATGCGGGTGCCCGTGGACCTTCGGATTCCGGCGCGTGGCGAGCCGAACCCGCCGCCTCCGCCCACCGCGGCGGCTCCTCGGACTCCGGCTCCTGGCGGGTGATCCCGCCCGATCCCCGGCTCGCGGCCGCGCCCGGTGGCGTCCTGCCCACGCCGCCGAACCGCACGCCGCCCAAGCCGAAGCCGAACGTGCTCGGCATCGTCGGCCTGGTTCTCGGCCTGGCCGCGATCGCGGCGGCGATCGCGGCGGCGATCGCGGCGGCGATCGCGGCGGACTACGGCTTCGTCGCGTGGCCGCTCGCGGGCGTCGGGCTGGTGCTGGCGATCGTCGGCACGGTCCAGGCCACGCGCGGCAAAGCGGGCGGCCGGGGCATCGCGGTGACGGCGGTGATCGTCACGGTGATCGCGGCCCTGCTGTCCGCCACGATGGTGCTGTTCCCGTCGGTCTTCGGCACCAGCAGCGCCGGCGACCTCCACATCCCGCCGACCCCGGGCGACGAACACAACGTCGACTTCGTCGTCACCTCCGCCGGCGGCGCCACCGTCCGCTACGGCACGCTCAACGACCAGCGCACCGAGTCGGCCCCCGCGAGCACCGATCAGTGGCACGGCCACGGCTCCTTCAGCGGCGGCACCCCGATCCTCAGCCTGACCGCCGACACCGCCAACGCGAGCGTCGTGAACCAGATCTCCTGCACGATCCTCGTGGACGGCAAGACGGTGGCCGACAGCAGTGGTTCGACAATCGCACTGTGCACGGCGAACGTGGGGTGAGCTCGGGGCGGGCTCGGGCTTCGCACAGCCCACTGGGACGTCCAGTTCGATCGCTGGACCCCGCGCCGCTCGAATGACGCCCCCAGGTGCTCCTCGGGGCCTGGCGGCCGGCCGGCCTACCCCCAAGTCGGCCGGCCAACCGCCACCGAGCCGCTCCTGGCGGCTCTTCCGGACCCGCCGCACGCGACTGCGGATCCGCGGCGCCGGCTTCACAGCCTGCCCCTCCCCTAGGGCTCCGCCAACACCGCCTACGACCCTACGCGGCCCACACCCCCGGACGCTAAGAAACCACTAAGTATGCCCAGCCAGGGTATCCCCGACCTGCACAAATGCGGGTGAACGCTGTGCAAGAAACCTCTTGCGCGGGCCTCGTGGGCCGATCTTCAACCGATCTCGAACCGACCCAAAACCGGCACCCTCAAGCCAGCCGAGCGATCAGCGAATCGGTCGAACCAGTCAAACCGCCCACCCCAGCTCAGCAGCCTCCGCCTGCACCTCCGCGACTTGAGCCGGATTCACCCGCTCATACAGCACCGCCGCCAAGGCGTACTGCTCGCGAGCCGACCCAGCCGTCGCCGGCGAAGCGCGCAAGATCCGTGCCAGAGTCACCCGAAGGATCGCCTCGTGCAGGTCGAACCCCCGGGCGTGCGCGAGATCGATCCCCTCCCACGCATAACGCGACGCAGTGGCCGAGTCCCCCAAGCGCTGCGACAGGTCGGCCAGGTTGTTCAGCGAAACCACCGCGAAGCTGTCGTTCCCCAGCTCCCGGTCGATCGCCAGCGAGGCCAGCTCGTGCGCCACCGCGTCCTCGAAGCGGCCGGCGCGCTTCTCCGTCTCGGCGCAGTTGTTCAGGGCCTGCCCGCGCAGCTCGAGGTCGCCGGTGCGCTCGGTTTCGGCGACGGCGTCCAGCAGGCGGGAGATGGCTTCGTCGTGGCGGGACAGCAGGGACAGCACGCTGCCGAGGTGGATGTTGGCGACCGTGACGGAGCGTTTGTCACCGAGCTGCACGGCGAGGTCCAGGGCGCGTTCGGCGTCGCCGGGGCGGGCCTGGGGCAGCTCGAAGGTCAGGGCGATGGCGCAGCGGGAGATGAGCATCCAGCACTGGCCGAGGATCTCGCCGGAAGCCTCAGCGGCGGCCAGGCCCAGGTCGACGAGGCGGGTCCACTCGTCCAAAAGGGGCCAGACCACTCGGTAGGTGTGCGAGACCCGTGCCAGGCGCCAGACGTCGCCGTACAACGCGGCGGAATACGCGGCGTCCAGCACCACCAGGAGGTTGGGCCACTCGGCCTCGAACCAGTCCTGGGCCTCGTCGAACGTGTGCAGCGCCGGGAGGGCGTCGGCAGGCAGCAGTCTCGTCAGGTCGAGCGGGTCGACGATGCGCAGCATGCGGCGGCGGGCCGTGTCGGAGGCGGCCTGGTAGAAGTGCACGGCGCGGACCAGGACCGCTTCCGTCGAACCACTGTCCAGTTCGGACTCCGCGAGCTCCCTCAGGTAGAGCCGCACCAAGTCGTGGGGTGCGAAGACGTCGCGGGCGGTCTCGGTCAGCAGGTTGTGCGCTGCCAGGGTGCGCAGGGCGCGGCGCGCGCGGTCGACGGGCATGGACGCCACCGCGGCCGCCAGGTGAGGGCCGACGCGGCGGACCGGCAGGACACCGAGCTGCAGCAGGAGGCGCGCCAGGTCCGAAGGGAGGCCGCGGAAGGAGACGTCGAACGCAGCACGCACGCCGTCGTCGGCGCCGTCGACCTCCAGAGCGGCGAGGCGAGTGCGTTCGTTGCCCAGCTCGTCGACGAGGTCCTGAACGGTCCACCGTGGACTGGCGGACAGCCGCGCGCCCGCGATGCGCAGGGCCAGCGGCAGGTAGCCGCACAAGCGCGCCAGGACGTGGTTCAGGTCGAAGTCCGCGGGCCCGGCCAGCTCTTCGATCAGGCGCACCGCGTCGTCGGGCGCCAAAGTGCCCAGAACACGCAGCCGCGCCGCGTTCGACACGGCCAGGCCTTCGAGCTTCGACCGGCTCGTCACCACGGTCATCGACCGCGAACCCGGCGGCAGCAACGGCCGCACCTGCTCGGCGGAACGCGCGTCATCCAGCAGCACCAGCATGCGGCGGCCCGCGATGAGCGACCGGTACAGCGCGACGCGTTCGTGCAGCTGCTCCGGCACGTCACCCGTCGCGACGCCCAGGCCGAGCAGAAACTGCGTGAGCAGCTCCGCAGGCTCCAGGGGCGCGTGCCGCGGGTCGAAACCGTGCAGGGAAGCGAACAACACGCCGTCGGGGAAGCGCGCGGCCGCACGGTGGGCCCACCACACGACCAGCGCGCTCTTGCCGACGCCGGCCGTCCCGGACACCACCGCGACGGTGCTCCCGCCGGTCTCGGCGAGGCCGTCCAGCCACGCCAGCTCGGCGTCGCGGCCGGCGAGCGAAGGCACCGCGGCCGGCAGTTGTGAAGGCGCTTTCACGAGCGCGGACGGTTGGGGGACGGCGACGTCCAGGTTGTCGTTGAGCACACGCTCGTGCAGCCACCGCAGGTCGCCACCCGGTTCGACGCCGAGCGTGCGCAGCGTGGCGCGCGAGACGGTGCGGTAGAGCTCCAGCGCGTCGCCCCGGCGGCCGGCGTAGTAGAGCGCGCGCATGAGCTGCCCGGCCGTGCGCTCGGCCAGCGGGTCGGCGCGCACGAGCGGGCTGAGCTCCACGATCAGCTCGTTGTGGCGGCCCAGCTCCAGGTCGGCGTCCACGCGCGCGCCGTGGATCGCGAGGCGCAGGTCCTCCAGTTCGGGCGCCCGCACCGAATCGGGCACGCCGGACAGCGCAGGCCCTCGCCACAGAGCCAAAGCCGAGCCCAGCAGCGGCGACGCGTGCTCCGGCGGCTCCAGCACGGCGCGATCCAGCAGAGCGCGGGCGTGGTGCACGTCGATGCGCGCCGGATCCACCGCGAGCTGGTAGCCGGGCGGGCTCGTGAGGATCTCCGCGACGGAGTCACCGCCCAGGTCGCGCAGCACGCGGCGCAGGTGCGAGACGTTGCCGTGCACGATCGTCCGCGCGGTGGCGGGCGGGTCGTGGCCCCACAGCGCGTCGATGATCTCCTCGAGCGGCACGACCTTGCCGACCTTCAACGCCAGCAGCGCGAGCAAGCCTTTCACACCGGGACCGCCGATGGAAACTGCACGTGCACCGTCGAGGAGCGTGACGGGGCCGAGCAGCTGCACGTGCGCGCCCGCGTTTTCGGCCATGCTCGCGCGCACCTCCCCGGTTGGTTTCCGGCGTCTCCCCCGCCAGGAGGGACAACCTACCGTGGTGATGAGCTGACAGACACAACTCTTTCGTGAACTCCACACGCCGGACACCCACGTGTCAGTCGCTGTTTCCCCGGCTGTGCGCACGGTTTTCCCGCCCGAGCAGCGGCCGTGGCCCGAATGTCGTAACGGACGCGCCCCCTGACGAAACGAATCCGGCCCCGCACCATCAGTCCCGATCTGATGGTGCGGGGCCGGACTCGGTGACGTCGGCTGGGCCGCCAGGGGGCGCGGTCCACCCGACCTCAATGCTGCCCGGGCGGGACGGGTGGGCTCACCCCGAGCTAGGAACCCGGACTGCCACGGACAGCTCCTCCGCGGCGGACCCACGAGGCCCGTGCGGAGTGGCGACAAAGTAACAGGGTGCACATTCACGGCTACGGGCGACCCGCCGCCGCGCCGTGGTAACCCTCGTCACCGGCGCACCGGGGTGGCGTCGCGGCCGGCGATGAACGACGGCCGGGGACTGGCTGCCGCAAAGGGTTCCTGCAGCGCGTTCTCGACGCTGTTGAACACCAGGAAGATGTTCGAGCGCGGGTACGGCGTGATGTTGTTCGACGACCCGTGCATCACGTTGGAGTCGAACCACAGCGCCGTGCCCGCCGTGCCGGTGAACTGGTCGATGCCGTACTCGGCCGCCATCTTCGTGATGTCGTCCTCGGCCGGCACACCGACGCGCTGGTCCTTGAGCGAGCTCTTGTAGTTGTCGTCCGGCGTCTCGCCCGCGCACTGCACGAACGTGCGGTGCGAGCCCGGCATGACCATGAGCCCACCGTTGTAGGGGTAGTTGTCCGTGAGCGCGATCGAGCAGCTGACGGCCCGCGGCGCCGGCATGCCGTCCTCGGCGTGCCACGTCTCGAAGTCCGAGTGCCAGTAGAACCCCGTGCCCTTGAAGCCCGGCATGTAGTTCACGCGGCTCTGGTGGACGTAGACGTCCGAGCCCAGCATCTGCCGGGCCCGGTCGAGGACCCGCGGGTCGCGCACGAGCTCCGCGATCAGGTCCGAGATCACGTGGACGTCGAAGATGGACCGGACCTCGCCGGTCTTCGACTCGGTGATCACCCGCTCGTCCGCCCGCAGTTCCCGGTCGGAGGACAGCCGCACGAGCTCCTGCCAGTACGTCTGGACCTCACCGGGCGAGAGCAGGCCTTCGTCGACGGTGTAGCCCTTGGCCTCGTGGTTGGCCAGGGTCGCGGCGTCGATGGGACCGTCTGCCTCGGTACCCCACACCGTGGGGTGCACGCGCGGAAGTTGCTCCGGCGTACCGGTGATCCGGGTCGGGTACGCGTCTTCGACCCGGGTGTCCGTCAGCGTCACAGTTGCTCTCCTCCTGGTTCTCGCATTCGTTCGGCGTGGTGGTCGCGGCAGCAGCCGGGAAGGCTCAGGCGGTTTCTTCGACGATGAGTGGGTACACGCCGTTCTCGTCGTGCACTTCGCGGCCGGTGACCGGCGGGTTGAACACGCACACGCACTTGATCTCGGTCTTGGGCCGGACCTGGTGCTTGTCGTGGTCGTTGAGCACGTAGATGGTGCCGGGCGCCAGCGGGAAGACCTCACCGGTCGCCTTGTTCTCCACCTCGCCCTCGCCGGAGGTGATGAACACGGCCTCGATGTGGTTGGCGTACCAGAAGTCGTTCACCGTGCCCGCGTACAGCGTGGTCTCGTGCACCGAGAAGCCCAGACCCTCCTTGGCGAGGATGATGCGCTTGCTGCGCCAGTTGGGCGTCTTGATGTCAGCGTCGGTGTCGGTGACGTCGTTGAGCGTGCGGACCAGCAAAGGTTGCTCCTTACCTGTTGTTCGGGACTACTTGAGGACGGCGGCGATGGAGTCGTTGATGATCGACAGTCCCTGCGTGAGCTCGTCGTCGGTCAGGGTCAGCGGCGGCAGCAGCTTCATGACTTCACCGTCGGGCCCGGACGTCTCCATCAGCAGGCCGCGCTCGAACGCTTCCTTGCACACCGCGCCGGCCAGGTCGCCGTTCGCGAACTCGATGCCGCGCGCGAGGCCGCGGCCCTTCGCCAGCAGGTTGGCGTCCGGGTAGGCCTCCACGATGTCCTTGAAGGCGGCGGCGATGCGCTCGCCCTTGGCCTTCGTGGACTTCTCGAGCTCGTCGTCGCTCCAGTAGAGGTTGATCGCCTCGGTGGCGGTCACGAACGCGGGGCTGATGCCGCGGAACGTGCCGTTGTGCTCACCCGGCTCCCAGACGTCGAGCTCCGGCTTGATGAGCGTGAGCGCCATCGGGATGCCGTAGCCGCCGATGGACTTCGACAGGCAGACGATGTCGGGCTTGATGCCCGCGTCCTCGAAGCTGAAGAACGGGCCGGTGCGGCCGCAGCCCATCTGCACGTCGTCGACGATCAGCAGGATGTCGTGGCTCTCGCACAGGTCCGAGAGGCCCTTGAGCCAGGCGAGGCGCGCGGCGTTGATGCCGCCCTCTCCCTGCACGCCCTCCACGATCACGGCCGCGGGCTCGTTCAGGCCGCTGCCGGAGTCTTCGATCAGCTTCTCGAAGTACAGGAAGTCGGGGATCGTGCCGTCGAAGTAGCGGTCGTACGGCATCGGGGTGGCGTGCACGAGCGGGATACCGGCGCCGCCGCGCTTCATCGAGTTGCCCGTGACCGACAGCGCACCGAGCGTCATGCCGTGGAACGCGTTCGTGAAGTTGATGACCGACTCCTTGCCGGTCACCTTGCGGGCGAGCTTCAGCGCGGCTTCCACCGCGTTGGCGCCACCCGGGCCGGGGAAGACGATCTTGTAATCCAGCTCGCGCGGCGCGAGGATCTTTTCCTGGAACGCCTCCAGGAAATCGCGCTTGGCCACGGTGTACATGTCGAGCGCGTGGGTCACGCCGTCGCGCTGGATGTAGTCGATCAGCGCGGCCTTGAGCTTCGGGTTGTTGTGCCCGTAGTTCAGCGCGCCGGCACCCGCGAAGAAATCGAGGTAGGCCTTGCCGTCCTCGTCGTACAGCCAGCTGCCCTGCGCACGGTCGAAGACGACCGGCCACCCCCGGCTGTAACTGCGAACTTCCGATTCGAGCTCTTCGAAGATGCTCATGACGTTTCTCTGCTCCTACTCGACCCGAAATTGACGGCTTATTGACGGATCAACGGCCCGATGCGGTAAAGGTCTTCGGGCAGGTGCCCGCCTTCGCCATCTTCCGGGAAATCTTCGGCTTCGAACAGCCTGCTGCTCTTCAACCCGGCGTTCCACCGCTTAGCGAACGACGCGAAGAGCCGGATCGAAGCCTCGTTGTCAGGGGTGATCGTGGTTTCGAGAAACCGCACCCCGTCGTCGACCAGGCGGGTGTACAAGGCGTCGAGCAGCTGCCCGGCCAGGCCTTTCCCGCGCTGCGAAGAGTCGACCGCGACCTGCCACACCAGCGCGACGTCGGGCTCGGACGGCCTCCGGTAGGCGATGACGAAACCCACCGCCTCGCCGTCGACGCGAGCGACCACCGAACTCTCCGCGAAATCGCGGCACCACAGCAGGTACGCGTACGGAGTGTTAAGATCAAGCTTCTGCGAATCGCGTGCGATTCGCCAGAGGGCGGCGCCATCGGCCTTGGTCGGGGTTTCGATCAAGTGCTTTCCGGACATACTCAGGAAACGTAACAGAGAATTTTCACGCCGCCAGCGACGCGGGCCACGCCCACCCCGCTCACCTGCGGGGACGTGGATTGTCCGGTGAGGAGCCCCACAAACACGTTTGATCGACAGCGTCTCGGGGCAAGACCTGGGCTTGGACCGCTCGCCGTGGCGAGCGTCCTGTACTCCCCCGACCATGACGCGTCACGCGGTTCGGCGCAAGACGGACGAACGGCCCCCCTGACCAGACGGCGCGTCTCGGCGGTGGTCACTCAGGTGCGGCGGGTGATCTCGGTGCCCTTGACCTGGCGCCGGGTGCTCCGTGTGCGCGTGCGGCGGCGCAGTGCGGCGATCGGCGTCCACACGGCGGGCAGTACGAGCAGCAGCACCACGATCAGCCACCACACGGGCGCCTCACCGCGGCGCCAGCCCGCGACCACCGTGCCGATCCAGCCGAACAACGGCTGCGCCAGCGGCGGCAGGAACGCCGCGAACAGCAACGCCAACACCACCAGCACGCACAGCAGCGTGAGCACCATGCGCCACGTGCGTTTCAGCGTCAGCAGGCTCACCACGAGGAACACGACCGCGCCCGCGGCCACGGGCGGGCCGACCCACTGCAGAACCTGGCCGCCGTTGCCGCCGAGCACGAGGCCCGCCACGGCCGTCACGGCGGCCGCGATGAGGTTCCACGGGCGGCCGAGCTTCGACGCGCCCTGCGTGACCCACCACGCGCTGCGCCCGGTCGCCTGGGCCACCTTCGCGGCGGGCTGCAGCGACGTCGGCACGCGGGTGGCGCCCGCGGCGGCGTTGAGGCCCGTCGCACCGGCCTTCACGAGCGTTTTGGTGAGCAGCATCGTGCCGCGTTCGCCTTCGAAGCGTTCGGCCGAGACCTGGCAGGCCTGGAACGCGCGTTGCGTCGCGGCGGCGTCCGCGGGCGGCGTGGCCATGATCGTGCGGAAGACCGCGGACGGCTTGCCGTTGCCCTCGGCCGCGTCGTCGGCCGCCTGCTGGGCGACGACCGGCAGCTCCTCGCGCGCGATCTCCAACTGGCGACCGCGCGCGAGCACCATCGACGTCACCGGCAGGCTGGTCGGCAGATCGTCGCTGAACGCCGCGTCGGCCAGCTGCGCGTCGAGGCCCAGGAAGGCGAGCTCCTCGCCGAGCTGCGCGACGAGCGACTGCACGTCCGCGGCCGGCACGTTGTCGGCCACGCTCGGCAGCTGCCAGCCGACCGCGGTGAACGCCTCGCGCACCTCGACGCGGAACGCCTCCGGACCGACGACGTTGCGCAGCACCCGCAGCCGATGCGGGTCGAGCAGGCACTGCACGAGCCAGCCGACGGCGTCGACGCGGCCCCACATCCAGTCGTTCGCGCGCCACGAGGACTTGTAGAACGCGCCGAAGTAGTCGGCCTGCAGGCCGGTGAGCTTGTCCCAGCCGCGCCGGCGGCCGAGGTCGAGCAACGTGCGGGAATCGGCGCTGACCTGCACCAGGTCCACGCGCTGGTCGACCGACGGCGGTTGCGCGAGGAGACCGCGCGTGGCGACGTGCAGGAGGATCAGGCGTGACATCAGGGTGTGGTCGTTGGCGGAGTGGGCCGGGTCGTTGGACTGCGCTGCAATCTCGGGCTGGGCTGGGTCTTCGGGCTGGTTTGGGTCCTTCTGCCGCCCTGCGACCGCGGGCTGCGCAGCCATCGCGGGCAGCGCCAGGCCCTTGGTCTGCTCTGCGACCGCAGCCTGCGCCGGGTCGTCGTGCTGCACCGCCACCGCAGGCTGCACTGCAACCGCAGGCTGCGCCGCCACCGCGGGCAGTGCTGCCACCGCGTGCAGCGCTGAGTCGCCGGGCTGCGCCGCCACCGCGGGCTGCGCCGCGGGCAGTGCTGCCACCGCAGGCTGCACTGCGACCGCCGGCTGCGCTGGATCCTTGGACTGCGCTGGGGCCACAGCCGGATCCTCGGCCAGGCCGAACCAGCCGATCAGCGTCGTGACAGTGTCGACGGCGTCGGCCACCACGTCGGCGAGCTCGGCGTCCAGCCGGGCCCCGTCGGTCCGCGGCGGCGTCTGCCCGTTCATCTTCAGCACCGCCGCCGTCGCCAGCGGGGCGCTCGCCAGCTCCCGCAGCACCGGCGCCGCGGCGCGCAGCGCGCCCGTGACCAGGGGCCACGCTTCGCGCAACGCGTCCGACTTGCCCAGCTGGGCCCATTCCCGCGCGAGCTGCCCGATCCAGTCGGCCGCAGAGGTGCCTGCGGCCGGTGGTTCGTGTTTCGCCACCCACGGCGAGATGCGGATGCCCCGCGCGGCTTTGCTGCGCGCCGCGTGCAGGCGTGCGCGGACGTCGTTGAGCGTCGCGGCCTGCTGCCCGTCCGGGCACAGGTGGAACGCGGCGTTGACCAGCTGCAGGCCCGTGGCAACCGAATCGTCGAGCGCCGTGGTGCGGAAGGCGGCGAGGTCCTCGACCTGGCACCCGGCTCCCGGCGCCTTCGCCGGCATGCCGTGCCGGAGACCTTCGGCGGCCACCGAGCGCAGCTCCGTCGACATCCCCGTGGCCCAGCCCGGATCCTTGCTGTCCACAGTAGACAATTCATAGTACCGCGTGGCCGTGCGCACCAGCTCGGCCGCGTCCTCGGCGACGCGCCGGTCGAGGTAGGCCGCCATCACGCGGTGGTCCACGAGCTCGCCGCCGCGAAGCCCCAGCGCGGCAAGGGAAACGCGGGTGTCGCGGGTGGCGACCACGGCGTCGTTGTGCGCGGTGAGCTCCTCCAGGTCGGAGCTGATCGTCTGGTTGATCACCGTCGAGACGACCTTCGCCAGCGCGGCGCCCAGCAGCGGCGGGTTCGCCGGATCCACCGGCACCGCGGCCGCCTCGGCCTCGACGGTGGGCACCACGTAAAGCAGCAGCCGTCGCACGTCCGACGAAGACGGTAGCTCGAAGATCTCCCGCAACACCGGGCGCAGCGGCTTGTTCACGAGCACGCCGCCGTCGGTGAGCCAGTGCGAGCGCGAGAGCTCGGTGTAGTCCGTCATGTCCGGGTGCTGCCGGTCCGCGACCCGGGGGCCGACCGGCAGCCGCGCCAGCTCGAACGCGCCGGGGAACGACGCGGTGGAGCGCGCCGCGAGCGCGAGCGGCGCCGTGACCTGGCTGTTCCACAGTGGACCGACGAAGCGGAACAGCATGCGGTGCTCGGTGTCGCGCACGAGGTTGCCGAGCGCGTCGTCGTAGCGCACGGTCTCGCCGTCGATCATCGTGCCGGGCAGCAGCAGCGTCATGTCTGGCGCTTCGGACGGCGTCGTGCCGCCGGAGACGATCGCGCGGAACGCGCCGTCGAGACAACCCAGGAACTGGTCGCCGTCGAGCAGCGAGCGCGGCTGCGCTTCCTTCGGGTCGCGGATCAGGTTCGCCAGCGAGGCGTCGGCCAGCAGCGCGTCACGCAACGGCGTCGGCGAAGACCGGAACGCCTCCGCCAGCCCGAGCCCCGCCGCGCCGACGCCGCCGGCGCTCGTGCCGGTGAGCACGTCGAGGCGCACCTTCGCGCGCAGCAGGTCGAGCAGCTTCCGGTACCCACCACTCGGCTCGGAAGAGCGCGACGCCTGCAACAGCGCCGACGTCTCGGCGGCCACCCCGCTCATCCACACGGCCAGGCTCGCGCCGCCGACCATGGTCATCGCGAGCCGGATCTCCTGCGGCCACGGAGCCGCTCCCTCGCCCATGCCGCACCCCTCGACGTCCCGTCCCGACGGCAGCACCCTAGCGGCGCGCTCAGGAAGCGAGGTGCTCCAGCAGCAGAACTTGGCCCTCCCCTACACAAAACCCGAGTACTGCGCCCGTCGCGATGAGGATCCACTCGTCCTGCTGGAACGCCGGGCGCAGCAGCTGCTCGAACTCCTCGGGCGAGAGCTCCTTCATCTTGGTGACCAGCACGTTGCGGATGTCCATCGCGTCGGTGGCGTAGTCCTCGATGTAGCGCATCGTGTCGGGCAGGCGCGCCATGATCTGCTCGGAGATCGCGAACTTCACGTCCTGGTAGCGGCGGCTGCCGATGGCGAACACCAGCAGCGGCTTCGCGACGTTTGCCGCGCGGCCGATCTCCACGTCGAGCTGGCGCTGGATCAACGCCAGCACCCGGTCGGACAGCGGCCCCTGCAGGATCGCCTGGATCACGTTGTGCGGCGTGATGATCTCCTTGGCGATCAGCGCGCCGTACGCCTCGGCCACCTCCGCGCGCCGCTTCAGGAACAACCCCTGCCACTGCACGCCGAAGTACCGCTTCGGCTCGAGCGGGTAGAAGATCATGCGCAGCGCGAGCCAGTCGGTGAACCAGCCCGTGAACAAACCGAACAACGGCATGATCAGCGGAAACTTGAACAGGACCCACGCCACCATCTGGATCACGCCGATCAGCCCGCCGAACGCGCACCCCGAGCGCGCGATGAACTTGAACTCCTGCTCGCCCGCCTCCTGGAAGATCCGGTTGAGCAGGCGCTTGTCCTTCACCAGGCTGGTGACGACCATGCCCTTGAGGTCGAACACACTGTCCACATCGGACTTGATGAGCTCCAGCACGGCCTTGACCATGTGCGGCGACTCGGTCTGCACGCGCTGGATCACCAGCCGCTGCACGCCCACCGGCAGCGATTCCCACAGCCCCGGCTGGTAGTGGCCCGCGACCTCGCGCACGATGTCCTCGACCGCCGCTTCGAGTGGTTTGGCGATCTCCTGCGCGATCCGGTCGGCGTCGAGGCGCGCGACGACCTCGGCCGGCTTGATCAGCTGCTCGGTCATCGTGTCGCACGCGATGCTCGCCATGCGCGCCGCGCGTTTCGGCACGATGCCCTGCCAGCCGAGGAACGGCTTGATCCCGAGGAACTCCACGGGCTGGAACATCATGCGGATCGCGACGAGCTTCGTGCCGTACCCGATGAGGGCGGCGACGACGGGGATCGAAACGTAGAGCGGCCAGTGGCGGGCGAAGTCGTCGAGCAGGCCCGAGAAGAACGCGCCCACGCTAGCCCAGGCTCGGGTCGCAGGCCTGCCAGAACTGAGCCCCGAGCCGGGAGATGTGCACGGTCCGGCGGATCACCTTCACCCGCTTCACCTGCTTCTCCACCTCACGCACGGTCTCGTCGGTCAGGAGGATCTCGTACTGCGTCTCCAGCGCCGGCACCTCTTCGTCGAGGTCGACCAGCCCCAGCCCGATCAGCCGCGTGAGGTAACCCGGCACCTGGTCGGGCAGCGACACCCCGGCCGCCTTGCCGACGGTCGAGGCGTTGCGCAGCACGATCCGGCCCGCGCTGCCGAGATTCGTGCGCTCGGCGACGTCGACGGTGGGGAACGGCGAACCGTCGGACAGCGCGGCGAGGATGCGCGCCTCGTCGGGCGTGAGCTGGCGCAGGATGATCGCGTAGAAGTACTCGCGGGCCCGCTCGCGGCCGAAGCCGATGGAGTGGTTGAGCAGCTCGGCCATCGCCGCGCGCAGCGGCTCTTCGTGCTCGCGGGCGGGCACCAGCGTCACGGTGGACTCGACCACGCGGCTGCCTCCGCCACCGCGGTTCATGGCCGACGCCGCGGTGAGCGCCGCGTGGTACGGGTCGTCGACCTCGTCGAGGCGACGGCGAAGCTCGCTGAGCAGGCTGCGCTCCACGTGGCGGATCCCGCGCTCGGCCTGGTCGAGCCCGGGCAGCTTGCGCGTGAGCCCGAACCCGGCGCGCGCGGCCCAGCCGGCCAGCTGCCCGGCGCGGCGCGCGACGTTGGCCACGTCCTCGGCCGAGCCCCGGCCGTTCGGTCGCTGGCTGTCCACAGGCGTGCTCCCCTCGTGTTCCGCGCTGATGCTACCTGCGGGTAGCCAGTCTGGCGTGGTGTTGGATGGCGCGCATGACCGCGACGCACTGGGGACCGCCGATCGACGTCCTCCCGCTGTTCGCCCGCGAGGAACAAGCACTGGTCAGCGTGCTCACGGACCTCGACGCCGGGCAGTGGGCGGCGCCGACGGCGTGCCCCGGCTGGACCGTGCACGACGTGGCCGCCCACATCCTGGGCGACAAGCTCGGGCGGCTTTCCCGGGACCGCGACGGCTACCACGTCGAAGAGCCCCGCGAGGGCGAGCCGTTCCCGTCGTTTCTGCACCGGATCAACGACGAGTGGGTGCGCGCGTGCCGCCGGCTCTCGCCCGAGGTCCTGTTCGCGCTGCTCGTGGACAGCACAGCGCAGCTCACCGACATGTGGAAGCGCCACGACCTCGACGCGTTGGGCGGGCCCGTCACGTGGGCCGGCCCGGAACCGGCGCCGATGTGGCTCGACGTGGCGCGCGAGTACACCGAGCTGTGGGTGCACCAGCAGCAGATCCGCGAAGCCGTGGGCGCCCCGCTGCTCGACGATCCCGAGTTCCGGGCGCCGGTCGTGGACACGTTCATGCGCGCCTTGCCGCACACGCTGCGCGACGTCGAAGCGCGTAGCGGCCGTCAGGTCGGCTACACCGTGACGGGCTCGAGCGGTGGCCAGTGGACCGCTCGCGCGTCGGCGAAGGGCTGGACGCTGGACCGCGGCGCACCGACCTCACGCAGCCCGCTGGCTTCGGTGGCCACGGACGCGGACACGTTCTGGCGCCTGTGCACGCGCACGGTCAAGCCCGCCGACGTCGAGGACCGCGTGGCGGTCAAGGGGGACGAGAGCGCGTGCGCGACGGTGCTCGAGATGGTGTCGGTCTTCGCGTAGCCCGACCGCGCAAGCGTTTGCGGTCGGGTTCCGGGCACAGCTCTGTGAGCGGGATGTCGCGACGCCGGCTTTCACAGCCGGCCCGCGACATTCACGACGGGCGGCGCCCGATCACTTCCGGGCGCGCCGGGTCGCCTTCTTCAGCTGCATGATCCGGGCCCCGCCGACCAGGGCGATCACGACCATGCCGCCGAGCGCCGCCAGCAGCATCGCGATGCCGAGGGGCAGGCTGCCCGACATGCCGAGGAAGTGCACCGTGACGCTGTCGAGGTTCTGCAGGATGAACACCAGCAGGAACGCCAGCAGCACGATGGCCACGACCGCCGCGATCCAGGCCCCGCTGACCCGGGTGGGGCGCTTGCCGGCCTTGGTCGGTGGCGAGGTCGTGGTCGGATCGGTCGGAATCGGTTCGGTCCCGGGCACTCCGACGCCCGGCACCTCGGGAGTCCCGGAGCCCGCGGCCCCGGTTGTGTGGTCACTTCGCGCGTGGGACATGCCCTGATTGTCCGCCCGCGGTCAGCCGATCGCCGGTTCTGCGACCCTAACGGGTGAGTACCGGTGTTTCAGTGCTTGAGGTCGACCTCGCGCAGCACCCGCAGCGAGTTGCGGCCGGCGAGCTTCGCGCAGTCCTCGTCGCTCCAGCCGCGTTCCATCAGAGCGGCGAACAGCACCGGGTACTTCGAGACGTCTTCCATCCCTTCCGGGAGCGTGCCGACGCCGTCGTAGTCGCCGCCGAGGCCGATGTGGTCGATACCGGCGACCTCGCGTGCGTGCTCGACGTGCGCGACGACGTCGGCGACGGTCGCCTTCGGCTTGGGCGGCCCGTCCCACGCCTCGGCGAAGCGCCCGCGCTGCCCGAGGTCGCGGAACTCCTGGCCGGCGGCGGCCATCGCGGCCTTGAGCTGCTCGTCCCACGCGGAGACGGCCGGGGAGATGAAGGCGGGCACGAAGGTGATCATGGCGACGCCGCCGTTGCCGGGCAGTTGCGCGAGGACGTCGTCGGGAATGTTGCGCGGGTGGTCGTTCACGGCGATGCACGAGGAGTGGCTGAAGATCACCGGCGCGGTGCTGACCTCCAGTGCGGCGCGCATGGTGCTCGGCGCGACGTGCGAAAGGTCGACCAGCATGCCGATCTCGTTCATCGTCCGCACGACCTCGCGGCCGAAGTCGGTGAGGCCGTTGTGCGCCGGTTCGTCCGTGCCGGAATCGGCCCACGAGGTGTTGAAGTTGTGCGTGAGCGTCATGTACCGCACGCCGAGGCGGCGCAGGATCCGCAGCACGCCCAGGGATTCGTTGATGCTGTGACCGCCTTCGGCGCCGAGCAGCGACGCGATCTTGCCGTCGGCGAACGCGGCTTCGGCTTCGTCGGCCGTGGTGACGAGCTCCAGCCGGTCGGGGTAGCGCTGCGCGAGCTGGTGCACGAGCTCGATCTGCTCCAGCACGGCGGTGACGGCGCTGTCGTCCGCGAGCTGGCACGGCACATAGACCGACCAGAACTGCATGCTGAGCTTTCCGTCGGCCAGCTTGGGGAAATCGGTGTGCAGCGACGGCTGGCGCACGGTCAGGTCGAGCGCCGCGGCCGCGGCTGCGGGGTCGGGTCCACCCTGCAGCCGCAGCTCCCACGGCAGGTCGTTGTGACCGTCGGACAGGATCGTGGTGCTCAGCAGGTTCGTCGCACGTTCGAGTGCCCCAGAAGTCATGGGACCGACCCTACTAGCGAGCGAGCCACTCCCGGGCCGCCTGCACACCGTCGAGCGTGATCTGATGCCCGCCGGGCTGGCGGTGGATCGTCACGTCGGCGCCGCGTTCCTTGAGCAGCCGGATGTACTCGTCCGTCGAGGCCAGCGGGGCCATCGGGTCGACCTCGCCGTTGGAGAGGAAGACGCGCGTGTGCGACAGGTCGTGCTTCGGCGGCTCGGGCACCGGGGACATGCCGGAGAACAGCGCGGCTTCGCTGAGGACTTCCGGGCGTAGCAGCGTGAGGGCCCCGGCGATGTTGGCGCCGTTGGAGAAGCCGACGGCGACCAGGCGGCGGTCGGTCAGGCCGTAGTTTTCGATGGCTTCTTGGACGAAATCGGCGAGGTCGTTGGCGCGCTTGACGACGTCCTCGTAGTCGAAGACGCCCTCGGCGAGCCGGCGGAACCAGCGTGCGGCGCCGAACTCCGACACCGGGCCGGCCGGGGCCAGCGTGGCCGAGCCGGGGCTCAGCTCGCGGGCCAGGCCGAGCAGGTCGTCGGGGCCGCCGCCGGTGCCGTGGAGCAGGAGCAGCACGGGCTTGTCCTGCTGGCCTTCCGCGTACTTGTGCTCGAACGCGCTCACTTCTGCTCCGGGTTGTTCTCGCTCGGGAGGTTCAGTTTGGGGAGCGTGTGCTCGATCTCGTCGCGGCGCGGTTCCAGCCACGGCGGAAGCTTCAGCGCGCGACCGAGCTCGAGCAGCGGCTCGTCGTAGGTGAAGCCGGGCGCGTCCGTAGCCACTTCGAGCAGCGTGCCGCCGGGCTCGCGGAAGTAGATGGAGCGGAAGTACTGGCGGTCCAAAATGGACGTGACGTTGACGCCCTTGTCCACGAGCTCCTCGCGCCAGGCCGCCTGCGTCGGCTCGTCGGGCGCGCGCCAGGCCACGTGGTGCACGGTGCCGGTGGCGACGAGGCCGCGCGGGGTCTCCGGTGTCACGAGCACGTCGACGAGCGCGCCCGGGCCGCCTTCGCCCGCCTCGAAGCGGAAGCGGTTTCCTTCCTGGCTGTGGAAGGAAAGGCCGAGGCCGTCGGTGAACATGCCGGCTGTCGCGTCCTCTTTGGACACCGACAGCGTGACGGAGTGCAGACCACGGATGGCGTTCTCCGCCGGGACGAGCTTCGTGTCCCATGGGTCGCGCGGGTCGCCCTGCGGGTGTGCGACGAGGGCGATCTGCAGACCGTCGGGGTCGCGGAAGGTCAGGGTTTCCTCGTTGTCGGCGTTGCGGATCTGGCTCGTCTCCACGCCCTGCTCGGTGAGGTGCTTCTGCCACCAGCCGAGCGAGGTCTCCGGCACGGAGAACGCCGTGGTCGTCGCCTGCCCGGTGCCGAGGCGGCCGGCGGGCGCGTCGGACCAGGGGAAGAAGGTGATCAGCGAGCCCGGTTTGCCGGACTGGTCGCCGTAGTAGAGGTGGTAGGTGCCCGGGTCGTCGAAGTTGACCGTCGTCTTCACCAGCCGCAGCCCCAGGGTCCGGAGGTAGAAGTCGACGTTGCGCTGTGGGTTGCCGCCGATGGCGGTGACGTGGTGCAACCCGCTGGTTTTGATGGACATCAGGTCTCCTCGGGTGCTGGTGCCTTACGCTAACCCGCAAAACCTCTCGCGTGCAAGATATATTCCGGTGAGACTGTGCGGTAGCGTGTGCGCCGTGACACCTGATCCGCGCACGGACGACGACGAGATCGTGACCTGGTGGGGCCTCGTGATAGAGGGCTACCTGGCGACACAGGACAAGCTGATGGGCGAGATCGCCGATCGGTTCGGCCTCGCGCCCGCGTCGTTCGACATCCTGATCAGGCTCGTGCGCTCACCCGACCACCGCATGCCGATGACCCGCCTGGCCACCGAGGCCGCCCTGTCGAGCGGCGGCTTCACCAAGGTCGCCGACCGCCTGGTCGCCGCGGACCTCATCTGCCGCGTCCCCAGCCCGGACGACCGCCGCGTCACGTTCGCCTCCCTGACCGAGCACGGCCTCGACGTGGCCCTGAAGGCCCGCTCGGCCTGCGCGGAAATCCTGCGCCACATCGTCCTGACCCCCCTGGGCGACGACGCGGCGGCTCTCGCCGCCGCCATGCGCACCCTGCGCTCGGCCAACGGCTGAAAAACGCGCCCTACCGACGTTTTGCCTGGTCGGCGCATGCTGCTGACATGCTTACCGACTCGACCATCACCACCATGCTCCCGGTGTCCGACGCCACCCGCGCCGCCCACTTCTACGCCGACTCCCTTGGCCTCGCCCCGGTGAACACCGGCGAGGACGGGACGCAGTACTTCGCCGCGGGGGCCGGGACGATCGGGCTTCGGCTGATGCCCGAGGGGGCGCAGAGCCCCAACACCGCGTTGAGCTTCGAGGTCGTCGACCTGCCGGCGGAGATGACGGTGCTGGAGCGGCGCGGGGTGCGGTTCCAGGACGTCGACGTGGAGGGACTGAAGACTGTCGACCATGTGGCCCAGGTGGGACAGGAGAGGGCTGCGTGGTTCTCGGATTCGGAGGGGAACGTTTTGTGCCTGCATGAGATGTTGGATTGATTTTGGGCTGGTGAGCTGCGGTTTGAGGGAGGCTTCGCCGGTGGCTTTTGTGACCGCGATCGACCCTTCGCCGCCTGTACGCGGTCGGCCGATCCGGGCGTCGGCCGCATCCACCGATCCGCAGGTCAGGGGTAGGTGTACCCCTGCGCCGTGAGCCGATACCTCAACACCGCAAGACACCGGCTCCGCACCTTGCCCAGGCTGCTCGGCGAAATCCCCAGCTCAGCCGCCACCTCACGGACTGACAGCTCAGGCCGGTGCGCCAGCAGCCACACCAGCCGTCGATGGCGGTCGGGCAGGCTGTCGACCGTGCGCCACAGGGCGGTGGCCACGTCGTTGTCCAGCGCAGCCGCTTCGGGTGACTCGGCGTCCACCGGCGCGACGGCGGCCTCAACCTCGGCGGCCCGCGCCCGCCGGCCGACGGCGCGGATGGCGTGGCGCCGGGCGACGGTGGCCAGCCAGGCGCCGAGGCGTGCGCGGTCGCGCACTGCGTCCGGGCGCCCGAGGAACTCGGCCCACGCCGCCTGGCAGGCGTCCTCCGCGTCGCCGCGCAGCCCCGGGTCGGCGGCCACCACGCGTACGACAAGCTCCGAAATCCGGCGCAACTCCCCGTCCTCGGCCATGCCCACGTCCTTTCGTCCGCAATGCAGACGACGTGACCACCCCCGCCGGCTCCCGATCACCGGAACGACCGCCGAATCGGGCGACTCCGCGTATCCGCAGGTCGCGCCGGTGCACGTGGCGCTACTTCAACCCCGGCATAAGCTTCAGCGCATTACCCGCCAGCACGTCCCCCAGCGTTTCCTCCGGCAGGCCCAGCCCGGCGATCGACCGGACGTTCACCGCGGTCCCCGGCACGCCCGGCCAGTCCGTGCCGAAGATCCACTTGCGCGCCAGCCGGGGCAGGTCGAAGCGGGCGTAGTAGTCCGGGAGTTTCTTGGGCGGCAGGCCGGCGAGGTCGAGCCAGACGTTGGGGCGCGACTGGGCCATGAAGGCCGCGGTGTCGTACCACCAGCCGCGGCCGCCGTGGGCGAAGACGAAGTTCACGGCAGGGAAGTCTTCCACCACGTCGGACAGCAGGGCGGGGTCGCCGAAGCTCGCGCGGGCGCCCGGGAACACCGAGAGGCCCGAGTGCAGAACGACGGGCACGCCGAGGGATGCGCACAGCTCGTAGACGGGGTACAGCTCCTTGTCCGCGGGCGAAAAACCGCCGTGGACGGGGTGGAGCTTCAGCGCGACCGCGCCCAGGTCCAGCTGGCGGGCCACCTCGTCGCGCAGCGGGTGGTGCAGGTGCGGGTTCACGTTGGCCACCAACCGAAACCGCTCGGGGTTGTACGCGACCAGCGGCAGGTTGTCCTCGATCGGCTGGATGCCGGTGGCGCGCGGGCTGTACTCGCAAAACAGCAGCACGCGGTCGACGCCCTCGGAGTCCATCAGCTCGTCCATCGCGGCGGGAATCACCGAACCCGCGTCGTCGTAGACCGTGCGCCACGGGTACGTGCCGGCGAAGTCGCGGGCCCAGTCCATCCAGGCCGGTTTGAGCGTGGGCAGCCGGGGGGTGTGGACGTGGGCGTCGACCACGAAGCGACCGTCGATCATGCCGGCCAGTCGATCACGGTTTCGCGGGAACCACGAGCAGCGACTCGCGCACCTGGTCGCGGATCACATTGCGGCGAATCTTGCCCGTCGCCGTCTTCGGCAGCTCCGGCAACTCCACGACACCTCGCGGACGCTTGAACGCCGCCAGACCCGCGCGGCAGAAGTCGATCAGCACATCCGGGTCCACGGCGAAACCGGGCGCCGCGACGACGCACGCCACCGGCTTGTCGAGGCCGTCCGCGTCCGGCGCGGCCACCACGGCCACCTCGGCGACGGACGGGTGCTGCAGCAGCCGTTCCTCCACTTCGGACGGTGACACCCAGATCCCGCCCGCCTTCAGCATGTCGCCGAAGCGGCCCAGGCAAGTCAGGGTGCCGTCCTCGTTGCGGACGTAGCTGTCGCCCGTGCGCAACCATTCGCCCTGGAACACGCGCTTGGTGGTCTCGTACCGCGCCCAGTAGCCCATCGCCGTCGACGGGCCCGACACGAACAACTCGCCTGGCTGCCCGGGGCTCTCGATGAGAGCACCGTTCTCGTCGCGGATCTCCACGGCGTAGCCCGGCACGGCGGTGCCCGTGCTGCCCGGCCGGATCGAGCCCGGGCGGTTGGACAGGAATATGTGCAACGCTTCCGTGGAGCCGATCCCGTCGAGGATCTCGACGCCGAAGCGGTCGCGGAAGCGCGTGAAAATGGTGGCGGGCAACGGTTCCCCGGCCGACACCGCGTACCGCACCGAGGCGAACGAGTCGTCCGGCACATCGCTGGCCAGCACGCCGGCGAAGAACGTCGGCACGCCGAAGAACAACGTCGGCCTGTCGGCGCGAGCGCGGGCGGCGAACAACGCCGGCGTCGGCCGCGCCGGTTCCAGCAGCGTCGTGCCACCGGCGGCGAGCGGGAAGAACGCGGAGTTCCCCAAGCCGTAGGCGAAAAACAGCTTCGGCACGGACAGGAACCGGTCACCCGAAGTCGTCGCCAGGACGGAGTGCGCGTACGTCTCGCACACCGCGCGGATGCTCGCGTGCCGGTGCATCGCGCCCTTCGGCTGGCCCGTCGTGCCCGACGTGTACAGCCACAGCGCGGGCGAATCCTCCCACGTGCGAGCGGGTTCCAGGTCCAGATCGTCCACAGTGGTCAATTCGGCCCACGCGTGCGTGGCCACACCCGAGGGGAACGCCGCCGCCTCCGCGCGGTCCAGCACCACGTCGGTGACCTCCGGCGCGGCCGCCAGCGCACCGACGGCCTGCGCGGCGAACTCGCCGGACACGCACAGCACGCGAGCCCGCGAGTCGGCCAGGACCTTGCCCAGCTCGAGGCCTGTGACCATCGTGGACACCGGCACCGCGACGGCGCCGGCCAGCATCGTGCCGAGGATGCCCGTGAGCAGCTCGACGTCGTCGACCATGCAGAACATCACGCGCTCTTCCGGGCGCACGCCCAGGGAACGCAGGCCCGACGCGACCCGGTAGGCCTCGTCGGTCAGCTCGGCGTAGCTCAGGGTTCGCCGCGCGGAGACGACGGCGGGTGCGTCGGGACGCCCCTGGGCCAGCAGGTACTCGGCGGCGTTGAACCCGCTGCTCATGGGGCCCCCTCTAGGTGAGGTGCACGTACTCGTAGTCGAACGGTTTGCCGTTGATGCCCTGCCTCGGCGGCGCGACCCAGCTGGCGATCTTCCCGCGCTCGTACACCGGGTGCATGAGCGAGCGGACGAACGTCAGGTCCTCGGTCGTCGGCAGCCACCGGTGCCGGCTGGCCTCCCACGTGGTCTCGTCGACGATGTTGCCGTCGGGAGTGATGTGGTGGCCGGAGTTTATGCCGACCTCGCGGTTGAAACCAGGGTGCGGCAGCTTGAAGCGGAAGTCGATGTCCGCGTCCGCGAGGATCTTGTTCCAGCGGTTCACGCCGGTCTGGCAGTCGGCCGTGTACTCGCCGCGCAGGTCGAGGTTCAGGAGCAGGATGGCCTGCAGCTCGTCGGAGGTCCACGTGCCGTCGCCGTTGGGGCGGTCGAGGTCGCGGCTGTCCTCGGTGAGCTTGTGGTCGTCCTTGCGGCGCGTCTCCTGCCAGCGGCCCTTGAGGCCCGCGGTGTAGTAGTTCGCGGCGTTCGTGGAGGTCTCACTGCCGAACAGGTCGAGCGACACCGTGTAGTGGAAGTTCAGATACCGCTGGATGATGTCGAGCGGGATACCGCCGTGGGACGCGATGTCGAGCGTGTCGTGCTCGCGGATGAGATCCGCGGAGCGCTGCACCACGCGGTCGACACCCGTGGTGCCGACGAACATGTGGTGCGCCTCTTCCTTCAGCATGAACTCGCACGTGCGCGAGAGCGGGTCGAAAGAAGACTCCTTCAACGTCCCGAGCTGGTACTTCCCGTCGCGGTCGGTGAAGTAGGTGAACATGAAGAAGGCCAGCCAGTCGGCCGTTTCCTCGTTGAACGCGCCCAGGATGCGCGGCGCGTCGGGGCTGCCGGAGTTGCGCAGCAGCAGGCCTTCCGCCTCGTCACGGCCTTCGCGGCCGAAGTAGGCGTGCAGCAGGTAGACCATCGCCCACAGGTGCCGGCCCTCTTCGACGTTGACCTGGAACAGGTTGCGCAAGTCGTACAGGCTCGGCGCGGTCAGGCCCAGCAGCCGCTGCTGCTCGACCGACGCCGGCTCGGTGTCGCCCTGGATCACGATCAGGCGCTGCAGGTCGGCGCGGTACTCGCCGGGCACCTGCTGCCACACGGACTCGCCCTTGTGTTCCCCGAACGCGATGCGCCGGTCGGGATCGCGCTCGGCGAGGAAGATGCCCCAGCGGTAGTCCGGCACGTTCACGTGGTCGAAGTGCGCCCAGCCCTCACGCCCGACGCTCACGGCCGTGCGCAGGTAGACGCCGTGCGTCTGCAGGGTGGGGCCCATCTCGCCCCACCAGTTCATGAACTTCGGCTGCCAGCCTTCCAGCGCCCGCTGCAACCTCCGGTCGTCGGCGAGGTTGACGTTGTTGGGGATCTTGGCGTCGTAGTCGATCCGCTCGGGCATCTCGGTCAGACCCGCTTCCTGTCGAAGATCGCCTTCTGGCCCGTACCGTAGCGGCGCAGCGCGCCTTCGGGACCAGAAGCGTTAGGTCGGGTGAAGATCCAGTTCTGCCACGCGGTGAGGCGGCCGAAGATCTTCGTTTCGATCGTTTCCGGGCCGACGAACCGGTGGTTCGCCTCCATCCCGGTGAGCGCGTCGGGGCTCAGCGAGGCGCGGCCCTCCAGCGCGATCCGGATCTCGTCCTCCCAGTCGAGGTCGTCCGGCGCGTCGGTGACCAGGCCCAGCTCCACGGTCTCGGCCGGCGTCAGCGCGTGGTCGCGCTCGCGCACGAGCCACGCGAGGTGGTCGTCGTCGCCGTAGAACCGCGACTGCAGGCGGGTGAGGCCGTTGCCCATGGGGAACGGGCCGAAGTTGGCTTCCGACAAGGTGATCGACGCGCGTTCTTCACTGTCTTCGTCGTCGATGGGCGGACCGTCCAGGATGTACTGGCGGTCGGCGGCCAGCGCGAGCTCCAGCAGCACGCCGGCGAAGCAGCTGCCCGGCTCGATGAGCGCGATGAGTGTGCGGCTGGTGACGTCGAGGCGCTTGAGGGTGCGCTTGTAGTAGTGCAGGATCTCGTTGCTCAGCCAGTCTTTCGCGCCGAGCACCTGCTGCTCGTGAGCCAAGACGCCGGCCGGGTCGCCTTCGGTGCGCAGGACCCAGGTGCCGAGCTCGGTTTCGTTGGCGCGCAAGCGGAGGATCGCGTCGTCGAGCTCGCGGGTGAGGCGCAGCAGCCAGCCGTCGGCACCCTCGGCGTGCAGGTCACCGGGTTCGCCCTCGGGGCCGCGGACGGTGATCGTCGCGAGCGAGGCGGGGCGGTCGAAGGTGATGTCGACAAAGCGGTACTTGACGCCGTCGTCGGTGACCTCGGGGTTCAGCGGCGTGAGCCGCACACCCTGGTCGCCCGGCAGGCGCTCGGATTCGGCGGCCAGCTCCCGAGCCCTGGCCAGCACGGATTCGCGGAACCCGACGCGGGGCACGAGCTCGTCGACCAGCCGCCAGTCGACGGCGGTCTTGCCCTTCACGCCGTCCGAGCGCGTGGCGAACACGTCGGCGAGGTCGCGGCGCACGCGGCGCTTGTCGACCACGCGCGTGAGGCCGCCGGTGCCGGGCAGCACGCCGAGCAGCGGCACCTCGGGCAGCGCGACCGTCGACGAGTTGTCGTCCACGAGCAGGATCTTCTCGCACGCGAGCGCGATCTCGTAGCCGCCACCCGCGCAGCTCCCGTTGACCGCGGCCAGGTACCGCTGACCGGAGAACTCGGTGGCGTCCTCGATGCCGTTGCGGGTTTCGTTGGTGAACTTGCAGAAGTTCACCTTCCACTCGTGCGCCGACGACGCGAGCATCCGGATGTTGGCCCCGGCACAGAACACCTTGTCCTTGGCGCTCGTCACGATCACGGCTTTGACGCCGGGGTGCTCGAAGCGCAGGCGCTGCGTGGCGTCGTAGAACTCGATGTCCACGCCGAGGTCGTAGGAGTTCAGCTTCAGCTCGTAGCCCGGCACGAGGCCGCCTTGCTCGTCGACGTCCATCTCGAGCCAGGCGACCTCGCCGTCGACGTCGAGCTTCCAATGCCGGTAGGTGTCCGGGTGGCGCTCGAACGTCACAGTCGTGGTGGTGGTCACTCCCCGATTGTCTACATATTACTGACTAGCGTCAATGTTATGTAGACGCTTGATCTCCGATACTCACCCGGTTGAGCTGCGCCGCCGCCCAGGACACGAAGAGCCACAACGCTATCGCGGCCGCTGTGTCGGTGAAGATCGTCGCGAACCAGAACGCCGGGATCTGCGGCACACCCACCAGGAAGTGACCCGCGCTGACCAGGCCGCCCAGCGAACAGACCAGCAGGAATCCCAGCGCCCGCCAGTACCGCCCGCGGACGTAGCAGCGGTAGCCGGCCAGCCCGAACCCCGTGAACAGCACCCACCCGAACGCCACGACGATCTGCGCCACGAGCACGGGGATTCCCGGGAGCTGCGGGTAGTCCTGCGCGCGGATCACGTTGTGCGCGTAATGGAAAGTGGTCGTGAGCAGCGTGAACCCGAGGATCACACGCAGCGTTTTCAGACCCAACCCGGCCAGAACGTCCATGGTCGCCCCCTTGCGATTTGATAGATCGCTCTAGCGAGAAGGGTAACGCCGGTCCGCCGCTCACACCAGATCAATGCGGTGGTACTTCACCGGATACCCGGCCTTCGCGAACGCCGCCGCCATGGGTTTGTTCGTGACGTCCGTGGCGGCGGCGATCGTCTCGGCCCCACGCCCGACCAGCTCGTGCGTGGCCTCGACGAGCAGGTCATAGGCGTACCCGCGCCCGCGGTGCTCCGGCACGACACCGACATACGCGACGATCGGGGTGGTCTGGTTGCGCGCCGGGATGGTGAGGCCGACGAGGTGGCCTTCGCGCGTGTACGCGAGGCGCCACCAGTCGCGTGGGCTCGGCAGCCGGCGCAGGAGGTCGAGGTCTTCCTGCGCCGCGGCCTCGAGCCCGTGCTCCGCGATGGTGCGCCGCGCGTGCGCGTCGAGGCTGCCCTGGTGGACGCGGCGGAAGACGTCAAGGATCTTGGCGTCGTCGGGTTCTGCTTTGAACTGGAGCCGGTCGGGCTTTTGCCTCAGACCGCTCTCGGGCGTCCACGTGTAGCGGTACCGCTCCACGAGCACCCTCATCCCCGCGGCTTCCGCGGCCTCGATGCGGGTTTCGACTTCTCGTTTGACGGCCGCGTCGTCGCGCCAGTTCGGCGGTGTCGTCAGGGAGAACTCGGTGCGGGTCGGGACTCGCTCGAGGAGTTCGACACCGTCCGCGAAGTCGACGAAGTCGAACCAGTCGAGGACGCGCGGCTGGTCTTCGCCGATGGGCACCCACCACGCCGCCCGCGCCACCACAACACCGTTTCTCGTGGCGATCCACGTCCACTCGGGACGGTATTCGCCGCGCCGGACCATTTCTTCGTAGTCCGGCCTGCGCAACGCGCTGCCGACGCTGTGGCCCACCTTCAGGCCGGTGAACAGGTGCTCCTCACCCGCGACGAGCGGGCGCACGACCAGATCGGTCATGAGGTTCCTTCCGGGAGTTCCGCGCTCCCGTCAGGCCCTCGGCACCCTCAGCCGGAGGTGGGAACGCGTGATCGAGTAGCCGAACATGGCGTCCACCTCCTTTCTGTTCGTGAGGGTGCTGGGCGGTACTCAACCGGGTCGGGGCTGGGGTGGTCAACCGGTTTTCACCTCGGTGAGACGCTCGCGCAGGCGGTGGAGCGTGCGCAGCGTGATTTCGAGGTCTTCGGGTGACAACCCGGCGGCCACGGCGTCGGCCCACCGGACGCGGCGGGTCTCCAGTTCACGCAGGGCCTTCCGCGCGGCCGGGGTCAGGTGGAGCAGCGGGGCGCGGGCATCCGCAGGGTTCGGCGCTCGGGTGAGCATTCCGTTGCGCAGCAGGCGGTTCACCGTTTCCTGCACGCTCTGCCGGCGCAGGCCCCGGCGGCGGGCGAGGTCGGCGGCCGTGGTGGGGCCGTCTTCGAGGAAGCCGAGGACCTGCCACTGGGCGGCGGTGAGGCCGGCCGGGGCGGTGAGGGCGTCGCCGGTGGTGAGCAGGGTGCCGTTGGTCAGGAAGACGTCGTTGACGAGCTGGGTGAGGCGCTGCGCCCGGTCGGTCATGCGTGCTAGCGTCTCATATTGACAGGCACCTGCCGAAAGGGGAACGGCATGGAGATGCCACGAAGAGGCGAAGCGCACGAGGCGCTGGGCGCGCTCGTCGGGGACTGGGCCGGCGTCGAGGAGCTCGCGGCGTCGCCGTGGGCGCCCGCGTCGACGGCGAATGCGAAGGCCGAGTACCGGGCCGCACTGGACGGGTTCGCGGTGGTGCAGGACTACGTCCAGACACGGGAGGACGGCAGCGACTTCCTGGGCCACAACGTTTTCACCGTCGACCCGGCCACGCAGGAAACGCTCTGGTACGGCTTCGACAGCTACGGCTTCCCACCCGGCGAGCCCGGCCGCGGCGGCTGGCGCGAGGGGACCCTTCACCTCGAGAAGCGCACCCCGCGTGGCGTCGCGTGGCATCGGCTCCGGCCGGAAGGCGACACGCTCACCCACGAGATCGACGTGAAAATGGGCGACGCCGCGGAGTTCAGCCCGTTCCTCCGCGCCCGCTACACCCGTACACGCTAACTGTGCTGTTCGTTACCAATCCGACCACAGCCACAGCGGGAATTGCCACCAGGCACGGTAG
This sequence comes from Amycolatopsis sp. NPDC051373, assembly GCF_040689465.1. Taxonomy (NCBI): domain Bacteria; kingdom Bacillati; phylum Actinomycetota; class Actinomycetes; order Pseudonocardiales; family Pseudonocardiaceae; genus Amycolatopsis; species Amycolatopsis sp. NPDC051373. The sequence goes on along the minus strand of NZ_JBFBAE010000013.1, from coordinate 42,393 downwards.
CGTCCGGTTGGGCCCCGCCTGCTTTTGGTCGGATTGGTAAGAAGAAGGCATGAGCGAGTCGACCACCCAGGCCAACGGCATCACCCTCTGCCACGAGGAGTTCGGCGCCGCGACGGCCCCGCCGCTGGTGCTGATCATGGGCCTGGCCGCGCCGATGACCTGGTGGGACGACGACTTCTGCGAGCAGCTCGCCGGCCGCGGCTTCCGCGTGGTCCGCTTCGACAACCGCGACGCCGGGCGCTCGCAGCGCATGTCCGGGCGCGCCGATGTCGTGCGTGCCTACCTGCTGCGCGCGGCACCGTACTCGGTGGCCGACATGGCCGACGACACCGCCGGCCTGCTCGACGCCCTCGGCATCGAGCGCGCACACGTCGTCGGCGCGTCGATGGGCGGCATGATCGCGCAGACGCTCGCCATCCGGCACCCGGGCCGGGTCCGGTCGCTGACGTCGATCATGTCCACCACCGGCAGCCGCCTGATCGGCCACCCGAGCCCGCGCGCGGCCGCGTCGATGCTGGCGCCGCAGCCGCGCAGCCGGGAGGAGTACGTCGAGCTGCTGGTCAAGACGTTCCGCCTCATCGGCTCCCCCGGCTACCCCTTCGACGAGAAACGCATGCGCGAACGCGCCGAACGCACCTTCGACCGCGGCGTCAACCCGGGCGGCGCTGTGCGCCAGCTCGCCGCGATCCTCTCGACCCGCGACCGCGCGGCCGCCCTGCGCCGCCTCACCCTCCCGTCCCTCGTCGTCCACGGCGCGCGTGACCCGCTCGTCCACGTCTCCGGCGGCCGCGCCACGGCCCGCGCCCTGCGCGCCGACCTCGACGTCGTCCCGGGCATGGGCCACGACCTGCCGGAACCCGTGTGGCCCCGCGTGTTGGACGGCATCGAGCGGGTGGCGGCACAGGCCTGACTCACTGCGCCACCAACCCACCGTCCACAGCCCACGCCTGCCCCGTCACGAAGGACGCCCGATCGGACAGCAGCCAGGCCACCGCCTCGGCGATTTCCCCCGGCCGGGCGGCCCGGTTGATGGGTTGCATGGCCGCGATCTGCTCTTCGGTGACGACCACCTGCTCGTACATGCCGGTGCGCACGGCGCCCGGGCAGACGGCGTTGACGCGGATTCCCTGCGTCGCGTATTCCAAGGCGGCGGCGCGCGTCAGGCCGATGACACCGTGCTTCGCGGAGACGTAAGCGGACAGTCCGATGCCCATTCCGACCAGGCCGCCGGTCGACGAAGTGTTCACAATGGACCCGCCGCCGGACCCGAGCATCCGGCGGAGTTCAGCGCGCAGGCAAAGCCACACACCTTCGAGGTTCCGGCCAAGGCGTTCGTTCCACTGGACGGCACGCCGAAATCTCTCGCGAAGAAACTTCTTGCGTGCGAGAGATATGGAGAGTAGGTTTTGAAGCATCAGCCCCAGAGAGGACGTGACCGGAAATGGCACCCACCGAGACAGACGTCGCGAAGCTCACCGAAGCCCGTGACCAGCTGCGGGACAAGCACCTCCACCCGGCCGCCGTCCGGCCCACGACCGCGGGCCGCGGCATCCACCACACCGCGCTGCTCTCCAGTGACGTCGAGCGGACGATCACCTTCTACCAGGACGTGCTCGGCTTCCCGCTCACCGAGCTGATCGAGAACCGCGATTACCCGGGCTCCAGCCACTTCTTCTTCGACGTCGGCAACGGCAACGCGGTCGCCTTCTTCGACCTGCCGGGCCTCGACCTCGGCCCGTACGCGGAGGTCCTCGGCGGCCTGCACCACCTCGCGCTCTCGCTGACCCCGGAGAACTGGGCCGGCGCGCGCGACCGCCTCGACAAGGCGGGCGTGAAGTACCTGGAGGAGAGCGGCACGTCCATCTACTTCACCGACCCCGACGGCGCGCGCATCGAGCTCATCGCCGACGACCTCGGTGAGATGTACGGCTCGAAGATCGGCTGACGCGGAATCCTCCTGTTTCGAACGGCGTTCAACCCACATGCAACCTGAAGAAATCCTCGCGAACGCCACGACGATCGCGGTGGTCGGCCTGAGCCGCGACCCGGCGAAGGCCGCGCACGGGGTGCCCGCCACGCTGCAGGCGCACGGTTTCCGCATCATCCCCGTGCACCCGTCGGCCACAGAGCTGCTCGGCGAGAAGGTCTACCGGTCCCTGAAGGACATCCCGGAGCCGGTGGACCTCGTCGACGTCTTCCGCCCGGCCGCCGAGGCCCCGGGGATCGCGGCCGACGCCGTCGCCATCGGTGCGAAAGCGCTGTGGCTGCAGCAGGGCATCGTTTCCGCCGAGGCGAAGCGCATCGCGGAGGAGGGCGGGCTCGAATACGTGGAGAACCGCTGCACCGCGGTGGTCCGCGCGGTCGCCGCGATCTCGAAGAACTGATCGCGGCCTGCCTAGGGCATCATCAACGCGTAGCAGCGTCCGCCGGCCGAGGCGCGCTCCTGGCCGGCGAGGCACCGTGACCGACGAACAGCTCCACCACCGCGGCGACCGGGCCGTTTTCGCCGAGGACCTGCGTGCCGACGGCGAACCGGAGGCCGAGTTCAACCCCGGCATCGCCGGGCGGCTGCCCCGCAAGAACGTCGCCGCCGGCGCGCTCGTGCGCGACGGGGAGGGCCGGGTGCTGTTCGTCGACCCGACCTACAAGCCGTTCCTGGAGATCCCCGGCGGCATGGTCGAGGACGACGAGTCCCCGCTCGCGGCCTGCTACCGCGAGGTCCGGGAGGAGCTTGGCCTCGAGCTCACGCTGGGGCGGCTGCTGCTCGTCGACTGGATGCCGACTCACGGCGTCTGGCGCGACAGCCTGCAGCTGATCTTCGACGGCGGCACCCTCAGCCGCGGGCAAATCCGGGCCATCGACCCGGACGGCGACGAACTCGGCGGCTTCGAGTTCCTGAACCTGGACGCCGCCAGGCCCCGGCTGCGGCCGTCCAAGGCCAGGCGCGTCGCACTCGCGCACCAAGCCCTGCTCTCCGGCGATGCCTTCTACGGCGAATTCGGCCGCCCAGCGCGGTAGCGCAGCTCAGTTCGGCATCGACTGCGGCCCCGTCGGGACCGATGGTGCCGGGTTGTCACGGACCTGGACCTGCGCCTGCAGCAGGTCTGCGGTCGTCGCCGGATAGTGCAACGCGCGGTTGTCGCGCGGGTACCGCGAAGGCTGCCGGCCGAACCGGAACGCCGACGTCAGGTCACCGACGGTACGGCGGCGCCAAGCGCTGATGTGCGGCTCCCGCACCCCGAACCGCGCTTCCAGCAGCCGGATCAACGACGTGTGGTCGAACGTCTCCGAGCTCACGTACCCACCGGCCGTCCACGGCGACACCACCACGGTCGGCACGCGGAAACCGAGGCCGATCGGCACGCCGCCGACGAACTCGTCCGGGGTGCCGGCGGGCGGAGTCGGCGGGGCGACGTGATCGAAGTACCCGTCGTTCTCGTCGTAGGTGAGGATGAACGCCGTCTTGGCCCACACGTCCGGGTTGGCGGCGATCGCGTCCAGTTTCGACGCGATGTACTGCGCCCCCGCCGCGGGCATCCAATTCGGGTGCTCCGTCTGCGCCGAGGGCGCCACCAGCCACGAAACGGCGGGCAGGTTGTCGTTGCGGGCGTCGTGCTCGAACCAGCCCGCCGATTTCTTCACCATCGCGTTCTTGTAGAGCGGCGAAGACTTCAGTGCGTCCGCGAACTGGCGGAACCAGGCCAGCGCGTTGTCGTCGTAGTTGTCCTCCTCCTGATAGATCCGCCAGGAAACGCCGGCCTCGGTGAGCCGCTCCGGGTAGGTCTTCCAGGACAGCACCGGGTTGTCCGACGACATGAAGTTGGTGTTCGCGGGTCCGCCGGCGGTGCCGTGCGGGTCGATCCAGCCGGTCCACATGTAGAGCCGGTTGGGGTTCGTCGGGCCGATCACCGAGCAGTGGTAGTGGTCGCAGACCGTGAACGCCTCGGCGAGCGCGAAGTGGAACGGGATGTCGTCGCGGTCGTTAGTAGGCCATGGTCTTGGCGCCCTTGGCCTCGATCCAGCGGTCCATCTTCCCGTTGTTCCACGCGGTGTGCTGGTCGGTCCAGTCGTGCGGGAGGCCGGGCGTGGCCTGCGCGTTCGTCTCACGCGTGTTGTAGCGGAACGGCAGGAGGTAACCGTCGGGGTGGCCGCTGTAGGGCTGCTGGAAGACGGAGTTGCCGCCCGCGAGTTTCATCGCGTGCGGGTCGGCGAAGCCGCGCACACCGTCCATGGTGCCGAAGTAGTGGTCGAACGAGCGGTTCTCCTGCATCAGGATCACGATGTGCTCGATGTCCTCGAGCCGCGCCGGCCGGCGCGCGGGCTCGGCCAGCGCCTTGCGGACGTTCGCCGGCAGCGCGAGCGATCCGGCAGCCGCCGCGGCTGCCGCGGCAGCGCCCAGAACCCGGCGCCGGGTGAACTCGCTCACACTCTCACTCCAAAGTGGACGATACGATCGTTTCCGGTGTCCGCCACGAAGATGCGGCCCTGCGCGTCCACGGCCACGCCGAGCGGGAAGCTCAGCGCGCCGGGACCGTCGGTGCCGAACTCGGCGCGGTACGGGCCCGTGGTGCGGAACTGCGCGACCCAGCCGTAGTCGGGGACGGTCACGTACGCGTCGCCCTGGGTGTTGAGCGCGACGCCCGCGGGGTTGGACAGGCCGCCGAACTCGCTGTTCTGGCCGCCGCCGATCGAGCCGATCGCCTTGCCGTCGCCGGAGTAGTGCACGACCGCGACGCTGCCGCTCGCGGCGCGGCCGTTCTGCACGATCCACGCGCCGCCCGCGCCGTCGCTGACGATGCCCTGCGGCGAGCTGACCTTCTCGGTGATGTCGGTGAGCGCCTTGCCCGTGTGGGTGTCGAAGCGGGCCACGCGCTGGTGGCCGGTGTCCGAGACGAGCAGCCGGCCCGCGGTGTCGATGGCGACGCCGCGCGGGTTGTCGAGCTTGCCGGCGCCGTACTCGCGCGCGAAGCCGCCCCACCAGGAGTACTGGACCACACGGTTGTTGCCGGTGTCGGCCACGTAGACGTTGCCCGCGTGGTCCACGGCCACGGCCTGCGGCGTCTTGAACCGGCCGGCGAGCACGCGCACCAGCCGGCCGTCGCGGGTGAAGGCCTGCACGCGGTCGTTGCCGGTGTCGGCGACCCAGATCTGGCCTCGCGCGTCGACCGTGAGGCCGGCCGGGCTGCTGAACTGCGACGGCCCGCGGCCGCTGCGGCCGAACGCGCCCTGGTACACGGGCGGCGGCGTCTGTGGCGTCGGGCGCACAACAAAACGCACGGGTTCGGCGAGCCAGGCGTAGCCGTCGTTCGCGAGGTAGAACGCGAGGTAGTTCCCGGGGCCGAGAGAGCCGGTGGAGAACGAGACGGTGCCGGTCGCGAGCGGGGTGTACTCCCACAGCGTCGACGGGCCGACATAGGACTGGTCGACGGGACCGCCGCCCGGGTCGGAGTAGAGCCCGACCCAGTTCTTCGGGGTCACCGACGACTGGGGCGTCGTGTAGGTGAAGGTGATCAGCTCGCCCTGCTCCACGGAGGGCGCACTGCTGGCCAGGGTGCCGGTAGCCACGGGCACAGCATCCACTGGCACGGTCGTACCAGGAAAGCCGGGGTGGTGGGTGTTCAGGAAGAGTTCGTTCAGGTGACGAGCCGGTAGCCGACCCCGCGCACGGTCTCGATGGTGTGGGTGCCGAACGGGGCGTCGATCTTGCGCCGGAGGTAGCCGACGTAGACCTCGACCACGTTCTCATCGCCCTCGTAGTGTGCGTCCCACACGTGACCGAGGATCTCGTTCTTCGTCAGCGCCGCGCCCTGGCGGCGGAGCAGGAACTCGAGCAGACCGAACTCGCGGGCGGTCAGGTCGATCCGCCGCTCTCCCCTGTGGACGGTGCGGGCGGCGGGGTCGAGTTTGAGGTCGCCGGCCGCGAGCACGGCGGGGCGCGCAGGGGCGCCTCTGCGCAACAGGGCCCGGAGGCGCGCGACGAGGACGACGAACGAGAAGGGTTTGGACAGGTAGTCGTTGGCGCCGAGGTCGAACGCGTCGGCCTCGTCGTACTCGCCGTCCTTGGCGGTGAGCATGAGGACCGGCGTCCAGTTCTCCTTGGCTCGCAAGCGTTTGAGGACTTCGTAGCCGGAGAGCTCGGGGAGCATGATGTCGAGCACGACGGTGTCGTAGTCGTGCTCCGTGGCCGACCACAGGCCATCGGGTCCGGTGTGGACGACGTCGACGGTGAACCCCTCCGCGACCAGTCCCCGGCGCAGGGTTTCGGCGAGTTCGCGCTCGTCCTCGACGATCAGCAGCCGCACGGTCAGTCCTCCTCGAGGCGGGGCAGTTCGATCCGGAAGTGGGCGCCCGGATAACTGGGGTCGGTGACGTCCGCATAAGACGCGTGGCCGCCGTGCCGAGCGGCGATGCCCGCGACGATCGGGAGGCCGAGGCCGGTGCCGCCGTGGCCGCGCTGGCGCGAGGCGTCGAGCCGGACGAACCGTTCGAAGACGCGCTCGCGGTCTTCGGGCCCGACGCCGGGGCCGTCGTCGCTGACCTCGACCACGGCGGTGTTTTCGTGGACCCAGCTGGCGATGCGGACGCGTTCGCGGGCGTGGCCGCGGGCGTTGTCGACGAGGTTGCGCACGGCCCGTCTCAGCTGTGCTTCGCTGCCGCGGACTTTGGCCGGCCCGGCGCGGACCTCGATCGCGACGGGACCTTCCGCGCGGATGCGGTGTGCCTCGGCGCGGACGATGTCGTCGAGGTCCACTTCGGTCGTGGCGGGGCGGTCGGTGGTGTCGTCGGTGCGGGCGAGCATGAGGAGGTCGTCGACGAGTTCACGCAGGCGCGCGGTTTCCCGGGTGATCACGGGGACGAGCTCACCGGTCGTCTCGGGGTGGCGGCCGGAGACGTCGAGGGCGGTGCTGATCGTCGAGAGTGGACTGCGGAGCTCGTGGCTGGCGTCGGCGACGAACCTGCGTTGCGCGGCTTGGGCGGAGTGGAGCCGGGTCAGCATCTCGTTGAGGGTCACGGCGAGGCGGTGGACCTCGTCGTTGCCGGGTGGCAACGGGACTCGTGCGGCGAGGTCCCTTGTGGACACCTCGGCGACGGTGCGCCGCATGCGTTCCACCGGCCTCAGCGCCGCGCCGACGGATCGGTGGACGGCGAATCCGGCAATGGCGAGGACTGGCAGGGAAATCAGGGCCAGCAGAAGCGTGAGCCGGGTTGAGGCCTCGGTGACGGGCTCTAGTGATCTCGCCGAAATGACGGTGTAGGGCCCACCCGGTCCCCTGACGCCTTGCGAAACGACGCGGTAGTCGGCGCCGTCGCCGTTCAGGTCCAGCGGCAGGGTTTCGACGGTTTCCCGGCCGGGCACGGGCCGGCTCGCGGTGAGGGGCGGGTGGCCGGTGATGGCGGGGTCGCCGGCGATGGGCGTGCCGACCTTGTCGAGCACCTGCGTGACGGCCTCGGTGTCACCGGTGCTGGCGACGTCGCTCGCGGAGAGGTCGCGTGAGCCTTCGCGGACGAGCTGGATGGCGACCTGGCGACCGGTGCTGCGCGCACTCTCCGTCACGCTGCGGTCGAGCGATTCTTCGAGCAGCACGACGACGACCACGCACGCCACCGCGATGGCCAGCGCCAGCACCACCACCGCGACGGCCGTGGTCCGCATCCGGACGCCGATCACCGTTCGCACGAAGGCAGGGTAACGATTTCCGGGCCGGGCGCCGGCGGTTGTCCTATTCGGACTCGTGAATGATTTGTTAGGCGTCCTAGCGATCGGAGGTTGAACCATTCAGGGCAACCTTTACCTGCCACAATACGAAAGTAGGTCAAGATCTTCCGTCTATACATCCGAGGTGTTAGCGTCCAACCCCGCTTATCGGAAACACGTGCCGATGAGCGGGAATTTGGGCGAAGGGGCGAACGACGTGACGGAACGAGGGCTGGACCAGAGCGGCACGCTGGAGCGAGGGCTCGCGGTGCTGGAGCACGTGGGGCAGCACCAGGAGATTTCCACCAACGCGATCGCGAGGCAACTGGGGCTCTCGCGAAGCGCGGCGTACCGCATCGTCGGCACCCTCAAGCGGCTCGAATACCTCGAAGCGGACACCGTGACCGGCCGCGTGCGCCTCGGCACGCGCCTCGTCGAGCTCGGCGCCCGCGCGATGGCGGCGACCGACCTGCACCGCTGCGCGCCGCGCTACCTGGCGTCCCTGGCCGAACGCTCGGGCGAGACGACCTACCTGGCCGTGCCCGACAACGACACCATGGTCTACGTCGCCACCGAGCGCAGCGCCAGCGCCGTCACGCTCGCCTGCCGTCTCGGCACGCGCCGCCCCCAGCACGCGACCTCGCTGGGCAAGGCGTGGCTCGCGGCGTTGCCGGAGTTCGACCGGGTGGAGCGCGTGCGCCGCATGAAGCTCGACAGCCTCACCCTCAAGACCATCATCGACCCCGGCCGGCTCCTCGACGACCTCGCCCGCACGAGCCGCCGCGGGTGGGCTATCGACGACGTCGAGAACGAGCCAGACGTGGGTTGCGTCGCCGCCGCCGTCCGCGACCACTCCGGGCGGCCCATCGCGGCGATCAGCGTGGCCGGTCCGGCGCCCCGGGTGCTGCGCCGCGTGGAGGAATTGGGGGCGACCGTGGCGGGGACGGCTGCGGCGCTTTCGCTCCGGCTGGGGTACGTCCGAAGCCGGTAGGGCTCCCCGTCTCGTCCCAGCCCAGCTCCGGCTCGGCTTCGGTCCACCCACGACTGACAGCCCTCGCCCCGGCTGCCACCACCAGCCGATGATCAACGGCTCCGATTCACCTCGGCCGCGGCCATCCCAGCCGGCGACCCCGGCCGGCATCCGCCGCACTCCAAAGCCCCACCTACTCCGGCTCGCGGTGCATGCACCTCGCCGGCACATCGCTTCTCGCGAAAGCCTCAGCACCCAGCTCCGAACCCGCGGTACGGCCAATGAACTCCGGCTCGGCTCGCGCCGCGCTGGCCGCCGCAACCAGCGCAACCCGGCGCGACACCCGCGGCGAAACAACCAACCGAACAGTCCCGGTGGCGACCGACCCGACACACGAGAACGGCCGCCTCCGCAACCCGACCTACCCACCGAGGCCCGGCACTCGCCGGCACCGCCTCGCGTGACAAAGCCGGCCGCAACCGCGGTCGGTAGACCCGACCCACCCCAGGCTCGGCACCAGCCGCAGCCGAAATACCCGCCGCCAGCGTAGGCCGGCTCGGCGTCCGCCGTGGTCGGCAGGAAACGAAAACCTCTGGGTCTCCCGGAACCGCCGCCGTCGGGAGGGCCGGACGGATCAGCGAAGGGGCTGACGCGTGACCTGGATCCAGGATTACCAACCGGCGGGCGGGCTGTGGGTGTCCGCGCTGCTCGCCGCGCTGCCGATCATCGTGTTGCTGGTGGCGCTGGGCGTCGTGAAGCTGTCGGCGCACCTGTCGGCGGCGTTGGCGCTCATCACGGCGCTCGGGGTGGCGCTGCTGCTCTACCGGATGCCGACGGGGCTCGCGCTCGACTCGGCCGTGATGGGCGTGGTCTTCGGCGTGTGGTCGGTGGCGTGGATCGCCTTCCACGCCGTGTACTTCCACAACGTCACGGTGACCACGGGCCGCTTCGACAGCATCAAGCGCGTGCTCGCCGGGTTCAGTGAGGACCGGCGGCTACAGGCGTTGCTGATCGCGTTCAGCTTCGGGGCGCTGCTGGAGGGCGTCGCGGGTGGTGGGTCGCCGATCGCGATCACGGCGGCGATGATGGCAGCGCTCGGCTTCCCGCCGGTGAAAGCCGTGGTGCTGGCGTTGCTGGCGAACACCGCGCCGGTGGCGTTCGGCGGGCTCGGCAACCCGTTGATCGTGCTGGGCCGCCTCACCGGGCCGATCATGCACCTCAAGCCGGAAGAGGCGACGGCCGCGTTCTCGTCGATGGTCGGGCGGCAGGTGCCGTTCCTGGCGGTGATCATCCCGGCGTTCCTGATCGTCGTGCTGGCCGGTTGGAAGAAGATGCTGGAGGTCTGGCCCGCCGTCGTCACGGCCGGGCTGGCGTTCGCGCTCATGCAGTTCGCGGCGTCGAACTACATCAGCGCGAGCCTCGTCGACGTGCTCGCCGCCCTCGCCGCGATGGCCGCGCTGTATGTGCTCACGCGGTTCTGGCAGCCGAAGACCGTGTGGCGCTTCGAGGGCGAAGAACCCGTCAAGTCGGCGAGCCTGGGCGCGGCGAAGTCCGAACGCGGCGCGCTCTACGCCTGGATGCCGTACGTGATCCTGATCCTCGCGATCTTCCTCTCGCGTATCGGCACGATCTTCGCGCACCTGCCCGCGTGGTTGGACCTCACGAAGCTGCTGCACAAGGCCGACTGGGTGTTCGCGTGGCCGGGGCTGCACAACCACGTGATCCAGCACGCGCCGATCACGTCGAAGGACACGCCGTACGCGGCGACGTTCACCGTCGACTTCCTCTTCTCCCCCGGCACGATCGCGCTCATCGCCACTGTGATCGCCGGCTTCGCGATGGGCGCGCGGCCGAAACAATTGGTGCAGACGTACCGCAACACGCTGCACCAGATGCGCTGGGCGCTCGCGACGATCTTCATGATCCTGGCCATCGCGTTCGTGATGAACTACTCCGGCGCCACGCAGACACTCGGCCTCGCACTGGCCACGACCGGCGTGCTGTTCCCGATCTTCTCCGCCTACATCGGCTGGCTCGGCGTGTTCCTGACCGGCTCCGACGCGTCGACCAACAGCCTTTTCGGGCCCATGCAAGTGATCTCCGCGCAGCAGTTGCACCTCAACCCCGTGCTGGCGGGAGCCACGAACACGTCCGGCGGCGTGATGGGCAAGATGATCTCGCCGCAGAACCTGTCCATCGGCGCGACGGCGATCGGGCAGAGCGGCAAAGAAGGATCACTGCTGCGCCAGACGTTCCTGTGGTCACTCGCCCTCACCGCCGTGGTCGGCGTGATGTCACTGCTGCAGGCGACCGTGCTCAGTTTCATGATCCCCTGACACGGTTTCCGCGTTTCCGGGCAACCAGTCACCGTCCACTGTGGGCGGTGACTGGGCTGTCCGGATGAAAACCGGACACACCCGGCTCCGCGCGATCTACGGTGGTGCACATGCCACTGACGCTGATCAAAGGCACGTTCCAGCTCCTCGGTGCCGCACCGGACGGCGACTCCGTGCGGTTCTACCCCGACGACCCTTCCGCCACAAAAAACGCCGGCCTGCGCGTCCGCCTCAATTCCCGCGGCGGCATGCAGCTGCGCCTCGACGCCATCGACGCGCTCGAGACCCACTACCGTCCGCGCGGCGGCGAGATGCTGCACCAGCCTGCCGCGCTCGGCGACGCCGCGGCCGACCGGCTCGTGTCACTGCTCGGTTTCACCTCCGTGACGCGAGGCGAAGGCGGCATCGTCACGGCGGCAAAGCCCGAGAAAGTCGCTGGCCACATCCTCACGCGCTTCGCCGACAAGTACGGCCGCGCGGTCGCGTTCGCCTTCCCGGGTCAGCGGCCCGGCCGTTCGGTGGACGGCAGCGAGGTGTTCCTCGATGCGAAAACGGTGAAGAACTCGGTGAATTTCCAGTTGATTTCGGAGGGTCTCGCGTATCCGACGTTCTATTCGCTGTTGTACGTCGATCTGCGCCAGGCGCTGGCCGACGCTGCCTCGTCCGCACGAGCGTCGGGAAGCGGCGTGTGGGCTTCGGATGTGACCAGTGAGGGTTTTCGACTCCGTTCTCGGGCGCAGTTGCAGGATGAGCTCGTGCTGCTGCCCAAGCTGTTCCGCCGACTGGCCGATTACCTTGCTCTGGACGAGACGGGCGGAGTCTCACTGGCCGGCTTCGCGCACTTCCTCGACACGCGCGACGACCGGTTGTTCACCGTCCCGGATGGACAGTCGACGGAGCTCGAGACGCTGGTGGAGGTGAAGCGGCAGACGGTAAAGCTGGTGGTGCCGCCGGAGCGGATCGTGTTCGTGGAGGCGTAAGAAGTTGTCCACAGGCGTGGTGGTGAGTTGCGGATGACTCAAGGCTGCCGCGCCGTTGATCCCGGACTCGGTCAGTTTGTTTTGCCGAGCCGACAGGTGAGGTCGTAGAGGCAAGCCTGAAGTTGTCAAGGCTAGCCAGGTCGTGATGAACGTGGTCGATGACGTCGGTCGCGATGCTTCCGACGGAGAGCTCGGCCTCGCCGGTGGTCCACACGCTCAGCTGTCCGGACAAATCACCGGTCTCGCACTCGACCCAGGCTGCGGATTTCGCGCGTTCGGGTCCGAGCCGCCACTGAATCCAGCGCGTTCCCATTGGGGCGCGCGTGCTTGCACATTGGCAGCGAACTGCTCGAATTCGAAGCCGCTCAACAAGCCGCCGCGCGGTCGAGCAACAACGTGCGCTCCCGGGCGTTCCCCGTCATGTCCGCCGCGCGTTCGAACTCGGCCTTCGCTTCGGCCAGACGGCCCAGCTTCACCAGGAAATCCCCCCGGACACTCGGCAGCAGGTGGTAGTTCTTCAACGCCGGCTCGTCCTTCAGCTTGTCCACGAGCTCAAGGCCGGCCTCAGGACCCTCAGCCATCGACACCGCCACCGCCCGGTTCAGCTCGATCACCGGCGAAGGCGTCAGCTGCGCGAGCCCCGTGTACAACGCGGCGATCCGCGCCCAATCCGTCTCCTCCGGCACCCGCGCCCGGGCATGACACGCGGCGATCGCCGCCTGCGCCGAATAGGGGCCGTAAGCACCCTCGGCCAGTTCTTCCGAACGAGCCAACGCCGCGAGCCCACGACGGATCAGCAACTGGTCCCAACGACCCCGATCCTGCTCCAGCAACAACACCGGCTCCCCGGACGGCCCCGTCCGCGCGGCGGACCGTGAAGCCTGGATCTCCAGCAGCGCCGCCAACCCGTGGACCTCGGGCTCCGTTGGCATGAGCCCCGTGAGCACGCGGGCCAGCCGCAGGGCGTCTTCGCAGAGGGCGGGGCGCAGCCAGTCGTCGCCGTGGGTGGCGGAGTAGCCCTCGTTGAAGATCAGATAGATGACTTCCAGCACGGACGACAGGCGGGCCATGCGCTCTTCGCCGACGGGGACCTCGAAGGGCACCTTCGCGTCGGCCAGGGACTTCTTCGCACGCACGATCCGTTGCGCCACAGTGGATTCCTTGACGAGGAACGCGCGGGCGATCTCGTCGGTGGTGAGGCCGCCGAGCATGCGCAGCGTGAGGGCGACGCGCGCCGGTGTGGGCAGCACCGGGTGGCAGGCGGTGAAGACCAACCGGAGGATGTCGTCCTCGATGTGTTCCTCGTCGAGGACCGCGTCGAAATCGTCGAGGTCCGGCTCGAAGGCCTGCTGCTCGCGGCCGAGCTCGTCGAGCTTGCGGCCAAACGTCTCGTTGCGGCGGAACTGGTCGATGGCGCGGCGTTTGGCCGTGGTCATCAACCACGCGCCGGGGTTGCGCGGCACGCCGGTCTCCGGCCACTGCTCCAGCGCGGCGACCAGCGCGTCCTGCGCGAGCTCCTCCGCGAGCCCGACGTCGCGCACCATCCGCGCGAGGCCCGCGATCACCCGCGCCGACTCGATCCGCCAGACCGCCTCCACGGCACCGTGCGTCTCCACGGGCCCATCAGACAGGCTGGCCCGCCCGAGAGCAAGCCTCGGGCGGGCGCGCCGTCACGGAACGAGCGGCCTGATCTCGACGACCCCCGCCTGCAGGTCGGGGTTGGGCGCGCGCTTGAGCAGCTCGACGATCTCCGCCACCGACTCCCCCTGCAGGATCCACAGCCCGGCCACGAGCTCCTTCGTCTCCGCGAACGGCCCGTCAACGACCTGCGGCTGCGGCTCACCGTCGAAGTAGACCAACCGCGCGCCCTTCGAGCTGGGCGCGAGGCCCTCGGCCTGCACGAGGTGCCCCGACGCCGCCAGCTCGTCGTTGAACTTCCCCATCTGCTCCATCAGCTCGGCGCTCGGCAAGACCCCGGCCTCGGAGTCCGCGTTGGCCTTGACCATGACAAGGAAGCGCATCAGGCGTTCTTCGCCGCTTCCGCGCGCAGCTTCTCCTCGGCCTCGCGCAGCTCCGGCGTCAGGTTGTCGCCGAAGTCCTCGGCCTCGGCGATGCGCCGGATCTCGATCTCGTGGTGCGCGCCGTCCGTGTTGGGCACGCGCTTCACCCACTCGATGACCTCTTCCTTCGACTTCACCTGCAGGATCCAGAAGCCGGCCACGAGCTCCTTGCTCTCGGCGAACGGGCCGTCGATCACGGTCGGCTCGGCGTTGCCCGCGAAGCGCACGCGCGCACCGTCGGCGCTCGACGTGAGGCCCTCACCGGCGAGCATCACGCCCGCCCGGACGAGCTCCTCGTTGAACTTCCCCATCTCGGCGAGCATCTCGGTGGTCGGCAGCTGGTTGGCTTCGGACTCTTCGCTCGCCTTCATGATCACCATGAACCGCATCGGGAGATCCTCTCTCTGTGGTTTTGCCGTCACGCTTACGTCGAACGGGCGGCCACTGGATCGACAAGGCCCCCGAACTTTTTCCCCGCGGCCGAAACTAGCAGGTCAGGTGCCTGCCTGGGGACAAATCGGGCGTGGGAGAATTCTCCGTCGTGGCGCACCTCCCCGACGACCTGCGAACCGCCCTCGACCACGAGCTCGGCCGCTTCCCCGAATCCCGGCTCGCCCAGGCGGTCGACAAGCTCAGCTCGCGCTACCGCTCCGGCGAAGCCGCGACGTCGCCGATCCTCACCTCGGAGCTCGACGTCGCCGCCTACGCGGGTTACCGCATGCCGGCGACGTACGCGGCCGTCAGCTCCGTGCTCAGCGAAGTGGCGGCGGCCGCGCCCGAGTTCGCGCCGCGCACGCAGCTCGACGTCGGCGGCGGCACGGGCGCGGCGGTCTGGGCCGCGGCCCGCGCGTGGCCGACGCTGGAAAAGTGCACCGTCGTCGAGCAGGTCGCCGGCGCGCTCACCCTCGGCCGGAAACTCGCGGCGAGCGCCGCGGACGCGGCGGTCCGCGGGGCGACGTGGCAACGCGGGCTGATCGATCCGTCGTCGCCGCTGCCGGCCGCCGACCTGGTGACCCTGTCGTACGTCCTGGGCGAGCTGCCGGAACGCGTGCGCGACGAGGTGGTGCGCTGGCTCGCCGCGTCGGGTGGTGCGGTGGCGCTGATCGAGCCCGGCACGCCCGCCGGGTTCGCCCGCATCCGCGCGGCGCGCGACGTGCTGCGCGGCCTCGGCCACACGGTGCTCGCGCCGTGCCCGCACGACGGCGAGTGCCCCGTCAAACCCGGCGAGGACTGGTGCCACTTCGCCGCGCGCCTGCCGCGAAGTGGCGTGCACCGGCGCATCAAGGCCGGCACGCTGGGGTTCGAGGACGAGAAGTTCTCCTACGTCGTCGCGGCGCCGGCAGGCGTCGCGGCCGACCGCACCGACGCGCGGATCCTGCGGCACCCACGCAAGCACAAGGGTTTCGTGCAGCTCGATCTGTGTACGGTGGATGGCCTCGCTTCCGGCGTCACCGTGTCCAAACGCCACGGCCCCCGCTACCGCGCCGCGCGCGACGCTGAATGGGGGGACGCCTGGACCACGAACACCGGGACCACGAAGGAGTAGTCCGATGGGGAAGGTCGTCGCGGAGATCAGCATGTCGCTCGACGGTGTCGTCGCCGGCCCGGGCACGGACACCGACAACCGCCTCGGCCGCGACGGCGAGCTGCTGCACACGTGGATGGCCCACGGCACCGAGGCCGACCACGACGTGATGGCCGGGTTTTTCACCGGCACCGGCGCGTTCGTGCTCGGGCGCACCACGTTCGACATGGGCATCGACGTCTGGGGCCCGGACGGCGCCTTCGAGCGGCCGGCGTTCGTCCTCACCCACCGTCCGGCCGAACCGCTGGAGCGCGGGAAGACCACGTTCACCTTCGTCACCGACGGCCCGGAAGCCGCCCTGGCTCAAGCACGAGAAGCCGCGGGCGAACGTGATGTGGTGCTGATGAGCGGCTCGGCGATCAGCCAGTACCTGCGCCTCGGCCTCGTCGACGAGCTGCGGCTGCACCTCGTGCCATTGCTGTTCGGGGACGGCGTGCGGCTGTTCGACGACTTCGCCGGCCGCCGCGTGGCACTGGAGCGCACCGACGTCGTCACCACGCCGACGATGACGCACCTGACCTACCGCGTCACTTCCCTCGAACGCACGGCGTAGCTGCCGGTGCCGCCGCGAACCCGCTCCTCCTAGCCTCGCGCTCGGCTTCCCCCACCGCGCGAGTTCCTGGAGTTGCAGATGAGTGCTGTCCGTCGCTGGTTCGTCACCGGTGCCTCCCGAGGCTTGGGCCGGGCGCTGACCGAGGTCGTGCTCGATCGCGGCGACCGGGTCGTCGCCGCGGTCCGGCGGCCCGAGAGCGTGGCCGACCTCGAGCAGAAGTACGGCTCGCAGATCGAGGTCGAGCAGCTCGACGTCAGCGACCTCCCGGCGATCGACGAGGTCCTCGGCCGGGTGCTGGCCCGCGGGCCGCTCGACGTGGTCGTGAACAACGCCGGCTTCGGCGTGATCGGTGCCCTCGAGGACCAGAGCCCCGAGCTCGTGCAGAGCCAGCTCACCACGATGCTGCACGCGCCGATCGCGATCACGCGCGCCGTGCTGCCCGCGCTGCGCGAGCACGGCGGCGGGGGCGACCCCGGCAAGGTCGCCGGGCGCGATCCACGACCTCAGCACCCAGGAGAACCCGCCGCTGCGGGTCCCGCTGGGCAGCGACGCCTTCGACGCGTTGTCCGCCACGCTGCAGGGCCGCATCGACGCGCTCGCGCCGCTGGAGACGCTCGCGCGGTCCGTGGCGATCGATCCGGCTCCGGAAGAATCCTGAGCGACCGTGTCCGGTCGGCGGCACCGGCGCCGACTCCTTGGTGAAGCGAACCGAAAGGACGACCACCATGGACTTCGAACGCCGGGCCGCCGAGATCGCGGCGCAGACCGAGCTGCTGCAGGCCACCGCGAACGGCGCTGACCTCGCGACGCGGATCGCGGCGTGCCCGGACTGGAGCCTGGGCCAGCTGCTCAACCACGTCGGCGCGGGGCACCGGTACGCCGAAGCAATCGTGCGCACGCGCGCATTTCAGGCCCCCGCCGATGACTACCTGCGCAACCCGGGACACGAAGTCCGGCCGAGCAGCTGGCTCACCGACGGCGCCGAGGCCCTGGCGACGACCTTGCGTGAAGCCGGGCCCGACGCCGAGGTCTGGACCCCCGTCCCCGCCGGAGCGCCGCGAGCCGCGTTCTACGCCCGCCGCTTCCTGCACGAGACGGCCATGCACCGCGCCGACGTGACGCTCGCCCTCGGGCAGAGCTTCGCGCTCGACGGCGACATCGCCCACGACACCCTGGACGAGTGGCTGGAACTCGGCTCCCTGCCGGTGATGTTCGACTACTTCCCCGAACGCCGCGCGCTGCAGGGCCCCGGCCACACGATCCACCTCACGCCGACGGACCACGCGGCGTCGTGGACCGTCGACCTCTCCGGCGACCTGCCCGCGTGGCATCCCGGCGCGATCGAGAACCCGGCCGTGACCGTCGAGGCGCCGCTGACCGACCTGCTGCTGATCATCTATGCCCGCGTGCCCGCCACCACCGCGAAGCTCACGGGCGACACGGCGTTCCTCGACACCTGGCTGTCGCTGGTGAGTTTCGGCTGAACGCCCGGCTCAGCCTCACGGCCGAGGCACTTCGCACCCGCGCAGGAGGCGAAGCGCGCCCCGGCACGAGACGATCAGGACCATGACCACCCAGCGCGTGGGCCCGCGCATCGCCCTGGTCGCCGAGATCGCGGCGCTCGGGGTGCTCGTGGTGCTCGACGCCGTGGTGTTCGCGCGCTCCGGCCCGGCGCAGGGCACGCTCGCGCTGATCGCCGTGGACTTCGCGCCCGGGCTGGGGCCCGTGGTGGCCGTGCTCGCTGTGCTGCGCCGCCGTTTCCCGGACCACGTGGCGCTCGTGGCGACGGCGGTTTCGTGCCTGTCGCTGCTCGGCACGGCCGTCACGGCGGGCGTCGCGGCGCTCGGGCAACGGCTGCCGGTGCAGCCCAGTGGTGCGGAGGCGCTCGCGATCGCGCTGGTCGTCGGTGCGTGCTGCCACCGGCTGCAACGCCCGCCCGCCGCGACGTTGTCCGTCGTCGGCGGGATCGCGGCCGTGGCGGCGCCGGTGTTCCGCTACGGCATCGGCTCGCCCGCGGCGCTGTTCTCCGCCGCCGCGGCCGTCGCGTGGGGTGCGGCGCTCGCGATCGGCCTGCTGCTGCGCGACGCCGACGCGCGGGCCCGCGCCGAAGCCGTCGAAGTGCGCGCGGCGGAGCGGCTGAACCTCGCGCGCGAGCTGCACGACCTGGTCGCGCACCAGATCACCGGCATCGTCGTGCGCGTGCAGGCCGCGCACCGCGTGACCGAACGGCAAGGCGGCGACACCAGCGCGTTCTCCGAGATCGAGCACGCGGGCGCGGAGGCGCTGGCGTCGATGCGCCGGCTCGTCGGCACGCTGCGCACCGACGGGGAGAACTTGTTCAGTCCACCGTCCGGGCTCGCTTCGGCCGTGGACCGCGCGGTGCCCGACGACGGCACGATCACCCTCGACGTGCCCGACGACCTCGCCGGCCTCACTGCGACGCCCGAGGTCGTGACCACCGTCCACCGCCTGATCACCGAGGCCCTCACCAACGTCCGCCGCCACGCGCCGCGCGCCACCGACGTGCGCGTGAGCGTGCACCGCGACCAGCGCGACCTCGTGGTGGAGGTCGGCAACGACGGCGCCGCCAAGCCCACGCGTCCCGGCGGCTACGGCTTGATCGGCATGACCGAACGCGTCACCGCCGTCGGCGGTACGGTTTCCGCGGGCCCGGCGGCCGGGCACCGCTGGCTGGTGGCCGCGCGGCTGCCGCTCGAAACAGCC
This sequence comes from Amycolatopsis sp. NPDC051373, assembly GCF_040689465.1. NCBI lineage: Bacteria > Bacillati > Actinomycetota > Actinomycetes > Pseudonocardiales > Pseudonocardiaceae > Amycolatopsis > Amycolatopsis sp. NPDC051373. Next base: position 23,489 of record NZ_JBFBAE010000013.1, on the reverse strand, counting down.
TGACCAGAACAGCCTGAGCAGGAGGAACCCCGTGCCGGTGACCGTGTTGATCGCCGACGACCAGGCGATGGTCCGCACCGGCTTCCGGCTCATCCTCGAAGGCGAGCCCGACATCGAGGTGGTCGGCGAGGCCGCCGACGGTCAGGACGCCGTACGTCTGGCGCGGCAGCTGCGTCCCGACGTCACGCTGATGGACATCCGCATGCCCGGCGTCGACGGGCTGCAGGCCACCAAACTCCTGGCCGGTCCCGACGTCGCCGATCCGCTGCACGTCGTGATGGTCACGACCTTCGGACTCGACGAGAACGTCCACGCGGCCCTGCGCGCGGGCGCCTGCGGTTTTCTCTTGAAGGACGCCGGCGCGACGCTGCTGATCGAAGCCGTGCACGCCGCCGCGCACGGCGAAGCGCTCGTCTCCCCCGCCATCACCACGCGGTTGCTGGCCCACTTCGTCGGCAGCGCCGGCAAAGAACGGTCCGAGCCGGAAAGCCCGCTCACGAACCGCGAGCTCGACGTGGTGAAAGCCGTGGCGGGCGGCCAGACCAACGCCGAGATCTGCGAGTCACTCGTCCTGTCGCTCTCCACCGTGAAGACTCACCTCGCGGCCGCCCAGCGCAAGCTGCGGGCTCGCAACCGCACCGAGATCGCCATCTGGGCTTGGGAAACCGGACTCGTCCGCTGAAGCTGCGGCTGGCACGCGCACGACCAGCGTCCCCGCGACCAGGTCACCGAGGCGTTGCCGACGCGGGCTGACCAGCATGATCACCACGCCCGCGAGCCCCCAGCAGAACCCGTCGACCACCATCAGCACCGCGCGGATCACGTAGGCGCGCAACGGCGGCTGCCCGCCGTCCGGCAGCACCACGCGGATCCGCAGCCAGCGCATCGCCGGCGTCTGCCCGCCGTGCCGGTGCGGCCACCAGATCTCGAGGTACAGACTCGCGACGATCCAGATCCCGAACGTCGTGAACGCCACGACCTCGATGAACGTGAGCAGCGAGCCGGGCGGGGGCACGTAGAGCACGACGAGCACCGCGACCACCGCCACGGGCACGGTGGCGAGCAGCTGGTCGAGCAGGCGCTGCACGACCCGTCGGCCCACCACGCCGGGGCCGGGCGCGGGAATGGTCATGCCGCCAGTTTCCCCGCTGCGGCAGCCCCGCGCGCGCTGGCCCGCCTCGTTCGCACGGCCGAGGCGGCGCCGGAAGTTCGTACCCGAGGCTGATCGCCGGCGTCCGCGCGCGCACGAGACTCGACGGCAAGCGGATCACGGACGAAAGGACTTCCCGGTGCGAACTCCCAGAGCAGTACTGGTCGCTGCGGTCATCACGGCCACCGCGGCGACCGCGGTCCCGGCAGTGGCGGCCGCGGCCGAAGACCCTTACACGAGCCAGAAAATCACGTGGGGCGACTGCGCGTTCAAACCGGCCACCGGGGCGAAACCCGCACAATGCGCCGAAATCACCGTGCCGCGCGACTGGGCGAACCCGTCCGCGGGCGTCGACCTCAAGGTGTCGATCAGCCGCGTCGCGGCGACCGGTGACCGCCACGGCGCGATCCTCGTGAACCCCGGCGGCCCGGGCGGGCAGGGCACCTCCCTGGCCGGCCGTCTCGCCGGGCTCGAACCGACCGTCAACGCGCAGTACGACTTCATTGGCATGGATCCGCGCGGCACCGGCCAGGAAGGCAGCAGTGACAAGGGGTTGTCGTGCCAGGTGCCCACCGACCGGCTGCCCGGCACCGCCCTCGACGCCCGTGATCGCTCCGCCGCCAGCATCGCCGCCCACCAGGCGACACCGCGGGCGATCGCCGAAGCCTGCCAGAGCGACGCGCTCACGCCGTACATCACGACGTGGCAGACCACTCACGACATGGACCTGATCCGCACGCTGCTGGGCGACCAGCAGCTCAACTACCTCGGCTACTCCTACGGCACGTGGCTCGGCGCCAAGTACGCGTCGATGTTCCCCGATCACGCGGGCAAGATCGTGCTCGATTCCAGCGTGAACTTCGAGGGCCGCCTACAGGCCGACTTCGAGGCGTTCCCCGAGGTCGATCAGCGCCAGTTCGACGACGTGTACGTGCCGTGGCTTTCACGTCAGTTCCCCGACCAGCTCGGCAAGACGCCGAAGGCGGTGAAACAGAAGTACGAACAGGTGCGCGCGTACTACGCGAGCGAGGGCATGTCACCCGACAACTTCGACCACATCTTCGTCGGCAACGGCAGCAAACTGCAGTGGCTGCTGGGCGCGCTGATCTTCACACAGGGCGCGGCCGCGCTGGACGGCACCGCGCCGGCGCCGCCGAAGGACCTCGCGGCCGACCTCGACGCCGAGTCGCGCACCGCGTTCGGCGTGAAGGCCGCGGACCTCACCGTGGCGAAGGTCGTCGCGGCGACGCCCGACTACGCACCGGTGGGCGGCACCCGCTACGCCGTGGCTTGCGGTGACCAGCTGACGCGGTCGGCGGCCTGGTACAAAAACCTCAGCGACCGCCAAGGTCCCGTCGACCCGCTGTACGGCTGGTCCTACGGGCTCAGCGAGCCGTGCGGTTTCTGGTCTGAAGCGCCGCAGCACGAACTGCCGGACCTGCCGGCGTCGGTCGCGAGCCACGTTCTCGTGGTGCAGGGCGAGTTCGATCCGCAGACCGGCTACGAGCAGGGCCGCGCCGGGGCTCGTGCGGCCGGCGTGCCGCTGATTTCCGTGGACGACGCGCCCTTCCACGGCGAATACGCGATCAACGGCAACCCGTGCGTCGACGGGCTCGTGAACACGTTCCTCACCAAGAACTCGCGGCCCGCCTCGACCACGTGCCCCGGTGTGCCACTGCCCGGTGAGGACGAGGTGCACCCCGTGGCCGGGCCGGTCGACCACCACGCCGGCGGCGTCGCGACCGAAGTGCGCGACGCGCTTTCGCACCTACGCCAGACCGTGCAGGACCTGATCCGCGATCTCAACTCGGGGAGGTAGAAATGGGGCTTCGTTGGCTTCCCCGTACGCGGGGCACGGCTTGGGCGTACCTCGTGATCGGTTTGGTGATGCTGGGTCTCCTGATCGCCGAGCTGTCCACGGGGTTCGCCGGGGATTCCCTGGTGCAGTACGGAATCCTGGCGTTCATCTTCTTCGGGTTCACCTCGACCGGCGTCGCCAAGCTCGTCGTGACGCGCGGTCATCCCCACTGAACGGGGAGGCTCTTGAGGCCGTTCTGGAAGTTCGACCGCAGCCGCCGCGGTTCGCCCGCGAGGCGGACTTCGCCGAGCTGCTCCAGGACGGCCTCGAACAGCGCCCGCATCTGCACGCGCGCCAGGTGCGAACCGAGGCAGAAGTGCGGGCCGTGGCCGAACGTCAGGTGCTCGCTCGGCGCGCGCGTGACGTCGAACGCGTCGGGGTCGGCGAACACGGTCTCGTCGCGGTTGGCCGAGGAGAACCAGACCACGACCTTGTCGCCGGCCTTGATGTCCACATCGGACAGCCGGGTGTCCTCGGTGGCCGTGCGGCGGAAGTGCATGACGGGCGTCCACCAGCGCAGCATCTCCTCGACGGCGCCCGGCAGCAGCGAGCGGTCGTCGAGGAGCTTGCGGTACTGCTCCGGGTGGTGCAGAAGTGCGGCGAGCCCGCCGGGCAAGCCGTTTCGCAGAGTTTCGTTGCCCGCCACGGAAAACAGCCAGAACAGGTTCTCGAACTCCGCGATCGAGACGCGGCCGCCCTCGTCGTCGACGTGCTGCATGAGGTTGCTCATCACGTCGTCGCCGGGGTGGCTGCGTTTGTACTCGCCGAGGGCGTTGGCGTACGCGTAGAGGTCCGGCATCCCGGCGCGCGTGCGCGGATCGGGCATCGATCCGTCCGGCCCCGGTTCGGGCCGCACGGCGAGGGCGGCACGGGCGAGGTCCGTGACGTCTTCCGGCCGGACGGTGGCGCTCACCGCGTATTCGGCGTCCTGGAAGCCGATCACGCGATTGCTCCAGTCGAACATCAGCCGCCGGTCCTGCTCGGGCACGCCGAACACCTCGGCGAGCGTGAGCAGCGGCAGGTCGGCGGCCACGTCCTTGGCGAAATCGCACTCGCCTCGGTCCGCGACGGCCGCGACCAGGTCGTGGGCCCAGCCCTCGATGCGCTCGGTGAGCCGGCCGATCGCACGCGGGGTGAACGCCTTGGTCAGCAGCCCGCGCAGCCGGCCGTGCTCGGGCGGGTCCATGTTCAGCATCATGCGCCGCACGTAGCCGAGGTCCTCGGCCGTCGCGGGGTCGCGGATCTGCGTGCCGCCGAGCTGTGACGAGAACGTGGCGGGGTTGCGCAGCACGTCGCGCACGTCGGAGTGGCGCAGCACGGCCCAGAAGTCGCCGACGCGCGTCACCGGCGTCTCGCGCCGCAGCTTCGCCAGCACGTCGTAGGGCACGCCTTCGACGTAGGTGTCCGGGTCGGCGATCAGGGCACTCGACACGGTCTCGACCCTAGCCCCGGAACCCCGGCCTGGGGAAAGATCCGACTGGTGGAAACGCTGAAGCTGCGCACCGGCGGGTCCGGCGAGCCGGCCGTGCTGCTGCTCCACGGCCTGGGCGCGACCGGCGCGGTGTGGGACGGGCTGGCCGAGCTGCTGGACCGGCGCCTGCTCGTGCCCGACCTGCCCGGACACGGTGGTTCGGCGCCGTTGCCGGCTTACTCGTTCTCGGCGATGGCGGGCGCGGTGGCCACCGGGTTGGGTGACGCCGGGCCGGTCGTCGTCGTGGGGCATTCCCTGGGTGGTGTGGTGGCGCTGGAGCTGGCTTCCGGGCGGCACGGCCTGGCCGTGGCCGGAGTGCTGGCGCTGGGCGTCAAGGTGGAGTGGAGCGCCGAGGACCTGGACCGCGCCGCCACGATGGCCGCGCGTCCGCCCCGGTTGTTCGCCTCGAGGGAAGACGCCGAGGTCGCGTACCTGAAGGTCGCCGGGCTCACCGGCCTGGCGCCTGCCGATCCCGATGGTGTGGTGGAGACCGCCGACGGCTGGCGCTTGGCGTTGGACTCCGCCGCGTTCGGCGTGGGCGCGCCGGACCTGCCGCGGCTGCTGGCCGACGTGACGTGCCCCGTCGTGCTCGCCGCCGGCGCCGACGACCCGATGTCACGCCCGGAGCAGCTGCGTGCGCTGGCTGCCGACTCCGTCACATTGGCGGGGCTCGGGCACAACGCCCACGTGGAGAAACCCGCCGCGCTGCTGCCGTTGTTGACGCAGCTCACGGGACGTGCGGAGTGAGCGGTCGCTTAGGATGACGGGGTGATCACCGACCCCGTACACCCCGGCATCGACCAGCTCCTCAAGCTGGAACCACTCGAGCGCAACCTCTTCCGCGGCACCAGCCACGAGGGCTCGCCGCAACGGGCGTTCGGCGGGCAGGTGGCGGCCCAGGCGCTCACGGCGGCGGGCGCGACCGTGCCCGAGGACCGGCACGTGCACTCGCTGCACGGCTACTTCATCCGCGGCGGCCGCACGGACCTGCCGATCGTCTACGAGGTGGAGCGCACGCGCGACGGCGGCTCGTTCACCACCCGGCGCGTGGCGGCGATCCAGAACGGCGAGACGATCTTCAGCCTCTCGGCGTCGTTCCAGAAACCGGCCGCCAGCAGCGAACACCAGGCCCGCATGCCCGAGGTCCCGGCGCCCGACGACGTCGAGGTCCGGGACGAGGACGAGCTGCCGATCATGCTGTCGGTGATCGAGGCGCGGTTCATCAGCGACCCGGCGGCGGGGCTGCCGGACGTCGGCAGCGGACCGCGCCAGCGCATCTGGGTGCGCGCGAAGGGCCGGCTGCCGGACAACCCGCTGGCCCACGTGTGCGCGCTCACCTACATCTCCGACATCCGCCTCGCGGGCACGGCGGCGCTGCCCCACCGCGACGAGCCGGGCCGCGCGCAGCTGACCTCACTCGACCACGCCGTGTGGTTCCACCGCCCGTTCCGCGCCGACGAGTGGCTGCTGTTCGACATGGAGAGCCGCAGCTTCACCAACGAGCGCGGCCTCACCCACGGCGAGTTCTACACCACCGACGGCCGGCTGGTGGCCTCCGTCACGCAGGAAGTCCTGCTGCGGCGGCGGTGAGCTCACCGTCCTTGATGGACACTCCATTGAGGACCTTCGTGAGCGCCAGCATCTCGAGCACCGCGAGCAGCGTGTTGGCCACGGCCAGCAGGAGATACACGCCGGCCTGCAGCGAGAGCGTGAACGGGTGCAGCCCCGACGCCCCCGCCAGCAGCACGAAGTGACACACCGCGACGAGGACCAGCGACGCGGCGGAGAGCACGCCCAGCGCGAACAGCAGCCCCCGCAACACGCGCGTGCGGCGCCAGCGCAGGCGGCCGGTCTTCACGAGGTCGGGCGTGCTGACCATCACGAGGCCGCAGCCGTAACCGCAGAAGCCGCCCAGCACGCCGCCGCCGGCCACCAGCGCGGTGGTGGTGTGGTACGACACGGGCACGCGGTACGCGGCCAGGATCGCGGCAACGCAGACCAGCAGGCCGAGCGGCAGGTGCGGCCACCCGAACCAGGGCAGCCTCCGCTCCATGCGGACGATCGTCGGCAGGTCGACATCACGGTACGACCCGGAGTCAAGCAGGGGCATCTCGCCATTCCTGTTCTTCCGGCTATCGGCGCAGCCTAGGCCAGCGCGCGCCCGGCCGCAAAAATGCGGGTCAGGCGCTCGTCCATGGTGGACGGTTTTTTGTCGGTGGTCGTCGCTAGGGTTCCCGTATGAGTTCCGAGGAAAACTCCACTCTCGAAAACGCCGCTTGGGGGAACGCTGTGGGGAACACGATGGGGCACGCTGTGGACGAGGTTGCCGCCGAAGATCTGACGCAGGGCCAGTGGTTCTGGCACGTCCCTGTCCCGGGCCTGGCGGGCTGGCCCCTGCAGGTCGCCACCGCCGAACTCCTGGACGACGCCGTGCGCATCATCACCACCGACGAGGTCCGCGAACTCGTGTCCTACGCCCGCGACCGCCGCGTCCGCCTGGCCGCCGCTTCCTGACTCCCGACGGCCGAAAGCCTTCGCTGCCAGAGTTTCCGACCGGCACGTGGTGATTCGGCGCGTGTTGGTCCAGCACGATTCGATTCAGCAAGATCAATTTCAACGCCGCGGCCCTTCACCGTTGGAGCCGGTCCCTTCAGGCCGGCCCGCCGTCAATCCAGCAAATGCAGGTCCGAAGCCAGCCGCACCAGTTCCGCGCGGCGGTGCACGTCGTGGCGGCGCAGCATGGACGCGATGTGGTACTTCACCGTGTGCGGGCTGAGGTGCAGGTGTTCGCCGGTCTCGTGGTTGTTCTCGCCCCGGCCGATGCCGCGGAGATGTCCAGCTCGCGGCGGCTGAAGGCGGGTGGCGCGGTGTCCCCGCGGGCGCGGCGGTGCAGAAGTTCGCTGGCGATCCGCGGTTCGAACCAGCTCCCCCGAGTGGTGATCTCCCGCAGGATCCCCGGCACGCGCCCGACCGACGTCTCCTTCAGCAGGTAGCCCGCGGCGCCCGCCTCGATGGCCTGGGCGAGGAGTTCCCCGTTGCCGTACGCGCTGAACATCACCACGGACAGCGCCGGGTACCGGCCGGTGAACGTGCGGCACAGGTCGATCCCGTTGCCGCCGTCACGTTCGCCGGTGCGGAGGTCGAGGATGGCGACCGCGGGCTGAACCTGTTCCACCAGCACCTCGCCGTCGGTGACGGTGGTGGCGCCGCCGAGGAATTCCAGGTCGGATTCGCGTTCGGCCATGGCGCGCAGTCCGTCGTGGATGACCTCGTGGTCGTCGATCACGCAGAACCGGATCACGAAGGCACCGGCCAGACCGGGATCGTCGCCTCGACCACCGTGCCGCGGCCCGGCGCCGGGTGCACCGCGAGCGAACCGCCGAGCGACTCGACGGCCGAGCGCATCGCCCGCATCCCGAAGTGGCCGGCCGCGGGGCCGCGGGCGGCGTCGTCGAACGTGCCGTTGTCCGTGACCTGCAGGCTCACCACGCGCGAAACCGCCGTCACCACCCGAACCGCGAGCCGGTCGCAGCCCGAGTGCTGCTCGGCATCGGCCACGGCCTCCTGACCCACCCGCACCAAAGCCTCGGCCACCTCCCGGGCCACGTCCACGTCGTCACCCTCGAGCTCCAAGCTCCGCGGCACGCCGCGGTCGGGCAGGCCGTCGATCCGTTCCAGCAACCTCCGAAGCCTGCATCACGCCCGCGCCGCTCCCGACGACCAGGGTGCCCAGCTCGCCCCTCCTCGCCGACGACGCGGCCGGCGTCGGTCTGCCCGCGGCGCTGCGGGCCGCGGGCCTCGACGACGTGAAGGTCTTCGGCCAGGCCCGTACGGCGCTTCGCTGGGCTACTTGAAGAACGGCACCGAGGCCCGGGCGATCCCGTACGACCTCTACGGCGACATGTGGGCGATCGTCGACAGCATGGCCCGCAAGTTCGCCGGCGTCGCGGTGCCGACCATCCACCCGCCGATGTGGGTCGTCACCAAGGACAACCACCCCGCCGAGGCCGGCAGCGAACTGTTCCCGATCGTCGCCGACTACGACAAGCAGTACGCCGCGCTGTGGGGCAAGGCGTGACGGACGAGGTCCCGGCCGTGGCGCACCTGCTCGCGGGTGCGCCGCGGAACTGGGGCCGCTGGGGCGAGGATGACGAGGTGGGCACCCTCAACCCGTCCTCGCCCGCGCGGGCGGCGCCGCGGCGGTACATGGTGCAGGACCAGGGTTCCTGGTACGGCCCCGAACCACCGGACCTGCCCGGCGGCGCGCGCTACGCGGACGACGTCGTCGTGAGCCACCTGCAGGGCTCGACGCAGTACGACGCGCTCGGCCACGTCTGGTACGACGACACGCTCTACAACGGCTACGACGCCGCGACCACGATCGGCGGCCTGCGCAAGGCGAGCGTGCTGCCGATCGCCGAACGCGGCGTCGTCGGCCGCGGGGTGCTCGTCGATCTGGCGGGGTTCCGAGGCAAACGCCACCTGGACCGCGACGAGACTTTCACCCACGAGGACCTCACCGCCGCGGCCGCCGCGCAGGGCGTGGAAATCCGGCCGCACGACGTGCTGCTGATCAACACCGGCTGGCTCGAGTTCTTCTACTCCGTGCCACGGGAGGAGTTCTTCGGCGAGTCCTATCAGGAACCGGGATTGATCTACACCCCTGAGCTGGCCGAGTGGTTCCAGGCCATGGAGATCGCCAACCTCGCCACCGACACGATCGGCAACGAGGTGCTCATCGACCCCCCGCAACGGCACCACGTTGCTCGTCCACTGTGCGCTGATGCGCAACCTCGGCTTGGTGTTCACCGAGATCTGCGACCTGCGCGCGCTGGTCGCCGACTGCCGTGCCGACGGCCAGTGGGACTTCCTCTACGCGGCGGCACCGCTGAAGGTGGTGGGCGGGACGGGGTCGCCGGTGACCCGATCGTGGTCAAGTAGGCCAGCGGCGACGCCGCCCGGTGCCAAGACCGGCTCAGCCGGACCCACGGTGCTCGACACTTCGTATACGTGAACATGGCTGACGGGCATCGTTTTCTACCGGTTCAACTCGTCACGGGGAATATCCCTGGACGCGGTCAAGCAACAGCCGGCTCTCACCATCGCGGTGTGGCCCGGCTCACTTCCCGCGAGCCCGGGAAATCGGGGGTTCCCGTTTTCGGCAACTGCGAGGACTCAGAATCACATCGGCCTCGGCCGGGGTTTCGCACCCGGCCGAGACCGACGTGACAACTGACCGTTGTGCTCGACGCCCGGGGAAACGTGGACCCGCGAGCGCCGCGGCGCGTGGTGCCAGGCTCGGGAAGCTCGCTCCCGCGGCTGGAGGCCGGGCACCACACCGATATACTTTCGCGGCCTGGTTCAGGCGCTGCCGGCATAGCTCAGTTGGTAGAGCAACCGCCTTGTAAGCGGTAGGTCAGGGGTTCAAGTCCCCTTGCCGGCTCCTTCCGCCCCACAGGTCGCTGATCGATCTTGGGGTTGTTCGCGACCCGTCAGATGCGGCGGGCGTTGTGGAACGGCATCGAGGCCAGCGGCGACAGCTTCACCGGAACTCCGGGCCGGCTGGCGTGCAGGACCATGCCGCCGCCGGCGTAGATGCCGACGTGGCTCACGGGCGTGTAGAAGAACACCAGGTCACCGGGCTGCAGGGCGGCCTTGGAGACGGCGGCGCCCGCCGTGGACTGCAGGCGTGAGCTGTGCGGCAACGCGACGCCGGCCTGCTTGAACGCCCACACGACGAGGCCGGAGCAGTCGTAGGCGTTCGGACCGGCCGCGCCCCAGACGTAGGGCTTGCCCTGCTGGGTCAGCGCGCGGCTGAGAGCAGTGGCGCCAACCCGAGCGCTGGCCGACGCGGAGGCGGCCGGGGCCGCGGTCGCGGCGGACGCGGTGCTCGCTAGGACCGGGCCGGCCGTGGCCGACATCGCGGCGGCCAGCGCGGTCGCCGTCAGGGCGGCGCGGACGAAGCGCCGCTTGCGTGACGGTGCGGCATCGGATCGAACTTCGAATCGGTGGAGTGCCATTTCGGGGTAGAGCTCCTTCGGGGGAGGAGAGCGAATCGCGGGTAACCGCAAGAACACGGGCACATTACGAAACGAAATACGAGAATGCACCAAAGAGTGATCAGTGGCACAGATCAACAATTCCTGCCTGTCAACCGGCGCAAATACCGCGTGGTATCAATGGCAATTTACCGACAGTCAAGACCTGCTCCACCAGCGTGAATGCACCCAAAAAGCAGCCCGCGAAATTCGCTCAGCGGATTCCGGTAAGCACTTTTCGAAACCGGTTTCACCCAGGAATTCGCACTCACGGCACACGCACCCCGGCGCACCCCGGCGCAAGCCTGCCCAGACCACCTCGAACCCCCAGCTCAACCCTCGAAACGAGCGCCCCGGACGACCCTGCGAGACGATCAGGGGCAGACGTGGTGCACACCACTTCCGGATCAGTGCAACGGTCGGGACGCGTCGGCCGATGGTCCCCGGGAACGTCGAGGAGAACGACGCCAGACGGACGAGGAGGTGGGATCGATCATGAAGATCAACGAACGCGCCGACCAGGGGATTCATCGCAGACGGTGGCCGATCCTGGAGCCTCCCCGGCCGAGCTCGAACCAGCGGCACCGGCCGAACCTCCTGCGGCGCCGCGCGTGGCACATCCTCGAGGCGCCGACGGCGGAACAGCCGGCCGTCGAAAACGACGAGGCGCTGGGCCCGCAGCCGCCCGACGACGCGACGGTCAACTTCGTCCTCGACCTCACGCTGCGCATCGGCGAGGTGCAGATGGCCAGCGGCGCCGGTGCGTCCGACGTCACCGCCACGATCCTCGCGCTCACCGCCGCGCTCGGGCTGCCCCACTGCGAGGTCGACGTGATCTTCACGTCGATCACCGTCACGTGCCACCGCGGCACGGACCTGGCGCCTGTCACCGCGTTGCGAGTGGTCCGCTCGCGCAGCCTCGACTACACGCGGCTCACGCAGGCCGAGCTCCTCGTGCGCAAGATCGTCCGCGGCAACATGGGCGCCGAGGAAGCACACACGGAACTGGAGCGCATCACGGCGGCGCCGCACCCGTACCCGCGCTGGGTCGCCACGATCGCGTGGGGCGGGCTGGCCGCGTTCATCACGCTGCTGCTCGGCGGCGGCCCCGATGTGGCCGTGGTGGCGTTCGTGATCTCCTCGGTAGTGGACCGGCTCGGCCGGCTGCTCAACCGCTACCACCTGCCGTTCTTCTTCCAGCAGGTCGTCGGCGGGCTCGTCGCGACACTGTCGGCGATGGCGATCGTGAGCAGCAACGTCCTCACCACCGACCGCCCGACGCTCGTGGTCGCCGCGGCCGTCACGGTGCTGCTGTCCGGGCTGTCCACCGTCTCGGCGGTGCAGGACGCGATCACCGGCTACAACGTCACGGCCGCCGGCCGCACGATGGAGACCGCGCTGATGTCCGCGGGCCTGATCACCGGCGTGGTGCTGGCGCTGAAGATCGCCGTGATGCTCGGCCTGCCGAGCACACCGCTGCCGGAGGTCATCAACTCGACCCCGCAGCAGCTGCCCATCGTGGTCGTCACCGGCGCCGGCGCGGCCGCGTGCTTCGCGCTGGCCTCCTACTCGACGCTGCGCGCGCTGCTCGTCGCCGCGGCGGCGGGTGCCATCGGCGCCCTCGTGTACGGCTCGCTCATGCTCACGCAGTTCGACGCCGTGAGCTCATCGGCCATCGCGGCCACGCTCGTCGGCTTCTGCGGCGGCCTGATGGCGCGGCGGCTGCGCGTCACGCCCCTCGTCGTGGCCGTGTCCGGGATCACTCCCCTGCTGCCCGGCCTGTCCACCTATCGTGGTCTATACCAATTGGGAGTCGAGCCCGGCGGCAACATCTCGACGCTGATGACCGCCGTCGCCATCGGGCTCGCGCTCGCAGCGGGCGTTGTCCTGGGTGAATACCTCGCGCAACCCGTCCGGATGCGGCTCGGACGGCTCGAACGCAAGCTCGCCGGACCGCGAATGGCGGGACCGCTGGAGCCGCCGGAGCGCCGTCTGGAGTAAGCGGTTGACAACCGGCCGGTCACCTGGCGCGCGCTAGGGTTTCACTGGGGCCGCGACCCGCGGAAAACGAGGGAGCAGCTGTAGTGACTGTCGAGCAGAAGACCGCACCGTCCGCCGATTTCGTTGTGGTGGCCAACCGGCTGCCCGTCGACCTGGAGCGCGCTTCGGACGGCGGCCAGCGCTGGACGGCGAGCCCCGGTGGGCTCGTCTCCGCGCTAGAACCGTTCCTGCGCTCGCGCAAGGGCGCGTGGGTCGGCTGGCCCGGCGTCCCCGACGTCGACGTCGAGGAGTTCGACGACGACGGCTTGGTCCTGCACCCCGTCACGCTCACCTCCGCCGAGGTCCGCGACTACTACGAGGGCTTCTCCAACGCCACCCTGTGGCCGCTCTACCACGACGTCGTCGCGCCGCCGGTGTTCGACCGCGCGTGGTGGGACAGCTACGTGAAGGTCAACCGCCGCTTCGCCGAGGCCAGCGCCCAGGTCGCGGCCCATGGCGCGACGGTGTGGATCCAGGACTACCAGCTGCAGCTCGTGCCCACGATGCTGCGCGAACTGCGCCCCGACCTGCGCATCGGTTTCTTCCTGCACATCCCATTCCCGCCCGTCGAGCTGTTCATGCAGCTGCCGTGGCGCGCCGAGATCGTGCGCGGGCTCATCGGCGCCGACCTCATCGGCTTCCACCGCCCCGGCGGCGCGCAGAACTTCCTGTGGCTGGCCCGCCAGCTCGTCGGCCTCGAGCCCACGCGCGGCGCCGTCGGCGTGCGGTCGCGGCCAGGCATGGTGCAGGTCGGCGACCGCACCGTGCGCGTCGGCGCGTTCCCGATCTCGATCGACGCCGCCGGCCTCGACACCCTCGCGCGCAGCAAGGGCGTGATCGAGCGCGCCAAGCAGATCCGCCGCGACCTCGGCAACCCGAAAGCGGTGATGCTCGGCGTCGACCGACTCGACTACACCAAGGGCATCGACCTGCGGTTGCAGGCGCTGCACGAGCTGCTGCACGAGGAGCGCATGCAGCCCGAGGACGTCGCCTTTGTGCAGCTGGCCACGCCGAGCCGCGAACGCGTGGAGCACTACCAGCGCATGCGCGGCGAGATCGAGCAGATGGTCGGCCGCATCAACGGCGAGTTCGCGCGTGTCGGTCACCCGGTCGTGCACTACCTGCACCAATCCGTGAACCGCACCGAGCTGGCCGCCTTCTTCTCCGCCGCCGACGTGATGGTGGTGACACCGCTGCGCGACGGGATGAACCTCGTCTGCAAGGAATACGTCGCCTGCCGTCACGATCTCGGGGGCGCGCTCGTGCTCAGCGAGTTCGCCGGCGCGGCCGCCGAACTGACCAGCGCGTTCCTGGTCAACCCCCATGATCTGGACGGGGTGAAGAACGCGTTGGTGGCTGCTATTACGCTCGACCCCGCCGAGGGCCGACGCAGGATGCGCGCCATGCGTCGACAGGTCCTCACCCACGACGTCGACCGGTGGGCGCGCTCGTTCCTGCAGGCGCTGGGTGCGGAGCCGGTCGACTGACCTCCCCCGTACCGCGCTGGACCTCCTGAGGAGGAGTGTTGACCGCCGAGGCGTTGCCTGCGGAGCTACGGCGCGCGATCGTGCAGATCGCCCGTACCCCGCGCCTGCTGGTCGCCTGCGACTACGACGGCACGTTGGCCCCGATCACCGCCAACCCCGACGAGGCCCGGCCGCTGCCGGAGTCCGTCGGCGCACTCAGATCTCTGGCCGGCCTGCACGAGACCACCACAGCGGTCATCTCGGGTCGCGCGCTGCGTGACCTGGCGACGCTGTCGCGCCTGCCCGCCGAGGTCAACCTCGTGGGCAGCCACGGCTCCGAGTTCGACATCGGGTTCATCCACGCCCTCGACGAGAAGGCGCGTGCGCTGCACCGCCGGCTCGAGGCGGAGCTGGAGAACCTGGTGCTCGACGTGCCGGGCGTGTCGCTCGAGGTCAAGCCCGCGAGCATCGCGGTGCACGTGCGCCGAGCCGAGCACGAGGCCGGTCGCCGCGTGCTCGCCGACGTGCACGAAGGCCCGTCGACCTGGGAAGGCGTGTCGACCACCGACGGCAAGGAGGTGGTGGAGCTCGCGGTCGTCCAGACGGACAAGGGCCGCGCGCTCGACACCCTGCGCCACCAGGTGGGCGCCACCGCCGCCATCTTCCTGGGCGACGACGTGACCGACGAGAAGGCGTTCGCCCGCCTGTCGGGCCCGGACCTGGGCATCAAGGTGGGCGAGGGCGAGACGCTCGCGACCTACCGCGTGCCCGACACCGTCGACGTCGCGCTGGTTCTCGGCTTCCTCCTGGAGGAACGGCGGAACTGGCTCTACGGCGAGTCGGCGCCGCCCATCGAGCGGCTGTCGATGCTGGCCAACGAGCGCTCCGTCGCGCTCGTGACGCCCGACGCGAAGCTCACGTGGCTGTGCCACCCGGGTCCCGACGCGCCTGCCGTGTTCGCCGACCTGCTCGGCGGCCCCGGTGCGGGAGCCTTCTCGATCAAGCCGCACCGCAACGGCCTGCCGCTGGGCCAGCGCTACCTGCCGAACACGATGACGGTCGAAACGCGCTGGTCGCGCCTGCTCGTGACCGACTACCTCGAGCCGGAAAGCCCTTCGCACCGCACGGACATCGTGCGCGTGATCTCGGGCGAGACGGCGGCGGACGTGCTGTTCGCGCCGCGGCCGGAGTTCGGCGGCGTGCCCGTGAAGCTGGTCGCCGAGGGCGACGGGCTGCGGGTGCTGGGCACGTCGGAGCCGTTCGTGCTCCGCTCGCCGGGCGTGGCATGGACCATCACGTCCGACGGGCTGCACGACACCGCCACGGCGCTCGTGCAGCCGACACCGGACAACCCCGTGGTGCTCGAACTCCGTTGCGGCACCACGGATCTCGGCGCCCACGAACTGTCCGAAATAGACCGTCGCGACCGCGCGGGCCGCTACTGGAGCGACTGGGCGGCCAAGCTGAAGCTGCCGACGGTGCAGGCCGAGCTGGTGCGCCGCTCCGCGCTCACACTGCGCGGGCTGGTCAACACCGACTCCGGTGGTGTCCTGGCGGCGGCGACGTCTTCGCTGCCCGAGGAGATCGGCGGCGTCCGCAACTGGGACTACCGCTACTGCTGGATCCGCGACGCGTCCATGACCGTGCGCGAGCTGGTGCACCTCGGGTCCAACGAGGAGGCCGAGGGCTACCTGCAGTGGCTGCACGGCGTGTTGTCCACTTTGGCCGGTCCCGAGCGCCTGCACCCGCTGTACACGCTGGCCGGCAGCGTGATCGGCGCCGAGGCCGTGATCGAGTCGCTGCCCGGGTACGCCGGTTCGCGGCCCGTGCGCGTCGGCAACCTGGCCAACCACCAGGTGCAGCTCGACGTGTTCGGCCCGGTCGTGGAGCTCGTGGTCACCCTGGCCGACGCGCGTGGCGAGCTGCGCGACGAGGACTGGCAGATGGTGCGCGCGATGGCCGAGGCCGTCACGCGGCGTTGGAACGAGCCGGACCACGGCATCTGGGAAGAGCGGCACGTGCCACGCCACCGGGTGTACTCGCGAGTGATGTGCTGGGTCACGATCGACCGCGCGGTGAAGCTCGGCCACGAGTACGGCCGCGACGTGCCGGCCGCATGGCCGGAGCTGCGTGAGCAGATCAAGGCCGACGTGCTGGCGCACGGCTGGAACGACGAGGTCCAGGCCTTCACCACGGCGTACGACGGCACCGACCTCGACGCCGCGTCGCTGTTCGTGGGCCTCACCGGCCTGATCGACCCGGCCGACGAGCGCTTTCAGCGCACGGTGACCGCGATCGAGGCCGAGCTGCGCAGCGGTTCCACGGTGTACCGCTACCGCCGCGACGACGGCCTGCCCGGCGGCGAAGGCGGGTTCCACATCTGCGCCGCTTGGCTGATCGAGGCGTACCTCATCACCGGCCGCCGCAACGAGGCCGAGGAGCTGTTCACGCAGATCGTCGCCTCGGCGGGCCCCACGGGCCTGCTGCCGGAGCAGTACGACCCGATCGCCGAGCGTTCGCTGGGCAACCACCCGCAGGCGTACTCGCACATCGGCCTCATCCGGTGCGCGAACCTGCTCGCCGAGAAGCTGTGAACACCTGTCACCGGCCTAACCGCGTTAGCACAGGTCGGTGACAAGTGCCGTGAAGGTCACCTTGAGAGACCTACCGTCCCTTAAGGTGACCTTCACGAGCATTTGCACGTTCATTCGGCGCTCGGACGCAGGTCGGTGCAAGGAGGTGACGGGATGAAGCAGTACTACGGCGAAGCCACGGACTACGCCCCGCTGCCCCCGCTCTTCGCCCGCCGCGTGCGCACCGGCTCCGTGGTCACCGGCACCGCGCTGCTGGCCGGCACCGCGTTCGTGTTCGGGCTGACCGCGTTCGTGAACCGCCCGCTGCACGGGCACAGCCTCCCCGACGCTCCTGTCGGCGTCATCGGCCTGCTGCTGCCGACGCTCGCGGTGGTGATGACGGCCATCGTCGTGTTCACCTGCCGCAGCTGCCTGCGGGGCGACTACCTCGTGGTCGCCCGCGCCCGAGCCGCGCGCACGGCGCTGGTCGCCTGCTTCACGGCTACCGTCGTCACCTGCCTGCTCGCCCTCACCGCGTCGGCGCTGGTCGACCTGTGGAGCGATCACGACCGCTTCGGCGCGACGGACGTGCTGGCCACCTTCGCCAACTTCGCCCTGGGCCTGCTCGGCTACGCGGCGGGCCTGTTCTACATCCGCCCGTCCGTCACGACGCTGGAGAAGT
Source organism: Amycolatopsis sp. NPDC051373 (assembly GCF_040689465.1). Lineage (NCBI taxonomy): Bacteria > Bacillati > Actinomycetota > Actinomycetes > Pseudonocardiales > Pseudonocardiaceae > Amycolatopsis > Amycolatopsis sp. NPDC051373. Next base: position 6,211 of record NZ_JBFBAE010000013.1, on the reverse strand, counting down.
TCAGCGACCACCCGATCTGGTGAGTCCGGTCACTCCGTGAGCGCCGCTGTGAACGCTGCGGAGCTCTGCGGGCAACACAGGGCATGCAGGTGATCCACGACGGTCCGGAGGCGGCGTTGCCGGACTCGTTCGACCGTCCCGACCTGGGCGTTCCCGATCCGGCGCCCGTGTTCGGCCGGCTCTTCGACGCACACTCGCGCCAGCTGCACCGCTACCTCGCGCGCCGCGTCGGCGACGACGCCGCCCACGACCTCGTGGCCGAGACGTTCCTCGTCGCGCTGCGGCGGCGCGAGTCGTACCGGCCGGACCTGGGCACGGCGCGCTCGTGGCTGTACGGGATCGCGACGAACCTGCTGCGCCACCACATCCGCAGTGAGACGCGGGCGCTGAGGGCGACCGCGCGGCTCGCGGCGGTCGGCGAGCGCTCCACGGCCGGGCACGACGGCCGCGTCGCCGAGCAGGTGGACGCGCAGACCCGCGCGGCGCAGCTCGCCGGCGCGCTGGCGAAGCTCAACGCCGCCGACCGTGACACCCTGCTGCTCGTGTCGTGGGCGGGGCTCGAGCCGACGGAGGTCGCCGAAGCCCTGGGTGTGCCGCCTGGCACGATCCGCTCGCGGCTGCACCGCATCCGGCGCTGGCTTCGGGCCAACGCCGCGTCCGTCCAGCGCACCACCGAGACCGCCGAGGAGGCGAAGGAACTGTGAACGACGACAATGTGCGCCACCTGTGGTCCGACGCCGAGCTCGACGAAGCCCTCGACGCCCTGCATCCCCACGTCCGCACCGATCCCGCTGAGCTGGACCGCGCTCGCGCGACGCTGCTGCGGGCCGCCGCCGCCGAAACCGGCCGCTCGCACATCGCCCCTCCGGCGCTGAAGAAGCGTGGCGGCACGTGGCGCTGGATCGCCGTGGCCGCGGCCGTCGCCGTCGTGACCGGTGGCGTGGTCGTGGCCCGCGAGGTGGTCGAGCGTCCCGCCACGGTCGCCCCGGCGGCCACGGCGACCGCCGACGTGCAGCCCGGTCCCGGTCAGTACACCCACGTGACCAACAACTACATCGACGTCGAGTGGGTGGACGACCGCAGCGCCTTCGCCGTGCAGCAGAAGGTCGAGTTCTGGATCCCCGCCGACCGCTCGGACATGTGGATGCGCAAGTGGACGCGCGAGCCGGACACGGTGCTCCTCACCGGTCAGCGGTCCGACGAGCCGAGCCTGCCCGGGCCGGACTCCACCACGCAGATCGCGGCGGGCGGCGACTTCAAGGCGGAGTTCCCCCACCCTGGCGGCTGGGCCGTCGATGTCCCCGACGGCTGGTACCGGCCGACCCCGGAGTTCGTCGCGAACCTGCCGACGGAGCAGGCGCCGCTGCTGAAGGACGTCGCGTCCGCGCACCCGCCGCCCCAGCGGTCGGGCTACTCCACCGAGGTCCTCCCGCCGATGCAGTCGTACCCCGGCCTGTTCCAGGTGCCGACGTCCGGCGAGACGAGCACGGCGAAGACACCGCTGCCGCCGACCCCCGGGTCGGCCGTCGCCGCCTACGCCGGGCCTGGCGACACACAGATGCGCCTGCTCACGGTGCTCGCGTCGGGGCTCGCGCCGCGTCCGGTGCGCACGGCGATCATCGACGCCCTGCGCGACCAGGCCACCTCGTGGACGAGGAACGACGACGTCGAGACCTACACGGTCAGCTACGGCAACCACCAGCTCGTGGTCGACGTCAACACCCCGACCTCGCAGCTGGTCAGCGCGAAGAACGTCACCAACCAGAACTTCTACGGGATCCACCCGGGCGAGACGCTCAGCGAGGCGAAGTTCAGCTTCGAGATCACCAGCCAGTTCGGGTCGTGATCACTTCGCGTGGTTGGCGGCGTTGAGCGCGCTGGCGACGTCGCCGACCTCGAGGGCGCGGATGCCGTTGGGCAGCTTGCCGGAGTCGGGTGGCACGAGGGCGTGGGTGTAACCGAGCCGCGCGGCTTCCGCGAGGCGGCGCGCGACGTTGGGCACCCGGCGGACCTCGCCGGCCAGCCCGACCTCGCCGACGGCCACCAGCCGCTGGGACAACGCGACGTCGTGCATCGACGACGTCAGCGCCAGGACCAGCGCCAGGTCGATCGAGGGCTCGGTGATCTTCATCCCACCGACCGTGGCGACGTAGACGTCCTTGTCACCCAGCTTCAGCCGGCCGCGTTTCTCCAGCACGGCGAGGACCATGGCCACGCGCGAGGAGTCGAGGCCGCTCACCGCGCGCCTGGGCTGCGGCATGCTCGTGCTCGACACCAGCGCCTGCACCTCGCCCAGCAGTGGCCGTTTGCCCTCCATGGCGACCGTGATGGCCGTGCCCGGCACCGGTTCGGCGGTGCGGCTCATGAACAGCCCGGACGGGTCGGGCACACCGACGATGCCGCCCTCGGTGAGCTCGAAGCAGCCGATCTCGTCGGCCGCGCCGAAGCGGTTCTTGATGCCGCGCACCATGCGCAGCGTCGAATGCTTGTCGCCCTCGAACTGCAGCACGACGTCGACGAGGTGCTCCAGCACGCGCGGGCCGGCGACCGAACCGTCCTTCGTCACGTGGCCCACCAGCACCACCGGCAGCCCGCGTTCCTTGGCGAGCGCCACGAGCCCCGCCGCGACGGCGCGCACCTGCGTGACCCCGCCCGGCGAGCCCTCCACCTGCGGTGACGCCATCGTTTGCACCGAGTCGACGATCAGCACGCCCGGCTTCACGGCGTCGACGTGGCCCAGGACCGCCGACAGGTCGCTCTCGGCCGCGAGGAACATCTCGCCGTGCACGTTGCCCGTGCGCTCGGCGCGCAGCCGCACCTGTCCGGCCGACTCCTCACCCGTGACGTACAGGGAGCGGCCGGCCGTTCTGGCCCACTGGAACGCCACTTCGAGCAGCAGGGTCGACTTGCCGACACCGGGTTCGCCGGCCAGCAGCACCACTGCGCCGGGCACAAGCCCGCCACCGAGCACGCGGTCGAGTTCGGAGACGCCCGTCGCCTTCGCGCGGGCCGTCTCCACGTCGACTTCCCCGATGGGCCGCGCGGGCGCGCTCGGGGCACCCGCGGCCACTCGCGTGATCGCCGGTTTGACCCCGCCCCGCTCTTCGAGCGAGCCCCAGGCCTGGCACTCCGGGCAGCGGCCGAGCCACTTCGCGGCTTCGTACCCGCATTCCGCGCACCGGTAGACGGTGTTGGTCTTCTTCACCACGCGCCGAGGCTATCGGCGGGCACCGACAAAAACCGTCAGGGCTCGACGTGTGCCGGCGCGGCGACCGGCATCGCGACGGTGATCGGGCCCGCGTTGCGGAAGGTGAAGGTGACGTTGATCGTCATGCCCGGCCACAACGGCTGCGTGAGGTCCTGCAACACGACCGTGCCCTGACCCAGCTTCGTGGCCGCACCGCCGTCGCCGGGGGACGCGCTGCTCGTGGCGGTCGGAGCGCCCGAGGAGGTGCCGCCGGGCGGCGTGGAGGCGGAGCTCGACGTGGTCGGCGTGGTCGGCGCGGCCTGCTCGTTGGTCGACTCGACGGCGTCGTCCGGGCCGATGACCAGCGTGTGGCCGGCGACGATGTCGGTGGCGCCGCTGATCTGCGCCGGCGACTTCGTGCCCTCCGAGCTGACCGAGACGAGCTGGTCGTCCTGGGCGCCCTGGTTGACGATCGTGAGCGTGAGCGGCGCGGGCTGGCCGGCCGAGTAGGCGGCGCCCTGCGCGGGGTACTGGACGGCGGCGTCACGCAGCACCAGCGTCTTCACCTGCGCGTACGTGCCGTTGACCGCAGGCTGCTGCGTGTCGGTCTGGGTGATCTGACCGGCCCCGCAACCGGCGAGCACGAGCGCGGCACCGAGCGCCGACACACCTGCGCCGAGCACGCGACGTTTCTGCAGCCTCACGTCGGAGTCCTTCCATCTCACGGCCTCGTCACGACGAAGACTAGCCGGGCGCGTCCGCGCGCGCGGAACCGGTGGGCCCCAACGGGTGCGCCACGACCCAAGATCAACCGTCCAATTAGGATTTCGTACCTGCTGATCAATGCCTTCCCCATCACCTGCATGAGCACGGGCGATTCAGGTTTGTCAACCCCCGCCAAGCCGCTGACCTGCGACGACGATCCCGGGCCGCTAGGTGGCCATCTGAAGACCGTGCTAAGATGGAATCAGCGAAAGGGGCAGAGGACACATGGTTTTCAAGGTCGGAGAGACCGTCGTCTACCCGCACCACGGTGCCGCACTCATCGAAGCCATCGAGACCCGCGTGATCAAGGGCGAGGAGAAGAAGTACCTCGTCCTCAAAGTCGCGCAAGGGGATCTTACGGTTCGCGTGCCTGCTGACAACGCCGAGATCGTCGGTGTGCGTGATGTCGTCGGGCAAGAAGGACTGGACAAGGTTTTCGACGTACTGCGTGCTCCCCACACCGAAGAGCCCACGAACTGGTCTCGTCGGTACAAGGCCAACCTGGAGAAGCTCGCCTCCGGCGATGTGAACAAGGTGGCCGAAGTGGTGCGCGACCTCTGGCGGCGAGAGAAGGACCGCGGACTTTCAGCCGGCGAGAAGCGCATGCTGGCGAAGGCGCGGCAAATTCTGGTCAGCGAGCTCGCGCTCGCGGAAGGCACCGACGAGGACAAGGCGGAAACACTCCTCGACGAAGTTCTGGAAACCGCGACGGTCTGACCCCTGGGGTCATCCGGCTCCCGGCGGAGGCACCGGGCAGCCACTTCTCTACGATCACGACTCGATGAACCAGCAGGTGCAGAGCGTCGCGTTCGTGACTGTCGCACACCACATCGCCGATGAAGAGCGTGCTCTCACGACGGTGAACGGTGAAGTTCTTCTCAAGCACACCGTGCGGGGGCTACTCGGCACACCGGAGCTCGATCTGGTGGTCGTGTCAGCCCCTTCTCGGTGTGCTGAGTCGTTTTCGGACGCGCTGTCGGACCTCGTTTCCGAGCTGTCCGATCGCTGCCGGTTCGTCCCCGGCGCGTCGCTCCGGCAGGTTTTCCCCGCCGTCGAGCCCTCGCTTTCTCCCGGTGCGGTGGTTCTCGTCCACGACGCCCTGCGCGCCTTCACTCCACAACGGACTGTCCGTGATGTACTGACCACGGTCCGTGCAGGTGCGTCTGTCGTAGTCCCGGTGCTCCCGATGGCGGACACCGTTAAGGCGACCGACGCCGGCTTGATCACCGCCACCGTCGACCGCGACGGCCTGCGCACCGCCCAGACCCCCGTCGGCTTCTCGCTCGACGCGTTCAGCGCGGCACTCGCCGAAAGCCCGGACCCAGGCCTCGGCTCCGTGTCCGGCGCCACCACCGTCCCCGGCGATCCCGACGCCATGCGCGTCGCGAGCGCCTTTGAACTCACGCTGGCCGAAGCCCTCGTGGCCGGCGGCGACCAGGAGGCCCCGCTGTGACCGACCTGCGTGTGGGCAACGGCGTCGACGTCCACCCCATCGAACCCGGCCGCGACTGCTGGATGGCCGGCCTGCTGTGGCCCGGCGTCGACGGCTGCGCCGGCCACTCCGACGGCGACGTCGCCTCCCACGCCCTCTGCGACGCCCTCCTGTCCGCCGCCGGCCTCGGCGACCTCGGCGCCGTCTTCGGCACGGGCGACCCCCGCATGGACGGCGCCCACGGCACCGACATGCTCGCCGAAGTCCGCACGCTGCTCGAAGCCGAAGGCTGGCGCGTCGCAAACGCCACCGTCCAGATCATCGGCAATCACCCCCGCGTCGGCAAACGCCGCACCGAAGCCCAAGACGCCCTCGGCGCGGCCATCGGCGCCCCGGTCAGCGTCTCCGGCACCACCACCGACGGCCTGGGCCTCACCGGCCGCGGCGAAGGCATCGCCGCCCTCGCCACCGCCCTCCTCCTCCGCGACTGACCTCCCCCAGTCCGCTCCACCGCTTCTCCAACCTTCCCGCCCTCCCACGCACCCCCCATGCCGCACTGGCGCCCAACGCACCCCACGCCCGCGTTCGGCACACCCAACGCACCGAAAACCACACTGGGACCCCTCGGCCCCCACCCACCGCCACCCACCTGCCCGACTCACCACCCACACAGACCGCGTCCACCCCCGCAACCGCCACCCACCCACGCGACGAAACCTGCACCCAGCCCCACCCCGCACCCCGATCCGAAGCCTCCTTGCGGCCGGCGACGTGTTGTCAAGGCACGCTTTCCCGCCTTGACAACACGTCACCGGCCGTCAACACAA